>JAFRWU010000096.1 GCA_017441705.1 Clostridia bacterium | reverse complement strand
GGGCTCAGCAGAGCTTTCCGAACTGCCTGCGGATCTCGGTAAGGGTGCGGCGGACAAGCAGATCGCCGCCCTCGTGACCGGCGATGCCGCTGGCGATATTGGCGGAATAATGACCGCCCGCTTCGGCCTTGGCGGTGGGAAGGTACCCCAGGGAGCCGTTGGCAAGCTGGATCAGGAAGGTCTGCTCCGCAGGGCTCTGGGCCCGGATCCAGTTGGCGTAGTCCAGGAAGAGCTCGAAGGGACTGGTGGCGAAAGCCGTATCCCCCAGCCGCAGCACGTGGATCTCGGCGGGGAACTGGAGGGAAGTCTGCTGAAGCTCGTAGCGGGCGAGAATGCCGGCGTAGACGTGCATTTTCGCGTTGTCCTCATAGGTGAAGGCGCGCCCGCGGGAGCGTTCCACGTATTTTCGGATCTGCTCCTCGGCGTCGTCGCGCTCGGCAATGGTGACGAAGCGGATGGGAAGGATCACGTCCAGGACCTCGTGGCGGAAGATCTCCGGCACGGCGCGCTCCCGCAGGGCGTCCCCAAAGGCGTCGACGATCTCGCGGGCCACGCGGCGGCCGGCTTTCCAGGATCCGGCGACGTCGAACATGGAGGGATCGGCTTTGCGCTTCGGCGGATCGTTCCGCTCGATGTTGGGGTCGTGGACGTCGCTTTCCGGCTCCACCCAGCGGATGAGATCCACGGGGCACTGGTCCCCGGCGGGGGAGCAGAGGCCCAGTACCTTCACGTTTTCGCCCAGGGCCTCCCGCACCAGGATCCGCGTTTTGCCCCAGAAATCCGAGGAGAGGAAGGTCCTGTGCTGCACGGTCTGGGCGGGGCAGGCGAGATTGGCGGCTACGCCGGTGAGCTTCCCTTCTCCGTCGAAGACGTAGAGAAGCTCCACGCCGGAATCGCTGCCGCCCTCCAGAGACACGAAGTTTGACGTGCCGGTGTCGCCCCACATCCGGGCGGTCCCGTCGTTGTAGACGGCGCGGCGGCACATGCCGACAGCCGCCCGGCCGAACTGATTGGAAACGGAGGCGGCGGCGCGGTTCCTCCATGCCTCCGCCACGGACTCGGAGATCCGGTCCGCCAGCCAGTAAAGCGCTTCGTCGTCGCTCATGACGTCTTCGTCTTCGGAGACCGCGCTCTCATACCGGACGTCGTCCGGAAGATAGTTTTGCAGGACGGACAGGGAGCCGCGCCCCTCGACGTTTTTGCCGGTGTACTGCAGGGAGGTGTGCGAATGGGTGGCGGAGAGGATGACGCAGCGGGGATCCAGGTCCGGGACGAGCGCGGAGAGCCTTTCCCGCACCAGTGCAAGAAGGTTCAGACTGACGCTCTCCAGATCGCAGCCGCAGAACACGACGGCTCCGTTTTCGGATTCCAGAGCCAGAGAAACGGCCTGAACCGGGGTTTCCACGGAATCGGAGATCCTTTCGGCGAACTGACCCGCCAGGCGTACTCTTTTCGCCGGGGCCAGATCTGTCTCTCCCCAGCCGGCGAGAAAACGCTGAGACATGTGAACTCCTCCTTGTTTTTTTCTGTTGTAAAGAGACCGGGCAAAGCTTCCGGCGGGATGCGCCTGGTCCGCGCAGGCCCGCGTGTGATATCGTGACGGGAAGAAGCCTTCTCATTACCCATACGCAGTATACCACACGGGGCGCAAAAAGCAATCGGAAAATATGATTTCGGCAGAATCCGCCCCGGAAGAACCGGACGCTCCGGCCGGTTGCTTTTTGCAAGGCCCTGTGATACAATACGGTTGACTTTCCCGGCGCTGAAGCCGGCGTCCGGTCAACAAGAGGAAATCAGGAAAAACAAATGAAAGTATTGCTGCTCAAAATCAAGGAAGCGGCGTTTTCCGTCCTTCCGGTCTTTGCGATCGTGCTGATCATGTATTTCACGCCTCTGGTCGATCTGACTGCGACCGAGCTTTGCGTCTTTTTGATTTCCTGCGTGCTTCTTGTCGTCGGCGTGGGGTTTTTCAATCTGGGCGCCGACCTGGCCATGTCGCCCATGGGAGAACACGTGGGAAGCGGCCTTTCCAAAGCCAGAAAACCGCTGCTGCTTCTCGCGATCAGTTTCCTGATGGGGGTCCTGATCACCGTGGCGGAGCCGGATCTTTCGATGCTGGCCGTGCAGGTGTCCGACATGGTCGAAAGCGGCGTCCTGATCGGCGTGGTCGGCGGCGGGGTCGGCCTGTTCCTCGTGCTTTCGATCATCCGCACGGTCAACAACAAGCCGCTTCCGCAGATGCTGACCTTCTTTTATCTCGCGATGTTCGCCCTGGTCGCCGTGCTTCTCCTGAACGGCGGCGCGCCGTTCACGGCGCTGGCCTTCGATTCGGGCGGCGTGACCACCGGACCCATCACCGTGCCCTTTCTCATGGCGCTGGGCATCGGCATCGCCTCCACGGTGGGAAAGAGCAAGAACGCGGAAAACAATTTCGGATCGATCGCTCTCTGCTCGATCGGCCCGGTCCTGGCGGTGATCCTGATCGGAGTGTTTTCCAAGGGCGACGTGAACTATACCCTGCCGGATTATTCCATGGAATCGCAGCTCGGCGCGAACGTCCTGAAAACCGTTCTGGAGACCATGCGGGAGGTGGCCGCGGCGCTGGTCCTGATCTCCGCCTTCTTCTTCATCCTGCAGTTCCTGATCCTGAAGCTGCCCGCGAAAAAGCTTCTGCAGATCGCGCTCGGTCTGCTTTTCACCTTTACGGGACTGGTGATCTTCATGGTCGCGGTCAAGATCGGGTTCATGCCCGTTGGCTTCAAGCTCGGCACCGAGCTTGCCGGCGGCGGTCATCCCGCGTTCCTCGTCGTGTTCGGGTTCATCACCGGGATGGCGACGGTGATGGCGGAACCCGCGATCCACGTGCTGAACAATCAGGTGGAGCAGGTGACCGACGGCACGATCTCCCGGAGATCCATGATGATCGCGCTTTCCGTCGGCGTGGGGATATCGATCGCGCTTTCCATGATCCGCATCATCTTCGATTTCAGCATCCTGTATTACGTCATTCCCGGATACATCCTCTCGCTCGGGCTTTCGCTGATCGTGCCCGGACTATATACCTCCGTCGCCTTCGACTCGGGCGGAGTGGCAAGCGGCCCCCTGACCTCCAGCTTCATCCTGCCCTTCGCCATCGGCGCCTGTACGGTTTTTCAGGGGGTGGAAGGGATCCCCTCCGACGCCTTCGGGATCGTGGCGATGGTGGCGATGACGCCCCTGATCTCGATCCAGATCCTGGGCTTCCGCGCCGTGGCGGCCGAGGGGATCAGACGACGCCGGGCCATGCGGCGGATCTACAGCGCTGACGACGAACGCATCATCGAATTCATGTGAGGCAGGAGCGTTTTTATGAACAACGGCAATCTGGAACCGGTCAAGTCGCCGGACAGGCTCAAGCTGATCGTCACGATCGTCAACCGGTCAAAATCCGAATACTACGCCGATTTCATCCAGAGTCAGGGCGTGAACGTCCAGTATTTCGTTTCGGCGCAGGGGACGTCCACCGCCGAGATGCTGGAGCTGATCGGCCTTGCGGATGACCGGAAAAGCGTGATCTTCGGGGTCGTGCAGGCGGCGAGATCGCACGAGCTGCTTCAGGCGCTGGACGAGAAATTCAAAACCGTCAGAAACGGAAGGGGCATCGCGTTCACCGTTCCGCTCACCGCGGTGATCGGCGTGAATGCGTTTGAGCTGCTTTCGAATATCAGAAGTTCCGAGAGGTTTTTCTAATGGACTGCAAATACGAAGCGATTTTCTGCATCGTCAACGAGGGCTTCAGCGGCGCCGTGATGGACGCCGCGCGCTCGGCCGGCGCCACCGGAGGGACCATCACCCGATCCCGCGGCACCGCCAGCGCCGAGGTCGAAAAGACCTTCGGCGTCACCGTCTCTTCCCAGAAGGAAATGGTCATCATCCTGGCGGAAGCGGACAAAAGGAACCGGATCCTCCGCGCGCTTTACAGCGCGGTGGGCCTCAATACGCCGGGGCATGGCATCGCCTTCGCCATGCCGGTCGACGAGGCGGTAGGCGTTTTCCGGGAAAAGGAAACGCCGGAGGGATCCGAATGAAAATGAAAAAAGACCGGGACGAGGCGGAGAGAGAAAGGGAACGCTCCCTCTGGGAACTCCGGCCGGCCGTGCGGGAGGATATCCCGGCGGTATCCGATCTTTTCCTTGAAATGCTCCGGACGATTTTCCGGCGGGATGACGTCGAAGGATATGAGGAAGGATACCTCGAACGCTATTTTGCGGACGGGGAAGACCGGCTCGTCGTGGCGGAAGCCGAAGGAAAGGTCGTCGGATATCTCGCGGCGGAGGTCCACCGGGAGGAGATCGACTACCTGTATTTCGACGATCTCTCGGTGAGCGGGGCGTACCGCGGCCGGGGGATCGGGACCGCCCTGATCCGGGATGCGGAGGCGTACGGACGAAGCCTCGGGATCGGGGCCTTCGTCCTGCATGCGGAAAAGACGAACGAGGGCGCCCGCCGTCTGTACGAAAGGCTCGGATACGGGATCCTGGACGAAGACGGGACAAGACTGCGCATGGTGAAGGGGCTTTGAGAGCCGAAAGGAGAGAAAATGGATCTGAGTCTGCACAAAAGAACGATTCTGGAGGACTGCCCCTTCTGCGGCGGCGCGGCGATCCTGGAGGAGGAGAACGGATGGTGCTTTTACGTGACGTGCGTGGACTGCGGGGCGAAAACGGCCTCCTTCTCCTATGAGAAGGAAAGCGAACGGGAAAAGGCGGCCGAAACGGCGGCGCATATCTGGAACATCGGGAAAGCCATGCGTTCCGATAACGGAGAATGAAGGAAACCGGACGGGTCCCGGCGGGGACGCCGTCCGGCTTTTTTACCGCCGTCCTTGCAAGACGAAAGACGACGGAGAGACGAGCGGGGCGTGCCCCGCGGAAAGGGGCGGACGTGAAAAAAGCTTATCGCGCGCTTTCCCGCACAGAGATCCTGGAATACCTGGAAGAACCGTGGGAAAGCTTTCATACGGGACTTCTGCAGGAGGCGAAGGAGACCCACAGAAGGGAAAACGGGGACAGGCTGATCGCATCGGCCATGCTGGGATTTGACAATATCTGCCGGAATCAATGCCTCTACTGCGGCATGCGCGCCGGGAACGTCGCGATCCCCCGTTACCGCATGGAGCCGGAGGAGATCCTCTCTCTCTTTTCCGCCGCGGCGAAAACCGGACTGACCCGCGCGTTCCTGATTTCCGGCGAGGATCCGAAATTCGGATTCGACCGGCTCTGCCGGCTGGTTTCGGATCTGAAGCGGAACGGGGCGGCGCACGTCAGCCTGGCCTGCGGGGAATTTGAAAAGGCGCAGTTTGCCGAGCTCCGCGCCGCGGGAGCCGACGAATACGTCCTGAAATTCGAGATGGCGCAGGAGGAGGTTTTCAACCGGCTGAATCCATCGACCGATTTCCGGAGGCGGATGCGGGCGATCGAAAGCATCCGGGAGCTCGGGATCCCTCTGGCCTCCGGCGACATCGTCGGGTATCCGGGGCAGACCCTTTCCATGCTGGCAGAGGATATCGACAGGATGCGAGAGCTGGAGATCTCCTGGGCGCCGGTGATCCCGTATATGCCCGCGGCAAACACGCCGCTGGCGGCGGAGGGCGGGCCGGGAAACGTGGAATGGATCTGGAGGACCATCGCGCTTCTGCGCGTCATGATGCCCGGTGTGCGCATCACCGCCGGCCAGCCGGGACGCGATCTCCGGGAAGGGCTCGCCGGACGGGAGGGAAATCTCGCGGCGCTGGCCGCGGGGGCGGACCTCCTGTTTGCGGATCTGCTTCCCGCCTCGCGCGCGGCGGATTTCCGCGTGGTGGACAACCGCATCCTTGCCGGGCTGGATCATATCCGGGAAATAGCGCGGGAAAGCGGTATGCGTCTGGTCCTTTAGATGAACGGCCGAAACGGGAGAGAAAGACCGATCGGAAAAGACCGCGGAACAGTGAAAGGAGAACGCATATGCCGTTTGAGGAAAAGAGCTCCGGCGCTTTGCCGCGCCCGGTCCCGGCGGACCTGAAAAAAACGAGGATCACGGACGAATTCTTCGGGCCGTTTCTGGAAAAGCTCCGCGCGGTCACTCTGCCGGACGTCCTGGAGAAATTCCTGAAGGACGGAGCGGTGGAAAACTACCGCCGCGCGGCGCGGGGAGAGCGGGGCGGTCACGCGGGTCCGCCGTGGTATCACGGCCTGATCTGCGAGGTGATCCGCGGCGCGTCGGATCTTCTGGCGCGGTCGCCCGACCCGGAAACGGAAAAGAAGCTGGATGAGATCATCGACGCCATCGCCGCGGCTCAGCGGGAGGACGGATGGCTTCATCCCTACGACATGCTGATGTGTCCGGGGCAGGAATGGGGGCTTTTCGGCGGGAACGCCCGCTGGCAGCACGAGACCTACGACTGCGGATGCCTGATCGAGGCGGGCGTGCACCATTACCGCGCCACGGGCAAGACGAAGCTTCTTGCGTGCGCGGTCCGGTGCGCCGATTATCTTGCGGCGCATATCGGCCCGCCGCCCAAATGGAACGTCACCTGCGAGCATTCGCTGGCGGAATCCGCCCTGCTCTCCCTGGAGGCGCTTTTCAGCGAAGAACCGGCCCTCGCCGAACGGCTCGGCGCGAAGCGCGGCGACTATCTGAAGCTTGCGCTGTTCTTTATCGAAAGCAAGGGACGTAACGAAAACCGGCATCAGTTTCCGCCCTTCCTCCAGGAATACGCCCAGGATCACCGTCCGGCCCGGGAACAGCGGGAGGCCGTCGGCCACGCGGTCAGAGCGACGCTCTTCTATACCGGGATCGCCGAAGCGGCCCGGGAGACCGGCGACCGCGGGCTGGAGAGCGCGGCAAGGGCGATCTGGCGGGATATCGTGACGACCAAGCTCCACGTCAACGGATCGGTGGGCGCCTACCGGGACCAAGAGCGCTTCGGCCAGCAGTACGCCCTTCCCAACGACGCCTATCTGGAAACCTGCGCCGGGGTCGGATTCCTGTTTTTCGCCGACGCCATGTTCCGGCTGACCGGCGACGGCGCGGTCTGGGACGCGGCCGAAAGCACCGTCTGTAATCTGCTTCCCGCGGCGGTTTCGGCCGACGGGACGCATTATACCTACGAAAACCCGCTGGAAAGCCCCGGCGGAAGGGAACGGTGGTCGTGGCACGGATGTCCCTGCTGTCCGCCGATGCTCCTCAAGGCGGCGGGCGCGCTGCCCTCGATGATTTTTTCCTTCGGGGAAAAGGATCTCTGGGTGAATCTCCTGATCGACGCGGCTTCGGCCGGAGAAGGGATCGAAACGGTCCTTTCCTCCGCGAACGGAGGAAAACGGCTGAAGGTGAAAAGCGACAGGCCGCGGATCCTGCATATCCGCATCCCTTCCTGGGCGGAGGGATTCGGCCTCGACCGGCCCTTTGCGGTCGAAAAGGGGTATGCGGTCCTCGCGGTCCCCGCGGGCGAAAGCGAGACCGGGATCGCCTTTTCGACCCGTCCCCGGAGGATCGAAGCCCATCCCTGGGTGGAGGCCGACCGGGACCGGGTAGCGTTCCTCAGAGGACCGGTGCTCTTCGCCGCCGAATGGGAGGAGGGAGAAGAAGACGTCGATCCGCTCCTTTCAGAGGAACCGCCGTCGCCGGAGGAAGACGGAAGCCTGACCGTCAGGACCGTGGAAGGGACAAGGATCCCCCTGATCGCGTACCGGGACTGGAACAACCGCGGGCCGCGTCCCATGCGGGTCTGGCTGCGGCAGGAGGGAAAGACCGCCGATCCCCGGGATCTCTGGGGATGGGACGGAAAGCTTTACCGGGAATGGAAGAAAAAAGCCTGAGGAAAAGAAAATCGGCGGGAGGACGCGCGTCCTCCCGCCG
>JAFRWU010000095.1 GCA_017441705.1 Clostridia bacterium | reverse complement strand
GCTGTTCCTGGTGCAGTTGGCAGACCGCACCTCTAGTATACAGCAAAAGGAGTTCTTTTTCTTCCTTATCGCTTAAGCTTTCCTGAACCACTCGTCTAACGAGTGGTTTTACTCTACAAAAAACGGACGCGCCGGCAAGGCGCGTCCGTTATTCTTCCGTTTTCACGGCAGATCCGGTCTCTGTCTTTCTCAGGCGAAGGGATCCTCTTCCACGTCCTTCGGGACCTCGCTTTCGCTTTCCTCGGGCTCCGCGGGGATCGTCGGTTCGATCACTTCCACGGGCTTTTCGGTCCCGGCAGATCCTGTGCCGGAGGATTCTTCTTCGCCGTCGCCCGTCTTTTCTTCTTCGGAGGTTTCCTCGCTCTCTTCTTCCGTCTCTCCTTCTTCAGGCTCGCTTTCGGTCTCTTCCCCTTCTTCCGCGGTCCCGGATTCCGTCTCAGGCTCCGGAGGCGGCGTCTTCACGTCGCCGAGCAGATACTCGCCCTCGTTGCCCATCACCTGGAAGAGCTCCGGGAAATAGACGGTTTCCTGAAGCGATACGGCGTAAGCGCCGGGCGACGAGGTCCGGATCTCCTTCACCGCTTTTTCGACCGAAACGCGCAGAGTGTCCGAAAGCTTTCCCCGGACCGCAAGCATCGGCAGCACCTGAGATCCGGCCGCACGCTCCAGCGCCGCGGCCACGTCTTTATAGGCGATGGTCTGGCAGTATCCGGCGTCGGAGAGCTCGTAAGCCAGATTGCCCGCCGAGGACACGGTCAGATCGGGCACGATCCCGATCCCCTTTTCGCCGTGCTTCGCGATATCCACGCCGGTGACTTCGTTTCTCCCCTCGGTCAGGATGGTCGGGACGTCCAGCACGTAATAGACCGGCTTTCCCCGGATGGCGGCCAGGATGGCTTCTGCCGTCTCGTCCACCTCCTTGCCCCGTTCCTCCGTCGAATCGTCCACGTAATAGGCGTCCGACAGCTTGCCGGCATAGGGGAAGGCGGCGTTTTCAAAGAGATATCCGTCGAAATCGAAGGAGGCGTATTCGGCGAGGAGTCCGTCGAAGTACTCGTTGAAGACCGCGGAATAGGGGTTGATCCAGGCGTTCCCGCCGTTGTCGAGCCATCCCTCTTCCCTTTCGATGGATTTCAGCACCGAGGCGGGGTTGTCGGCGGCAAAGGTCGCGTCCGCGTAAACCGAGATCCGGGCGTAAACCCGGTATCCCGCGCCGTGCAGGCCGCCGATCAGCGCGGCCACGTCAATATCCTTCCCGTCGGTGTGATCCTTCGCGCCGTCTGCCTCAGAGCGGTAGGAAACCACGCCGCTCGCCGGGCGGAGCCGGAGGATCACGGTGTTCACGTTGAAGTGCCACAGCTTTTCAAACTTTTCCCCGAAATCGGCGTCCAGGTCGAATTCCATGGCGTAGACCGCTTTGTCGGAGATCATGCCGGGATAATAGCGTTCCTCCCGCTCCGTGACGCTTTCCGATTCTTCTATCTCCAGCGCCGGCACCTGAACGAAATCCATATCCAGCGGTTCCTTCGGCTCTTCGCGTCCGGAGAAGTCGAAAAAGATCCCCTTGTCGGTGATCACGACGTGATTTTCCAGAACCATCAGACCGACGAAAAGCACCACGGCAAAAAGCGCCAGCCCGGCAGCCCAGATCAGGGCGCCCGTGACGCTTTTCTTTTTGATTTCAAAGGGTCTGTATCGCTGCAAGCTTCTTTATCCTTTCGTCACTTTTCCCCGAAGGCTTCGCCGCACACCTCGTCCAGCGAGTATTTGCCGCGGGGGGCGCATTTGGGTTCGATCCACTTTCCCCGGGTGAAGTCGGGCACCGCCACCGGCATGGAGCCCATATGGCAGGAATCCTCCGACAGGGTGGTGATCGCCATCCAGGAAGCCACGTCGTACACCGTGATGGGAGGCGTTTCCTCCTTCATCGCCGCTTCAAAGAAGGCGCGAAGCACCAGATAGTCCATGCCGCCGTGTCCGCCGCGCACGCCGTCGTTCAAGAATTCCTCCCAGAGAGGATGCTCGTAATCCTTGAAAATGCTCTCCATGGGTTCCCAGGCGTGGGGATCCCATCCTTCCGCGCGGACCTTGTCCCGTCCTTCTATCATGCAGGCGTTTTTATCCTCCGACCAGAGGCCGCGGGTCCCCTGCACGAGACAGCCGCGGGAATACGGCCGGGGCAGACAGTTGTCGTGGGTCAGAACGATGGTTTCGCCGTGGGCGCATTTGATCATGGTGGTCACCACGTCGCCGGCGGCGAAGTCGCGCTTCGCGATCTCCGAATCCTCTCCCATATGCTCCTTTGCCCAGAGATTCAGGCCGCGGGATTTCGTCTGCATGGAGGTCAGCGAGACGAAGCGGTTGCCGTTGTTGATGCGGAGGATCTTGGCGAGCGGGCCCAAAGCGTGGGTGGGATAGAGATCGCCCGCGCGGTGGGAGAAATTATGGATGCGGTAGTGCCGGTTTTCCAGTCCGCGGCAGATCTCCTCCCGCAGATCGTGGCTGTAGGCGCCCTTGCAGTGGATCAGTTCGCCGAAAACCCCCTCCCGCGCCATGCGCAGGACGGCCATCTCTTCCCTGCCGTAGCAGCAGTTTTCCAGCATCATGCAGGGCATCCCGGTCCTTTCCGAGGTGCGCACCAGTTCCCAGCAGTCCTCGATCGAGGGAGCTCCGCCCACCTCGGTCGCGGCATATTTCCCGGCGTTCATGGCATCGAGACAGACGTCCACGTGCGACGTCCAGGAGGACGGCGTCACCACCGCGTCGACTTCGGGAAGAGCGACGACCTCCCGGTGATCGGTAGAGGCAAAGGGCTCCTTTCCCGTTTTTTCAAAGACGCGCCTGCGCGCCGCGGCGGTGCGGTCGGCATAAAGATCGCACACGGCCGCCACTTCGATATCCGGCATGGTGTCCAGAACCAGGTTCATCAGTCCCGAACCGCGGCCCGAAACGCCGACGAAAGCCACTTTCAAGCGTTCTTTCACAGATCATCCCTACTTTCTTCCCGCGAAATCAGACGCAGATCCGGGAATAAGGTTCCCCCGCCGGTCCCGCCGCGCGCCCTTCGCCGGACGATTCTCTTTTTCCTTTTTGTATTATACCCCGAACGCGGCTTCTTCGCAACCGTTTTTTCGCATATTCCCCCTGCTTCCCGCATAGAGTTTCCCAACGACAGGGCAAACAAGGAGGAACGCTATGGCGACCGAACAGTCCATTTATCAGGATATCGCCGTCCGCACCGGCGGCAACATCTATATCGGCGTGGTGGGACCGGTCCGCACCGGAAAATCCACCCTTGTCAAGGCCTTGATGGAGCATCTTGTCCTTCCCTCCATCAAGGACCCGGCCGCCCGGGAACGGGCGCGGGACGAACTGCCCCAAAGCGCGGGCGGACGCACCATCACCACCTCGGAGCCGAAATTCATTCCCGAAAAGGCGGCGGAGATCACCGTATCCGGCGCGGTCATGAAGATCCGTCTGGCCGACTGCGTGGGATATATGGTGGAAGGCGCCCTCGGCGGCGAGGAAAACGGCGAGCCGCGCCTGGTGGACACCCCGTGGTTCGGCGACGCGGTGGCCCTTCCGGAGGCGGCCGAGGAGGGGACGCGCCGGGTGATGCGCGATCACGCCACCGTCGGACTTGTCGTCACCAGCGACGGGACGGTCACCGATCTTCCCCGGGAGGCCTACGCCGAAGCCGAAACGCGGGTGATCGCCGAGCTCCGGGACACGGGCAAGCCGTATCTGGTCCTTCTGAACTCCCGCGAACCCGCGCGGGAGGAGACGCAGGCTCTTGCCGACAGGATCGCGGCGGAGACCTCCTCCCGGGTGCTTCCGGTGGATATCCTGCATCTTTCCCGGGAGGGGATCGAGGCGATCCTGCGCACCCTGCTCTTTGAATTTCCCGTGGGCGAGATCGGGATCGATCTGCCCGATTATCTCGCGGGGCTTCCTCTTTCCCATCCCGCTTCGGTCGCCCTGCGGGAGGCGCTTCTTTCCGCCTTCGGCGGCGTGAAAAAGATCCGCGACCTGGAGGGGGTCCCCGCAGCGCTCGGCGCATCCGAAGCGGTGGAATCCTCCGAGATCACGTCGGTGGACCTCGCCACGGGAGAGGCGCGCTTCCGCCTTTCCCCGCCCCGCACGCTCTATTTCCGGCTGCTTTCCGACGCGCTTCCCGAGGGATGCGGGATCTCTTCCGACGACGAGCTCCTGCCGCTGCTCGCCGATCTCGCCGCCTTCAGGAAGAAATACGAGCGGTTTGCTTCTGCTCTTGACGAGGCGTACGAAAAGGGATACAGCGCGCTCCTTCCCTCCCGGGAGGAGATGAAGCTGGAGGAGCCGGAGATCGTGCGGAAGGGCGGCCGGTTCGGCGTGCGCCTTTCGGCCAGCGCTCCCTCCCTTCACGTCATGCGCGCCGATATCCACAGCACGGTCACCCCCATCGTCGGCAGCGAAAAGCAGTCGGAGGAGCTGGTGGACTACATCCTCGGCGAATTCGAGGACGATCCCGCAAAGCTCTGGGATTCCAACATCTTCGGAAAATCGCTCCACGAGCTGATCAACGAAGGCCTCGCCGCCAAGATCGCGCACGTCTCCGGCGAATCGGGCGTCCGCTTCCGCGAGACCCTGGAGCGGGTGATCAACGAGGGCTCCGGCGGCATGATCTGCATCATCCTGTGAGGCGGCCCCGGGGCAGATCTTTCCCCGCGGTACGCCGGAGACCGGACGCGTCCCGCCATTCCCCGTGCATAAAAAAGCAGCGCCTTTCTTCTCCGGAAGCCGGAGAGAAAGGCGTTTACTCTTTTGTTTTCCATCGCGGCCGGGGGTCGTCGGTCATGCCGAGGAGATAATCCGCGGATACCCGGTAAAACCGCGCGAGACGGATCAGGACTTCGGTGGGGATATCGCGCTGCCCGAGTTCGTAATTGCTGTAAACCTGCTGGGAGCAGCGGAGCATTTCCGCCATCTGCCTCTGCGTCAGATCGTGATCCTCCCGCAGATCGCGGATCCTCCGGAACATGCGCCTCCCCCCTTTCGGTGTCTTCAACATCTTCCATATTATATAATACCGCAAATTGCAGTATTGACATTTACCGCAAATTGCGGTATGCTTTCGTTGATGAAGCGTATCGTTCAGCCGATCTTTCCCCGCCCGTGGAGACGGCTGCTGAAAGGAGGTCTGCCGGTCAGAGAAAACGGGTTCCACCATGACGGCACGCGATGCCGAAAGAAAAGAAAGGAATGAAACACATGAGCAAAACCGTAAAGCGAATCCTGATCCCTCTTTTCGCGCTGTGCGTCTTCGTGATCGCGGGGCTCCTTTTGCAGAGCGACGCGAAAGCGGCGACGGTGGTCAGCGGATCGTATGAGAATACGAGCTGGACGCTGACCGATTCCGGCGTGCTTACCATCTCCGGAACGGGAGAAATGTGCGATTATTATCGTATGTATCGTGAAAACAACAATAAATCTTGGAGTGATTTTGACGTCACCAAAATCATCATCCGGGAGGGGATCACGAGCGTCTCTGACGCGGTTTTCAGTGATTGCAAGCTTTTGGAGACCGTTTCCCTCCCGTCGACCCTGACAAGTATCGATGGTTTTTCCGGATGCATCAGTCTGAGCAAGATTGTCATTCCCGACAAGGTGACAAAAATAGAAGAGAGGGCATTCTCCGGATGTACGTCTCTTTCTTCGGTAACGCTTCCCGCAAACCTGACGCAGATCGGAGAATGGGCGTTTTATAATTGCTCCAATCTCACGGCGATCACGCTTCCGGGTAAGCTGAAGATCATCGACGATTATGCGTTTTACTTATGTCCTCTTCATTCCGTCATCATCCCCTCCAGCGTGACCGTGATCGGCGGCGACGCGTTTACAGGCGGCTACAAATACAGCCGGGTCATCTTCAAGGGGAACGCGCCGAGCATGGAGAGCGGTTCCAGTTTCCCGTTCGACGTGCCGTATTCCTATGACATTAATTACAATGGGAAAAGCCCTCTCTATATCTATCACCCCGCGTCAGCCACCGGCTGGAACATTGACGATATCAACGACAAATATTCCGTCACAGGCATCGCCTATCTCCGTTCGTACGCCAAGCCCGTGATTACGTCTTCTCCGAAGAGCACGAGCGTTGCGTCTGGCAGCACGGTCACGCTGTCGGTAACGGCCACGGAAGCAGGAGACGCCCCCCTCCTTTATCAATGGCAGTATTCTTCCAACGGCGGCAAGACCTGGACGAATTCCACGATGGCGGGGTATAATACGAGCAGCTTGCCCGTAAAGGGAATCGAATCCCGCAACGGCGTGATGCTTCGCTGCGTGGTGGACGTTCTGGAACCCGGTCTCGCACCGGCATATTCTTCCGCCGCGGTCCTGACGGTCACCGGCGTCAAACCGGCGATTCGGACGCAGCCGGTCTCCGCCAGCGCCAATCTCGACGCCACGGTCAACTTCACGGTGAAGGCCTACGGCTCCGAATTGAAATATCAGTGGTATTATTCGGCAGACGGCGGCAGCACCTGGAAGATCCCGAGCTTCACGAGCAACACCGCCACCCTTTCGGTGACAGCGAACGCCGCGCGGAACGGTCTGTTCTTCCGCTGCGTCGTCTCGAACAGCGTGGGAAGCGCGACATCCTCCTCCGCAAAACTGACGGTGATTTTCCCGAAACCGGCAGTCACGACCCAGCCGAAAGCGGCAAACGTCGTTCTGAACGGAACGGCAAAATTCACCGTCGCCGCGTCTGGGGGCGGCCTGAAGTATCAGTGGTATTACTCGGCAGACGGTGGAAAGACCTGGAAGATCCCGAGCTTCACGAGCAACACCGCCACCATTTCGATGACGGCAAGCTCCGCACGGAACGGACTTCTCTTCCGCTGCGTCGTGTCCAACAGCGCGGGCAGCGTGACCTCTTCCTCCGCAAAGCTCACACTGATCACAAAGCCGACGATCACGACCCAGCCGAAGGCAGCCAGCGTCGTTCTGAACGGAACGGCAAAATTCACCATCGCCGCATCGGGCGCCGGTCTGAAGTATCAGTGGTATTACTCGGCAGACGGCGGAAAAACCTGGAAGATCCCGAGCTTCACGAGCAACACCGCCTCTATCTCGATGACGGCAAGCTCCTCGCGGAACGGACTTCTCTTCCGCTGCGTCGTGTCCAACAGCGCAGGCAGCGCGACCTCCTCCTCCGCAAAGCTCACGGTGATCACGGCAAAGCCCACGATCACCACCCAGCCGAAAGCAGCCAGCGTCGCCCTGAACGGAACGGCAAAATTCACCGTCGCCGCATCGGGCACCGGTCTGAAGTATCAGTGGTATTACTCGGCTGACAGCGGAAAAACCTGGAAGATCCCGAGCTTCACGAGCAACACCGCCTCTATCTCGATGACGGCAAGCTCCGCACGGAACGGACTTCTCTTCCGCTGCGTCGTGTCCAACAGCGCAGGCAGCGTGACCTCCTCCTCCGCAAAGCTCACGGTAAAATAACGGTCGTCCTATAGCCGTTTTGTAACAGCGCCCCGGCCTCAACGCCGGGGCGCGTTTCTTCTCCCGCCTCACGGTGAAGAGGAATCCCGTGCCGCGCCGGAGACGGCAAAAGCGCCTTCGTGAAGGGAATCCTTCGCGGGAGAACTTCTGTGATCCGGCGTTTCCCCGTCATGACGCCAAAAGCGCAGGGCTTTCGCCCTGCGCTTTTCCGATGCGGTTTCTATTTATCCGGCTTCTTCCGGGTCCCTTCCCTCTTCCCGGAGGATCTTCTTTTCCTCCGCGCTCAGCGGGAATTCCCGGAAGAGATCGGGGCGCTTGTCGAAGGTGCGAAGAAGCCCCTGCCTTTTTCTCCACAGACGGATCTTTTCATGATCTCCCGAGAGAAGCACTTCGGGCACGCGTTTCCCGTGCCATTCCTCCGGCCGGGTATACTGGGGATGCTCCAGGCGGCCGTCGTACAGGCTTTCGTCGGTGAAGCATTCCTCGGTGCGCAGCACGCCCGGCACCAGCCGCGCCACCGCGTCGGCCACGGCCGCCGCGGCGATCTCTCCGCCGGTGAGGACGAAGTTGCCGAGGGAAATCTCCTCGTCCGCGCACTCCTCCAGAAAGCGTTCGTCCACGCCCTCGTAGTGGCCGCAGACCAGCATGATCTGATCGTATCCCGCCAGCTCCTTGGCCTTGTCCTCGTCGAAGAGCTGCCCCTGCGGCGAGAGATAGACCGTGTGCACGTGATCCTTGCCGCATTCCTCGAGGACCGAGCGATGCGCATGGTAAAGCGCGTCGGCGTACATGACCATGCCGTAGCCGCCGCCGTAGGGATAATCGTCGGTCTGCTTTTGCTTGTTCAGGGTGTAATCGCGGATCTGACGGCAGACGATCTCCACCGCGCCCTTTTTGCGGGCGCGGCCCAGTATGCTTTCCGAGAGAAAGGTCTCCACGCTCTCCGGAAACAGCGTAAGAATATCAATCCTCATCGCCCATACCCTCGATGGTTTCCACCCGGATCTCGCCCTTTTCCGGATCGGCTCCGCGCAAAAAGGCGGGGACCGCGGGGATCAGGATATCGCCCTTCTCCCCGGCCACCCGGTATACGTCGCCGGCGGGCAGATTCATGACCTCCGCCAGCTTTCCGATCACCCGTCCTCTGCGCAGGTCAAACACGGGAAGACCGATCAGGTCCTCCACGAATACGCGGCCTTCGGGAAGGGCGGCGTCGGCGC
The DNA here is from genome assembly GCA_017441705.1 of Clostridia bacterium. Taxonomy (GTDB): domain Bacteria; phylum Bacillota; class Clostridia; order Oscillospirales; family QAMX01; genus RUG11797. The sequence continues at coordinate 35,291 of JAFRWU010000095.1, read as the reverse complement.
GGGCGATCATCACGGTCTTGTTTTTCAGGACCATGGCGTCCTCCGGATTGGCGAAGCCTTCGATCAGGGCGAGCGCCATCCCCTTGTGCACCCGCGTGCGGAGCAGCTTGTACTCTTTTCCGTCGATAAAGACACGCGAAAAGCCCCGCAGAAAATCGGGGCTGTCGCTCCAGGGAAGGATCCGCACCTCGCCCAAAACGCCGAAGGTGCCGACGATCTTCCCCGCTTCCAGATATTCTTTCAGCACCGGTCAGCCCATGATATCCACGTTCACGCGGATATTGTCGTGCGCAGCCGAGGTCTTCATCAGGGTGCGGATGGCCTTCGCAATCCTGCCCTGACGGCCGATGACCTTGCCCATGTCCGACGGGTCGACCGTCAGCTCAAGGGTGATCTCCTTCTCGCTCTTCTGGATCTCGTTGACCGAGACGGCTTCGGGATGATCGACCAGATGGCTGACGATAAAAATCAAGAGTTCTTTCATATCGCAGCCCTTGGATCAAAGGATCTCGTTCTTCTTGAGAAGAGCCTTCACGGTCTCGGTGGGCTGAGCGCCGTTCTTGATCCATTCGCGGACTCTTTCTTCGTTGATTTTGAATTCGGTGGGATCCTTCATCGGATTGTAGGTGCCGACCTCTTCGATGAAGCGGCCGTCGCGGGGATACCGGGCGTCGGCGACGACGATGCGGTAAAAGGGAGCCTTTTTCGCGCCCATGCGGCGCAGTCTGATCTTGACCATTTTGTGTTTTCCTCCAAATCGTAACAGGTTTCTTCTATGCCAACCCCATTGGGATAAAGCCTTGATTATCGGCCGAAGGGAAGCCGGAAGCCGCCCTTTCTGCCAAGTTTGCCCATATTGCCGCCGGCCATCTGCCTGGTCAGCTTCTGCACCTGGTCAAACTTCTTGAGCATGCGGTTCACGTCCTCGACCCTGGTGCCGGAGCCCGCCGCGATGCGTTTTTTCCGGCTGGAATTGATGATAGCCGGATTGTCCCGTTCTTTTTTGGTCATCGAAAGAATGATGGCCTCGGTGCGGGAAAGCGCCTTCTCGTCCACCTGAAGGTTTCCGGGATTGCCCTTCATCCCGGGGATCATGCCCAGCATCTGCGACATGTCCATATTCTTCATCTGGCGCATCTGATCGAGAAAATCGTCCAGAGAAAGCCGGGATTTGCGCATTTTTTCTTCCAGCTCGGCGGCCTTTTTCCGGTCGATCATCTCCTCCGCCTTTTCGATCAGCGAGAGGACGTCGCCCATGCCGAGGATGCGCGAAGCCATCCGGTCGGGATAGAAGGGTTCGATATTCGACGCGTCGATCTTTTCGCCGATGCCCGAGAACTTGATGGGTTTCCCGGTGACCGCGCGGATCGACAGGGCCGCGCCGCCTCTGGCGTCGCCGTCCAGCTTGGTCAGCATCACCGAATCGATCCCCACGCGGTTTGCGAAGTTTTCGGCGGTATTCACGGCGTCCTGACCGGTCATGGCGTCCACCACCAGCATTTTTTCGGTGGGTTCGACGCGTGATGCGATCCTCGAAAGCTCGTCCATCATTTCGTCGTCGATGGCGAGCCGGCCGGCCGTGTCCAGAAAGAGCATGTCGTTCCCGTTGTGACGGGCGTGCTCCAGCGCCTTTTCGGCGATTTCAACCGGATCCCCCTGCCCCATTTCGAACACGGGGATATCGGCCTGCGCCGCGGCGATCTGCAGCTGGCGGATGGCGGCGGGGCGGTAGACGTCCAGCGCGGCCATCAGAGGCCTTTTGCCCTGCTTTTTGAAATAGGCGGCGAGCTTGGTGCCGTTGGTGGTTTTGCCGGCGCCCTGCAGGCCCATCAGCATGACCACCGTGGGAGGCTTCGGCGAGATCGTGAGCTTCTGGACAGTTCCGCCCATCAGTTCGGTCAGCTCTTCGTTGACGATCTTGACGACCTGCTGCCCCGGGGTGAGCGATTCCATGACCTCGGCGCCGACGGCCCGTTCGCTGACCGACTTGATGAAATCGCGCGTGACCTTGTAGTTGACGTCGGCTTCCAAAAGAGCCATGCGCACCTCGCGCATCGCCTCTTTGATGTCGCCCTCGGAGAGTTTCCCGCGGCCGCGCAGCTTTTTGAATACCCGCGAGAGTTTTTCTGTCAGCCCTTCAAATGCCATGTCGTTTCCTTATTCCTCGGTCTCTTCCGCGGAGCGCGAAAGGAACCAGATCTTGCGGATCCTGTCGGCCGAGACGTTGGTGATATGATGAAAGTCCGGGGATTTCGCGAATTCGTCCACGAGACGGTGGATCTCGGCGCGCCGCTCCTCGGTCTCCCGGAAGCGGGCGATCAGCCCGGTCTTTTCTTCCATGGTCCTGAGCGCCGCCTCGCTTCTCACCACCGAATCGCGTACGCCCTGTCTGGTGATGCCGGTGATCTCGGCGATTTCCGCCAGAGAAAGATCCTCGTTGTGATAAAGGTCGAAGATCTGTTTCTGTTTTTCGGTGAGCATGTCGCCGTAAAAATCAAATAACAGGCCCATTTCCACTGCGTTGCTCTTCATACGGATCCTTCGCCTCCTCTTCCGGTCTCGTTTCTCCGGTTTTCCTCCGCCCTGTAAAGGCATGTCGCTTTGTAAAGCGCAGTCGCTTTACACTCAATCAGTATACACGATCCCACCCCGTTTGTCAAGTCCCAATTTCACGTCCCGGCGGGTTTCTTTTTGTCAAAGCTTTGAAGCCGGGCATAGATTGAAGGGTAAAATCCTTCCGAAAGGGATGATGGCATGAATTCACTTCTGGTGCGGGGCGGCGGACCGCTTCGCGGCGAAATCACGGTGCAGGGCGCCAAAAACAGCGTCCTGCCGATCCTGGCCGCCGCTTTTCTCCTCCCCGGCGTTTCTCTTCTCCACCGCGTGCCGGACATTCAGGACGTTACCGTCACGGTAAAGATCCTGGAAGCCCTCGGATGCCGGGTCAAAAGGCGGGGCGGCGATCTGATGGTGGACGCTTCGCATCCGGCGGCGAACGTCATTCCCGACTGTCTCGCCTCCGAGCTTCGAAGCTCGGTCGTTTTTCTCGGGGCGATCCTCGCACGGCTCGGCGAGGCACATCTTTGCTATCCCGGCGGTTATGCTGGGCAAATTGCGGCGGCGGAGAAAAAGCCCCGGTCGAAAGACCGGGGCTTCGTTTTGTCCGCAAGCGTTTTCCGGGATACGGTCATTTGTTGAAAAGATCCTTGACCTTTTTGAAAAAGCTGCGGTTTTCGCTGAAATTGTGCTCGCTGACCGACTCGTCGAAATCCCGCAGGAGCTTTTTCTGCCTCTCGTTCAGATTCTTCGGGATCTCCACCTTGACGATCAGGACGTGATCGCCGCGGGATTTGCTGCGGAGTACGGGGATCCCCTTGCGCGGGATCCGGAGGACCGTTTCCGGCTGGGTCCCTTCCGGGATCTTGTAGGTCATGGGACCGTCGATGGTCGGGATCTCGATCTCGGCGCCGAGGGCCGCCTGCGCCATGGTCACCGGCAGCTCGCAGTAAACGTCATAGCGCCGGCGCGTGAAGATGGGATGCGGGTTGATGCGGATGGTGACGTGCAGGTCGCCCGGCGCGCCGCCGTTGATCCCGTGGCCGCCCGCTCCGCGCAGAGATACCGTCTGTCCCTCGTCGATGCCGGCGGGAATATCCACCGTAACGGTGCGGTTCATACGCTTCATGCCGTTGCCGCCGCAGGAACGGCAGGGGGATTTTATGATCTTGCCCTTGCCGCGGCAGGTCGAACAGACGGTGGTCTGGCTGAACATGCCGAGAGGGGTGCGCGTGGTGGTCTGCACCTGGCCCGTTCCGTGGCAGACCGAGCAGGTTTCGACCTTCGTGCCTTTGGCGGCGCCGGTGCCGCCGCAGTCCTGGCAGACCTCCATCCTCTGGATGTTGATCTCCTTGCGGACGCCGAAGGCCGCCTCCTCGAAGCTCAGGTTCAGAATGTATTCCAGCGTTTCACCCTGACGCGGCGCGTTGCGCCTCGCCTGGCTCTGTCTGGCTCCGCCGCCGAAAAAGCTTCCGAAGATATCGCCGAGGTCGAAATCCTCGAACCCGAAGCCGCCGGTCCCGCCGTATCCCGCGCCGCCTCCGGCGGTGGGGTCGAACGCATCGAAGCCGAACTGATCGTATTTCTGTCTCTTTTCGGGATCGGACAGCACCTCGTAGGCCTCGCCGACCTCCTTGAAATGCTCCTCCGCCTCTTTGTCTCCCGGATTGCGGTCGGGGTGATATTTCATGGCGAGCTTGCGATAGGCTTTCTTGATTTCGTCCTCGCTCGCTCCCTTTTCGACGCCGAGCACTTCGTAATAGTCTCTTTTATTTGTCATAGAACCAAGCGGCCTCCTTCCGGATAACGCCGGGGAAGCGCCCTTTCCTTTCCCCTGTCGGCCCGTCGCCGGGGAAAACCGGGCGGGCGAATATTCCGACGCCCCGCGGGCACGCCTGCGTGCCCGCGGGGACAGTCTGCGTCAAATCTGCCTTATTTTACCTCGTAATCGGCGTCCACGGTGCCGTCGTCGTTGGTCGAACCGGGGTTCGTTCCTCCGCCGGGGTTGCCCTGGCTGCCGCCGGGGTTCTGGCCCTGAGCCTGGTAGAGCTTCTCGGACAGCGCGTAGAAGGCCTTTTTCAGGTCCTCGGTGGCCGACTTGATGCCGTCCGCGTCGTCGCCCTTGAGCTTTTCCTTCAGAGCCTCCAGAGCGGTCTTCACCGGCTCCTTGTCGCTTTCGGGGAGCTTGTCGCCGATCTCGTTCAGGGTCTTTTCGGACTGGTAGACCAGCTGGTCAGCCTCGTTGCGGGCGTCGACCGCCTCGCGTCTCTTCTTGTCTTCCTCGGCGAACTGTTCGGCTTCGCGCACCGCCTTATCCACGTCGTCCTTGGACATGTTGGTGGAGGAGGTGATGGTGATCTTCTGTTCCTTGCCGGTGCCGAGATCCTTCGCGCTGACGTTCACGATGCCGTTGGCGTCGATATCGAAGGTGACCTCGATCTGCGGCACGCCGCGCGGCGCGGCCGGGATGCCGTCCAGATGGAAGCGGCCGAGGGTCTTGTTGTACTGAGCCATTTCGCGCTCGCCCTGCAGCACGTGAACCTCCACGGAGGTCTGACCGTCGGCGGCGGTGGAGAAGACCTGGCTCTTCTTGGTCGGGATGGTGGTATTGCGGTCGATGATCTTGGTGCAGACGCCGCCCAGGGTCTCGATGCCCAGGGAAAGCGGCGTCACGTCCAGAAGCAGAAGATCCTTCACGTCGCCGGTGAGGACGCCGCCCTGCAGCGCCGCGCCCAGAGACACGCACTCGTCCGGGTTGATGCCCTTGAAGGGCTCCTTGCCGGTGATCTTCTTCACGGCCTCCTGCACGGCGGGCACGCGGGTGGAGCCGCCCACCAGAAGGACCTTGTCAAGATCGCTGTTGGTCACGCCGGCGTCCTTCATGGCCTGGCGCACAGGAGCGATCGTGGCTTCGATCAGATCGTCGATCAGCGATTCGAATTTCGCACGGGTCAGGGTCAGGTCCAGATGCTTCGGGCCGGAGGCGTCCGCCGTGATGAAGGGCAGGTTGATATTGGTGGTGGTGGTGCTGGAAAGCTCGATCTTGGCTTTTTCCGCAGCTTCCTTCAGGCGCTGCATAACGGCCTTGTCGGTGGAAAGATCGATGCCCTGATCCTTTTTGAACTCGGCGATGATCCAGTCCATGATGCGCTTGTCGAAGTCGTCGCCGCCGAGACGGGTGTTGCCGTTGGTGGAAAGCACTTCGAGGATGCCGTCGCCCATGTCCAGGATCGACACGTCGAAGGTGCAGCCGCCCAGGTCGTACACCATGACCTTCTGCTCTTTTTCCTTGTCCACGCCGTAGGCGAGAGCCGCGGCCGTGGGTTCATTGATGATGCGCTCCACCTCCAAGCCGGCGATGCGTCCTGCGTCCTTGGTGGCCTGGCGCTGGGAATCCGAGAAGTAAGCCGGCACCGTGATGACCGCTTCGGTGACTTTTTCACCCAGATACGCTTCCGCGTCGGCCTTCAGCTTGGAAAGGATCATGGCCGAGATCTCCTGCGGCGTATAGCGCTTACCGTCGATGTTGACCTTGTAGTCGGTGCCCATCTCTCTCTTGATGGAGGAAATGGTGCGGTCGGGGTTGGTAATGGCCTGACGCTTGGCGACCTGACCGACCATTCTTTCGCCGGTCTTGGAGAAGGCGACCACCGACGGGGTGGTGCGGGCGCCTTCGGCGTTGGCGATGACGACGGCTTCGCCGCCTTCCATCACCGACACGCAGGAATTGGTTGTTCCGAGATCTATTCCGATGATTTTCGACATATTCTTGTCCTCCTGATTCGTTGATTTGATTTCAAGACTCTATTTCAACCTCTCGTTTTCACGAGAGCGGGTCTTACGACCGTATCCTTCCGGAGGTAGCCCTTCTGGAAGGTTTCCGCGATGACGTTTTCTCCGCTTCCGTCGTCTTCGTGCATGATGGCTTCATGGAACCGGGGATCGAAGGGCGTTCCTTCTTTCGTGTCCATGGCGGTGACGCCGAGCTTTTCCAGTTCCTCCCGGAACATCTTCAGAGTCATTTCCACGCCCTTGTAGAGGCTTCCGTCCCGGTCCTCCGCCGCGTCCACGGCGCGTTCCAGATTGTCAAGGGTGGGGAGCAGCGTGACCACGGTTTTTTCCACCGCATCGGACCAGGTCTTCTCCTTTTCCTTCTGGGTGCGCTTGCGGTAATTGTCATATTCAGCAGCGAGCCGCAGGAACCTTTCATGCTCTTCCGCCAGGGGATCCTTTTTAGGTTCTTCTTTTTTTCCGGCAGGATTCTCTTCGGCGGCCTTTTCTTCGGAGGCCGCGTCAGGGACGGCTTCCGGCTCTTTTTCCGCAGCGGAGTCTTCTCCTTCCAGAGGCGTCTTCTCTTCCTCCGGCGGATTGACCTCCGGCGATTTCGCTTTTTTCGCCATGTCGTTCCTTCCTTCCCGCCCGTCGGGCGTCATTCATTGTTCATGATATCCTCGATCACCTTGCCGAGGATCCGCGCCACGAACTGCAGCCTTGCCGAGGCGTGCGCGTAGTCCATGCGCGTGGGGCCCAGAAGTCCCAGATAGATCCTCGAATCGCCCGAAAGCGGGATGTCGGTGACCACGAAGGAGGCGTTGTCCAGCGGCGCGATGCCGTTTTCCTTGCCGATCCGGATGTCCACCAGGCCTTCCTCGCCCACGCGGCGGCGGTTCCGTCCCTCTTCCCCGCCCTTCAGGATCCAGCTTCCGTCGCTGTCCGAGCCGAGAAAATCGAAAAGCTGGCGGGCGCTCTGGATATCGTTGTATTCGGGATAATAGAGCAGCTTGTTGGCGCCGTCGATATGCACTTCCGACGCGGAGTATTCCGATATGATGGTCTTCAGATAATCCAGGATCGCGCCGAGAAGCTCCCGCGCCTCCCCTGCCGCGCTTTCCAGCTCCGCCATATGCCGGAAGGAAATGTCCCCCGGCGCAAGGCCGACCAGAACGCGGTTCAGAGCGTCGGTCAGCGAGGCGAGGTCTTCGTCGGGCACCGGCCGCGGCGTGCGGATCATCTTGTCGTTGACAAGCCCGGATTCCGAGATGATCACAAAGACGTAAAGCGTCGGATCGCAGGCGAAAAGCCTGACGTTCTTGATCACGTCCCCCGTGATGCGCGGCGTCAGGGTGACCGAGGCGTAATTGGTCATTTCCGAAACCGCCCGCCCGGCCTCCGCGATCAGCTTGTCGATCTCCCTGAGGCGGGAATCGAAGGCGGAGGAGATCCTGCGCACCTCGCTTTCGCTCAGGGTCTGCATCTTCATCAGTTCGTCCACGTAGAACCGGTAGCCGAGGTTGGTGGGGATCCTGCCCGAAGAGGTGTGCGGATGAGAAAGGTATCCCATCTCCTCCAGGTCGGCCATCTCGTTGCGCAGCGTCGCGGAGGAAACCCCCAGACTGTGCTTTTCCACCAGACTTTTGGAGCCCACCGGCTCAGCCGAGGCGATATACTCGTCGATGATGGCCTGCAATATTCGTTTTTTCCGTTCCGAAAGCTCGCTCATGTTCCATCATCCTTTTGGAATTTAGCACTCATATTGTCCGAGTGCTAATTTCTGGCTATAATGTACCACTTCTTTCGGCACTTGTCAAGGGGGTAAAGAAAAAATATTGCCAAATTCCCGGCAGTGGGATGCCGTTTTTTGTCACTCTTCCCCGCGCACTGCGTCTTTTCAAAAAGCGCCGTGAAAAGGGGCGGAACGCAAAACGCCGCCGCGGGAGAAGTCCCGCGGCGGCGAGGCGATCGGTCGAACAGACCTTCAGAATTCCTTCCGGTCCGAAAGCGCTTTGTTCAGAGTCAGTTCGTCGGTGAATTCCAGATGGCTTCCCATGGACATGCCGTAAGCCAGGCGCGACACGCGGACCCCCGTGGGACGCGCCGCGTGCGCGACGTACATGGCCGTGGTTTCGCCCGCGGCGTCGGGATCGGTGGCCAGGATGATTTCCCGGACGGTCCCGTCCTTCAGCCGGTCGAGCAGTTCCCGGATCGCGATATCCTCCGGGCCGACGCGGTTGATGGGATTGATCACCCCGTGAAGCACGTGATAGACCCCCCGGTAATCCCGGGTGCGTTCGATCGCCGCCGCGTCCTTGGGATCGGAGACCACGCAGATCACGCCGTGATCCCTTTCGGGATCGGCGCAGATCCGGCAGATCTCTTTGTCGGTGAGATCGCCGCACACCGGGCAGCGATGGATCACCCTTTTCGCCTCGACGACGGCCTCCGCAAAAGCGGCCGCGGTCTCCTCCTTCGCGCCGAGGATATAGAAAGCCATGCGCACGGCGCTTTTTCTTCCCACGCCGGGCAGCTTATGAAACTGTTCGATCAGCCGTTCCACGGCAGGGGCGTAACTGTCCAAGTGCCGTCCTTCCTTTCCGGTTTTCTTTTATCCGGCCGTCTTTCAGAAGCCCAGCGAAAGCCCGCCGGTGATTTTCCGGATGCCTTCCTCGTTGGCTTCGTCCACGGCGTGCATGGCCTCGTTGACGGCCGCCACGATCATATCCGAAAGGAGCTCCACGTCGTCGGGATCCACGGCTTCGGGCTTGATCTCCACCGCGAGGAGCCGATGCTCGCCGGACACCTTCGCCGTGACGACGCCGCCGCCGCTGGAGGCCGAGAATTCTCTGGTCTTGAATTCTTCCTGGAAATTCTGCATGTCGGCCTGCATCTTCTGCGCCTGCCGGATCATGTTCATGTTCATGCCGCCGCCCATGCCGCCCATGGGGAATCCGCCTCTTTTAGCCATTTTTCATTCTCCTTTTTCTTCTGCTGCTGATCATATTCTATATAAGGTATTAGCGCACGTCCGCGACGTCCGGGTTCTCTTCCCCGAAGCGCAGGAGATCCAGGAAGGGATCCTCTTTCTTTTCCTCTTCCCCCTCCACCCGGACCGAGACGGTCACGTCTCCGCCGGCGAAAGAGGCGGCCTTCTCCCGGATCTTCCGCAAAACCGTCCGGTCGCCGAGGAAATCCGCCTGCGGCCGGCTTTTGCAGGAGAGCACCAGGCGCCCTTCCGCGCCGAGGATATCGCAGATCTGAAGCTGGGTATAGGGAAGCAGGGGGATCGCGCCGCGCAGTTCGCGCAAAAGCTCCGCCCGGTAAGCGACCGGCATAAGGGGTCCATCCGGCGGCTCGGGCCGGACCGGCGAGGGCTTTTCCTCCTCTTCCCGCGCGGGAGCCGGAGCGGCTTCCTCCCGGATCTTCGGAGCCGGGGCCGCGGTCCCGGCCGTGCGGATCCCGCGGGAAGCCAGATCGTCGAGTTTTTTTTCCAGTGCGTCGAGTCTTGCGGCCAGCGCCTGCGGCGTGCGGCCGGCGGGATGGGCCAGCCGGATCAGGCAGAGCTCGGTATCCACCCGGGCGTTCGGGCTCTGGCGGAGAGACGCGAGGGTCTCTCCGATCTCGGTCATGGAATAGACGATCCGTTCGTATCCGAGGCCGTCCGCCACGGGGCGGAGGTCTTCTTTTTTATATCCGGCGCCGAGAAGATCGGCCGCGGCGCCGGCCTTTACCACGGCGGCGTCACGGAAAAGGATCGAAAGATCGGAAAGAAAATTGGGGGCGGACACGCCGCGGTCGTAAAGCGCGCCGAGAACGTCGAGCGCCTTCGCGGCGTCGCCCGAGGCGACCGCTTTCGCGGCGGCAAGCAGCCCTTCGCTTCCGGCGAGGCCGAGACGGAGGGACACGGCGTCCGCGTCGATCCTGCCGCCGGCGGCGGCAAGCTGCTCCAGCGCCGACAGGGCGTTGCGCATCGCGCCGTCCGAAAGAGAAGCCACGCGCTTCGCGCCGTCGGGCGTGAGGTCGATCCCCTCCTCCCCGGCGACGTAGAGGCACCGCGCGGCGATCTCCTCCTCGCCGATGCGGCGGAAATCAAAGCGCTGACACCGGGAAATGATGGTGGCCGGCAGCTTCTGCACGTCGGTGGTGGCCAGGATGAAGATCACGTGCTCCGGCGGTTCCTCCAGAAGCTTCAGAAAGCCGTTGAAGGCCGAGGTGGAAAGCATGTGGACCTCGTCGATGATGTAGACCTTCTTCCCGCCCTCGGTGGGATTGTAGACGGCCTTCTCCTTGAGATCGCGCATGTCGTCGATGCCGTTGTTGGAGGCGGCGTCCATCTCGATCACGTCGAGATAGTCGCCCGATTCGATGGCGCGGCAGGTCGGGCAGACGCCGCAGGGATCGCCGTTTTCCTTATGGCGGCAGTTGATCGCTTTGGCCAGGATCCGGGCGCAGGTGGTTTTGCCCGTACCGCGCGTTCCGGTGAAAAGATAAGCGTGGGAGAAACGGTCCTCCGCCGACTGATTCATCAGGACGTCGACGACCTTCTCCTGCCCCACCACGTCCCGGAAACGGGCGGGACGCCATTTCAGATACAGAGTCTCGCTCATATTCATCAACTCATCTCTTTTCCGGGAGAAAACCTTCCGATCTGGAAAATACAAAAGGATCCGGTCTTCTGCGCGCCCCCGCAGGCCGCCTTTGAAACCGCCGTACAAAGGTTGCCGCAAAGCGAAAACCTCGCGGGCGGCGCTCCCGCGGCACACGAAAGACACCTCTTAATGCTGCTCGGTTCCCCGCCTGACATGGTTCGGGGGCTCTCGTTGCGCGGGACCGCCCGGTCATAAGCCTCGCAGTCCGGACGCTATACACGGCGCATCCCGGGGGCGGCCGGTCTCCCCCGCTGTAGCGGATTGCGGATACAGGGAGCCGCTGCTTCCCCGGACAGCGGGAACGCGCACAAGATCGGATCATTTCAAAGTATACACCATTTCCCGGATGATTGCAAGGAGAAAATGCCGCGGCGGGAAACCGCAGCCGGACGCCGGCAGAGCTCCGCGCCCCGGCTTCGGGGCCGGGGCGCGGAGGGGATACGACGTTTCGAAACGGTCAGAACATGGAAGGCACGATATAAATCCCGAAGCCGAAGGCGCCGACGGCGGAGGCGAGAAGGAAAAACACGCCGCTGAGCATCAGATCCCCGGTTTTGAGACGGACGAAAAGATAGGAAAGCGTCAGGATCAGAAGCCACACGGCCCCCGCCGCGCCTTCCAGCGCCGCGTAGACCGGGACCGAGACCGCGAGGGGAAGGATCCATTTCATGACCTTTCCGGCCTTCCCGCCGATCAGGTTTTCCGCCGCGCGGGGAAGGATCCCGGCGGCCATCCAGAAGACCGCCAGATGGAAAAGGGACATCCCGAGGAAAAGGAGCGTGCCTCCCCCGGTGATCCTGCCGCCGTCCGGGGCGGCGAAGCCGGTGATCACGCCGTTTTTTTCCAGCATGGCGGCGAGGAAAAAGAGAGCCGAAAGCTCCGCCGCCGCGGCCAGAGAAATCAGCGCCGTGCGGAGTGACACGGCCTTTCCGAAGCCCATTTCCTCCTTCGGGAATTTCCCGGCGAAGAAGAAGACGGCGAGCAGCGCCGCGATCCCCAGAAAGAGGATCATCATGCCCGCCGGGGCGAGCGTTTCCTCCCCGGCGAATTTCGTCACCAGCGCATCCCAGAGCGCTGCCCATGCCATGGGCAGGAGCGCGAGCGCGACGGCCTTCGCGCCGGTCCTTCTCTTTTCCCGGTCTCCCTCGGCTTCCCGGCGGCTTTTTCCTTCATGCAGAAGGAGGCACCGCTCGAGCCACCGGCCGAAATCGGCGTTGTCCCGCGCCAGACGCTCGTAATCCTCCCGAGAGAGCGCGTAAAGAAGAGTCTCCCCCGAAGCCAGCGCCGTCTCCTCCCGCCTGCCGCGGGAGCGCAGGATCCCGTTCGTCCCGAAAAGATCGCCGGGGCCCCGCAGGATCTCCTCCCCGGTTTCGGGGTTGCGGAGAGCGACCTTTCCGTTTATAATAAGGTAAAGACCGTCGGAGGGATCGTCCCCCTCCTCGTACACGGCCTCGGCGTCGCCGAAGCGGCGCTCCCCGAGCGCCGGGACGAGAAGCGCGTAGTACGCCGGCTTCGCCGTTTTTTGAAAGAGCTTGTCAAAACCTCTTTCCGAAAGCTTCGATTCGTCCATAGCCTTCCTTTCTTTCCCGGACGCCCGGGAATCGCCGGAGGATGCCCGGCTTTATCCGTAAACAGGAGGAACCGTCATGATCGATTTTGAAAGCCCCGACCGCGCGCGCTTTCTGCGCGCCCTGACGCTTCCCGACGACGGGGAAGCGGGGATCGGCACCCTGAACGAGCGGTCTGTCCACGCGGTGCTGAAACGGTATATCGAGCCGGATCCGGAGTTTCAGGAGGTGCCGATGGGCCGGTTCTTCGCAGATATCGCCCGCGACGGGGTGATCTGCGAGATCCAGACCTCCCGGATCTACTCTCTTTCCGAAAAGCTGCGGCATTTTCTGGTGCACAGCGACGTGGTCCTCGTCACGCCGCAGATCCTGCGCCGTCATATCCTCCGGATCGATCCGGAAACCGGCGCGGTCCTTTCCCGCCGCCTTTCGCCGCGGCGCGGACGGCGGACCGACATCCTGGGCGATCTGGTGCCCGTCGCGTCCTGGTTTTCCCACCCGGGCTTTTCGCTCTGGATCCCCTTCCTCGACGTATGCGACGTCCGCATGGCGCGGGAAAAAGGGAAACGGGGCGAAAAAACCGACACGGTGCCCGAAGAGCTCGTCGACGCGGTTTTCGCGCGGGAGCCGCGGGAGCTTCTTCCTCTGCTCCCCTCTCCGCTGCCCGAAAGCTTCACGGTGAAGGAGCTGGCCGCTTTCGCCGGGATCCCGCCGGCGTCGGCGCAGGGCGCGGCGCGGTTTTTCTATGAGACCGGCCTTTTCCGGCGGGAAAAAGAGGGGCGCGCCTTCCGCTATTTCCCGCTCTGACCGGAAGAAGGATCCCGGAGAAATTATAGCACACGCCCCGCGTCCCCTTCAACCTTTTTTTCGCCGGAGACTTGATTTGACGCGGAGCGGGTGATACAATGAAACAGAACAAAGAGAAAGGAATCGACCCGATCATGAAACTTGAAATTCTGGAAAACTTCCGCAAAAAAATCGCCGAAGGACCGGTGTTCGGCCCCTTCTGCAAGACCGGCGATCCGGCGTTCATCGAATGCGCGGGGTACGCGGGCTTCGACTTCGCCATCCTGGACACCGAGCACGGCCCGGTCTCCTATGAATCCATGCAGAACAACATCCGCGCCGCCGAGGTCTCCGGGATCCTGCCGGTGATCCGTACCCAGGATTTCTCCGAATCCTCCATCGGCAAGGCGCTGGATATCGGCGCGCTGGGCGTGGAGATCCCGCAGATCACCTCGGCCGAGGACGCGAAGACCGCCATCCGCCACGCGAAATTCTTCCCGGAGGGCGAACGGGGCGTCTGCCGTTTCGTGCGCGCCGCCCACTATTCCGCCACCGAGCGCTCCGAGTACTTCAAAAGGGCCAACCAGGCTCTGGTGATCCTGCAGCTCGAAGGCCGGAAGGCCATCGAAAACCTGGATGAGATCCTGGCCGTCAAGGGCATCGACATCATCTTCATCGGCCCCTACGATCTGTCCCAGTCCCTGGGCGTTCCGGGACAGGTCACCCATCCCACCGTCATCGCCCGGATGAAGGAGATCGTCGACCGCTGCGCCTCTCTGGGCATCACCGTCGGTACCTTCGTGGATACCCCCGAGACCGCGAAGATGTGGCGCGACGCGGGCGTGCGCTACCTCTCCTACTCGGTGGACGTGGGCATCTTTTACGAGGCCTGCCGCGCCATCGTGGAAAACGCCAGGAAGTGATCCCCGGAAACCGCGCGGCGCTTCCGCATGCCGTCCCCGGCGGCACGATTCTTTCTTCACAAAGGAGCGACTCACCATGAAAGGAAAACGCATCCTGACCCTGCTCTTGGCGGCGGCCATGCTCTGTTCGCTTTCGTCCTGCATCGACGTCGAACGTTTCCTTCCCGACACCGACACCGGTTCCGAACAGACCGAAACCGGGACCGGAACCGCCCCTGCGACCGGGACGGAGACAGAGTCCGAGACCGGGACCGAACCGGTTCCGGCGACCGAAACCGAGACCGGGACCGAAACCGGGAGCGAGACCGGGACCGAAACCGGGACCGAAACCGGGAGCGAGCCGGAAACCGATACCGCCGTCGACGTTTATAACGATCCCGAAGGATACAACCCCATCATCACCGGACTTTCGGATATTCCTCCCCTGCTCTCTTCGATGCAGCTTTTCCGCACCTACGGCTACGACTCGGTCGAGGGCGACGACGGGATCATGCTGGCTACCGCGTCCTGGGAACAGCTTTCCCTTGCCCCGGTGGCCGAGGTCAACCATCCGGAGCTTTCGGCCGCTATCCGGACCTACAATGAAAATCTGAAGATGGAAGCCCAAATGGATTTGAAGGAGCTCGCCGAAAAGGCGCGTGAGAATCCGGCTGCCGAAGGCGAAAGCTACAGCGTGACCATCCGGATCCTGGTGAAACGGGCCGACGAAAAGGCGCTGAGCCTCCTGACGCAGAAAAAGATCGCCGACGGGGAAAGCGTTCACGCGACCTACGACAGCATCGTCTATTCCCCCGACACCGGCGAGGCCATGCCCATCGAGCAGATGATCGCCTCCGAAGACCTGCTTCTCGAGGCCTTCGTGCGGGAGTTCACCATGCACTATCACAACACCTATGTCTCCGATCCGGAGGCCACCTTCGGCAAGGTCCTCAGCGAAAACAAGATCCCCTGGGTCCTGGAGCCCGCCGGTCTCGTCTTCTATATGAGTCCCGGCACCTACGCCGATCCCTCCGAAGGCCTTCTGAAAATCAATCTTCCCTTCTCCGGAAACCGCGAGGTGTATCCCGGCGACGTCACCGACGTGCCGGATTCCTACGTGATCCCCTTCTGCCCCGAAGAGACGGTGTTGGTGCCGGCTCTGAACGGCGGGATGACTCTGGACGCCTGGGTCACCTACGACGAAGCGGGCGTCTATTACGAATCGCTTCACGTCCAGACGGATGCCACGCAGTACGATTTTGAGAGAAGCGGCGTCGATGCGGATTTCTACTTTGTCAAATCCGGCAGCCGAAAACTCCTGATCGTCGATTCGGTCCAGGTGGGATCTCACGGCGATTTCACGATCTTCTCCCTGGAAACCGACGGCAGAGTGCTGTTCCAGGGCAATCTGGAGGGCGAAAGCCTGAACGGCGCGTATTTCTCCGCCGAAGGCTACGGCGATTTCGTTTTCACCGATCCGGAATGCTTCCTGCTTTCCTCCAAGATCGACAACCTTTCCACCTACACCGGCATCCGCCTCTTCTCCTTTGACGGTGGGATCATCCCCCAGCCGGCCGATCAGGCTTATCTCGCCCTGTGCGATTTCAAGCTGACGCTCAAAAAGGATCTGGAGCTGGAGCTTCTCTACAACGAGACCCGCCGCCCCACCGGCACCAAGGTCACGGTGCCCGAGGGCACGGAGCTTTCCTTCGTGCGCACCGATCGCAACGGATTCGTGGAAATGACCGACGGGAACGGGCTTTACGTCCGCGTGAATCTCGATTCTCCCGCCTCCTATCCGCCCAAGATCGACGGCGTCCCGGCCGACGAGCTTTTCGACGGCATCATGTACGCGGGATAAACGAATAACGTGATCGACGGACCGGCGAAGTATCCTTTCGCCGGTCCGTCCTGAAAATAAAGGAGGGATCGGCCGTGCGATGGGATCGCCGCGGCTTCCGCCGGGAGGACGGCGGGAGATATTACCCGCTGGGGCTTTTTTCCTGTTACTTCCCCCTGAGTTACGTGGGCGAAGAGCTGGCCGCCGACTCGCAGCACGGCGGCGATCTGATGGAGTTTCAGCACGCGACCGTCGGCGTCTGGAGAAAGCTCTTCCGTTTCCTTTCCGAAGAGGACGGGATCAACGCGATCCGCCTTTTCCCCCGGGGCGACAGCGGCGGCTCCGCCTGGGAGGGACTGGATATCGGCGGACGGGTGAATCTCGCTCTTCTCGAAAAGATCAAGGCCTTTCTCCGTGAGGCGAAGCTGTACGGCATCGGCCTGCAGCTCTGCCTTTTCACCGAGCCGGAATGCAGCTTTTACTGCGAGGAATACACGAGGACCTATTGGGGAAAAAGGCTGTGGACTCCGGAGGAGATCGCCTCCGCCTCTCCTTCCCAGCGGCGCTTTCTGGAAAATCCCGGGGATCTCGTCTCCTACGACGGCTTCTTTACCGATCCCGACGTGAGAGCCTGCTGTCACCTGTTCCTGGACGAGCTCCTGCCCCTGCTCCGGGACGTCGACGGCCTTTTCGCCGTGGAGCTCTTCAACGAATCGGGCTGGGCAAGTCCCCATGCCGACCCGCCGAACACCTTCCGGTGGGAGGATACGCCGGGATATCTGGACTGGCACCGGGACATGACCGCGCACGTGAAGCGGATGCTCCCGGATATTCCCGTGTGCTTCAGCAATCCGGGCGTAGGTCTTCTCGGCCACGACCCGGTCCACTGGTGCCGGGAAATCAAGCCGGACTTCTTCTCCCTTCACGTCTATCCCGATATCTGCGGCGCGCCGGAGTGGCTCGATTACGCGGCGGTCGCCGATACGGTCCTTCTTTATTCCTCCTCCGCCGCGCCGACCATGATGGGCGAATGGGAGGCTCTGGAGCTGCGGCGCGCGAAGGATCCCGCTCTTTCTCCGCTTCTTCCCCTTCTCAGCCGCGATATGGCGTGGTTCACCCTGCTTTCCGGCGCGCCGGGCTGCGTCGCCTGGCTGGCCCGCGGCTTCGGGCAGTACCACGCGGTGAAGAAAATCTTCGACAAGCTCGGCGCAAGGGAGCTCCTCCCCTCTCCGAAGCTCCGGATCGACGTCTCCGCCGCGTCGGAGGAATGGGAGGCGCTCTGGAAGACCGGCGAGGAAAACTGTCTCTATCCGCCGGAGCTCTGGTGCCCCGACCGCGAAGCGACCGACGGGCGCCACCGCTTCTGCGTGAAAGCGAAAAGCGCGGCCTGGGAAAAGCTTCTCCGGATCGAGCTCTGGAGCCTGGAGTCCGGCGTCCCTTACGCCTTCGTTTCGGACCCCGGCGCCTCCCTGACGACGGAAACCGCCGTGCGGGAGGATTTCCTGAAGGAAACGCCTTTTCTCGCGCCGGTCCCGGGCTACCGCGCCAAGGCCGCGAGCTTCGACCGGGACGAGGTGCGCATGGTATATCTCCAGAACGCCTGCCTTTTCCCGGTGCGGGACGGCTTCCGTCCGGAGGGCAGGATCCGCTACGCGCTGCGTACCCGCAGGGAAACGCCGCTGAAGATCAGCGGCGTCGATCCCGCCTTCCGCGCCGTCGTCTTCGATCTGGACGACGGGAGCGAAAGGGTCCTTGAAAAGGGCGGAACGCTCGATCTCGGCCCGACCTGCCACGATTTCCTGCTTCTCCTGGAGCGGGAGTGATGAATCCATAGACAAAAAAATGATATACAGGAGGACACTATGAGCGAAAACCGGAAGATCGGGTTCCGTCTGGATCCCGAAGCGGGGTATTTCAAAAACGGAGGCGTCAACGTCATGGCCTTCGACGACATTTACCCCGAAGGACACCAGTCCGGCGTCAGCATCCTGATGCACGGGAAACGCGTCGCCACCAACGGCGACGTGCGCTACGAGCCCACGCCGGGTCAGTGGCAGCCGGTGCCGAAGCAGAAGGAACGCACGCCGGACGCCGCGGCGAACGCCATCACGACGACGCTTTCCTTCCCCGACATGGACCGGCATCTCAAGGGCTTCAACCCCATGATCTATCCCGACTTCGCCTTCTCCTATACGGTCACGGTCCGGGGAGCCGGCGACGCGGTGGAGGTGACGGTGGATCTCGCAGAGCCGGTGCCGGAGGCTCTTGCAGGCGTGCTTTCCTTCAACCTGGAGCTTTTCCCGGGCTTTCTCTTCGACAAGCCCTGGATCATGGACGGGAAACAGGGGATTTTCCCCCGCCAGCCCAACGGCCCGACTCTTTCGCGCGAACCCAACTACCTCCGGAGCCTCGGCCTCCCCGCCCCCGAAAACGGGATCGATCCGGAGATCCTTTCGGGCGGCAACAAGGGGTATAACCCCATCGTCGCCGACGACCTCGTCTCCCTCCCCTACGCGGAGGGAAAGCGCTTCATCTCCCGCCCGGATGATCCGCTCCTCCGCTTCACCGTGGAGTCGGAGACCGCTCCTCTGAAGCTTTACGACGGGCGGATGAATCACAACAACGGCTGGTTCGTCCTGGCGAGCGAGATCCCCGCGGGCGTCACGAAGGGCGCCGTCCGCTGGCGCATCACCCCTCACGTCGTCGACGGATGGATCGCGCCGCCGGTGGTGCAGGTCTCCCAGGTCGGTTATCATCCCGGTCAGCCCAAGATCGCGGTGGTGGAGCTGGACGACAGGGACGAAAAGCGGGAAAAGGCCGTCCTTTTCCGCATCGGTGAAAACGGAGAGGAAAAGATCGCCGAGCTTTCCCCCGAGGAGTGGGGCAAATTCCTGCGCTACCAATACCTGCGCTTCGATTTCACGGACGTCCGGGAGGAAGGGCTTTACCGGATCCGTTACGCGGGAAGCGAAACCGAGATCTTCCGCATCGCGCGGGACGTCTACGACAGGGGCGTATGGCAGCCGGTGCTGGAATACTTCCTGCCGGTGCAGATGTGCCACATGCGGGTCAGCGAAAAATACCGGGTCTGGCACGATCTCTGCCACGCCGACGACGCGCGCATGGCGCCGGTCAACTACAATCACATCGACGGCTACCGCCAGGGGCCGTCCACCCTGACGAAATACGCTCCCGGCGATCACGTGCCGGGGCTTGATCACGGCGGATGGCACGACGCGGGCGACTATGACCTGCGCATCGAGTCCCAGGCGGGCGAATGCTACATCCTGACCCTGGCTTACGAATGCTTCGGCGTGGATTACGACGTCACCGCGATCGATCAGACGACGCGCACGACCGAGATCCACCAGCCCGACGGCAAAAACGACATCCTGCAGCAGATCGAGCACGGGCTCCTGTCGGTGGTCGGCGCCTACAAATCGCTCGGCAGGCTCTATCGCGGGATCATCTGCGGCGACCTGCGCCAGTACGTCCTTCTGGGCGACAGCGCGGCCATGACCGACGGGATCCCCGGCAACGCCGACGACCGCTGGGTCTTCACCGAAGACAATCCCTTCCGCGAATTCACCGCAGCCTCCGAGCTCGCCGCCTCCGCCCGCGCCATGCGCGGCTTCAACGACGGGCTGGCGGCCGACGCTCTCCGCGCGGCCGAGGAGATCTTCGAGAATACGGAGGTGCGCGACCGCGCTCTCTTCGGCAAGATCCAGGCGGCGGTCGAGCTGTTCCTCACCACCGGCGACGGGAAATACCGGGACTTTCTGCTTGCCGAAAAGGACGTCATCGTCCAGAACGTCCGCTGGCTCGGCTGGATCGCCTGCCGCGCGGTCAGGGCCCTCGACGACGAGGCTTTCACCGCCGATCTGCGTCAGGCCATGGAGGAGGTCAAAAAGGATTACGAGAGCCAGAGCGCCGAGACTCCCTACGGCATCCCCTACAAGCCCTATATCTGGGGCGCCGGCTGGGGGATCCAGTCTCTCGGCTTCCGGTATTACTTCCTGCACGAGGCCTTCCCGGATCTCTTCGGGCCGGAGCTCTGCTGGAACGCCCTGAACTTCGTCCTCGGATGCCATCCCGGCTCCAACACCATGTCCTTCGCCTCGGGCGTCGGCGCGCGCTCGGCCATCGTGGGTTACGGCCTGAACCGGGCCGACTGGTCCTATATCCCCGGCGGCGTGGTGTCCGGCACCGCCCTGATCCGTCCCGATTTCCCCGAGCTTCTGGAGTTCCCCTATCTCTGGCAGCAGGTGGAATACGTGATGGGCGGCGGCTCCAGCCACTACATGTTCCTGGTGCTGGCGGCGAAAAAGCTTCTGGAAGAGAAGGAATAAAAGGATCGTCTCAGGAAAACGGCGCGCCGCGATCTCCGATCGCGGCGCGCCGTCGGTTTCTTTCTGCGGGATCATTCCCTGAGCAGATAGGCCAGAAGCAGGTCGTACGTGTTTTTGAGGCCCAGGAGATGCGTCCGCTCGTAGCCGTGGCTGTTGGCGGTGCCGGGGCCGATGGCCGCGTGACGGATATCGTATCCGGCCATGACGCTGCCGTCGCAGTCGGTGCCGTAATGAGGTGTGAAGACGTCCATCACGTAATCGACGCCGGCGGCGATCGCAGTCTCGCGGATCTCGTTTGTCAGATCCCAATGATACGGGAAGCGGGAATCCTTGGCGAAAACGGATACTTTCTTTTCATCCGAATTCTGATCGGGTCCGGTGGGGGCGATATCCAGGGCGATCATATCCTTCACGTCTTCGGGCAGCACCGTCGTGCCGTGGCCGATCTCCTCATAAAAGGCGAAGTAGGCGTAAACCTTCCTCGGAAGGACGGTCCCCGATTCCTTTATGGCTTTGATCGCGGCGAAAAGCACCGCGGCCGGGGCCTTGTCGTCCACGAAGCGCGATTTGAGATATCCGTTCCTCCTCTCGAAACGCGGGTCGAGCGCAATCACGTCTCCCGTCTCGATCCCAAGCGCGCGCACGTCGGACGCGCACTTCACGTCCTCGTCCAGGACCACGCACACGTTGGTGCGGAAATCGGGCGGCGTCGCGCGCAGCTCTTCCTCGGTGACGTGGATGGAATTCGGCGTGCGGCAGATCGTGCCGGTAAAGACCTTGCCGTCCCGGGTATGGATCCGCACGTTTTCGGTGACGCAGTAGAAGGGATACAGTCCGCCCACCGTGCAGAGATTCAGCGAACCGTCGGGGTTGATCTTCCGGACCATCAGACCGATGTCGTCCAGATGCGCCGTCACCGCCAGAGGATTTCCCTCTCCCCCGAGGTCGGCGAGGACGCCGCCCTTGTGGGTGACCCGGTAAGGACAGCCAAGCTCGTCCAGGAGCCTTATGACCAGTTCCTGGATCTCCTTCGTCTGTCCCGTGGTGCTGTCCACCGCCAGGAGGCGGCGGAAGGTTTCGACCGTATAGGTTTCGTCAAAAGAGAACATGTCGTTTCCTCCGTGACCGGGCTTGCCGGTTTCTCGACTCATTTTAACACGCGGGAGAATAAAGCGCAAGAAAAACCGCGGAAGGGAAATCCCTTCCGCGGCGTTTTGCGAAGCGATCTTATTTCTGCACCATCCTGGCGACTTCAGCCGCGAAATCGTCCTGCTTCTTTTCAAGGCCTTCGCCCTTTTCATAGCTTTCGAATTTCACGAGTCTGATCTTGCCGCCCAGCTCCTTGCCGGAGTTTTCAAGATACTTGCCGGTGGTGATGGAATCGTCCTTGATGAAAGCCTGGTCGACGACGCAGACTTCCTGGAAGAACTTGTTGATGCGGCCGGCGACGATCTTTTCGGCGATGTTCTGGGGCTTGCCCTCTTTCATGGCCTGCTGGATCAGGAATTCCTTTTCCTTGGCGACGGCTTCGGCGGGCACTTCTTCGCGGGAGGCGTAGAGGCCGCGGCCGGCGGCGAGCTGCAGACCGAAAGCGATTTGCATGCAGACGTCCTTGCAGACGCGATCCAGCGCTTCGGAGGGTTCGATGCCTTCGACGGCGAAGCTGGCGATGACGCCGATCTTGCCGTGCATGTGGTCGTAAGCGGCGTTGTAGCCGTCGTCGTACACGACGAAGCGGCGGAGCTTCAGGTTCTCGCCGATCTTGAAGATCTTGTCCTTCAGAGCTTCGGAAACGGTGAAGCTTTCGTTGAATCTGCATTCCAGAAGGGCGTCGACGTCCTTGGGCTCGTCCTTCGCGATGACGTCGGCGACATCCTTTACAAAGGTCTTGAACACTTCGTTCTTCGCGACGAAATCGGTTTCGGAGTTGACCTCCAGCATGACGGCCTTTTTGCCTCCGTCGTAGACCGCCGGATACACGATGCCTTCGGCGGCGATGCGGGTCGCCTTTTTCGCCGCGGCGGCGAGGCCTTTTTCACGCAGGATATTGACCGCCTTGTCGTAATCGCCCTCCGCCTCGACAAGCGCTCTCTTGCAATCCATCATGCCCGCGTTGGTCATTTCACGCAGGACCTGAACCTGTTTTGCCGTAATGACTACTGCCATATCTGAAATCTTCCTTTCGTAAAATCAATCGGGCCGGATCACTCGGCCTTGGGTTCCTCGGCGGGGGTCTCTTCCTCAGGAGCCTCGCTCTTTTCGGCGGGAGCGGCTTCCTCGGTCTGTTCGCCCTGACGGCCTTCGATAACGGCGTTGGCCATGGTGGAGGCGATCAGTTTGATGGCGCGGATCGCGTCGTCGTTGCCGGGGATGACGAAGTCGACTTCGTCCGGGTCGCAGTTGGTGTCGACGATGGCGACCACCGGGATGCCGAGCTTGCGCGCTTCGGCGATGGCGATCTTTTCCTTGCGCGGGTCGACGACGAACACGGCGCCGGGCAGCTTCTTCATTTCCTTGATGCCGCCCAGGTACTTTTCAAGCTTTTCGATCTCGCCGGTCAGCTTCGCCACTTCCTTCTTCGGGAGCATGTCGAAGGTGCCGTCGGATTCCATTCTCTTCAGCTCGTTCAGGCGAACGACGCGGCCGCGGATGGTGGTGAAGTTGGTCATCATGCCGCCGAGCCATCTGGCGTTCACGTAGAACATGCCGGAGCGCTCCGCCTCTTCGCGGATGGCGTCCTGAGCCTGCTTCTTGGTGCCGACGAAGAGGATGGATTCGCCGTTCGCGGCGATGTCACGCACGAACATGTAGGCTTCTTCCAGCTTCTTCACGGTCTTCTGCAGGTCGATGATATAGATGCCGTTGCGTTCGGTGAAGATATACTTCGCCATTTTGGGGTTCCAGCGTCTCGTCTGGTGTCCGAAGTGGACGCCCGCTTCGAGGAGCTGCTTCATAGAGATGACTGCCATTTTTTTCTTTCCTCCTTATTCGTTATTACCTCCACGCGCGGAATCGCTCCGTGACCCTCCCGGAAGGAGGAACGCCGCCGAAAAACGGCACTCGGCGCACGGATCCGCGGTGTGTGTAATACATACTCGATAACTATATCACGGGAAGAGGCGCTTGTCAAGGTTTTTTCGGAGATCCTCTCCTCTTTTTTCTCCGAAAAGCGGCGCGTCCCCGCCGGGGAAGGCGGGGACGCGATAAGGAGGGCGACCGCCGGGGAGATCAGCGGTCGAAGGGGTTCTCGCTCGGGTATCTTTCGGATTTCGGGCGGTTGTACTCCACGTCGGTGCAGCCCAGAAGCCGGAAGAGATCGAAGAGGATCTTTCCGTGATGACCGAAGGCTACCGCGCCGTGATGCGGGAATCTCTTCTCGATCAGAACGTGGCGGTAGAATCTCTTCATCTCGCGGATGGCGAAAACGCCGATGCCGCCGAAGGAACGGGTGGGCACCGGGAGCACCTCGCCCTCCGCCACGTAGGCGTGCAGGGTGGTGTCGGCCGCCGACTGGAGGCGGAAGAAGGTGATCTCGCCCGGAGCGATGTCGCCGCCGAGGGTCCCGCGGGTGAAGTCCGGATCGCCCTTTTCAAGCAGGCGGTGCATGATCAGCTGATAGGAAAGCTTGCCGTCGGAGAGGCGCTCCATCGGCGTGTTGCCGCAGTGGAAGCCCATGAAGGTCTCGGTGATGTCGTAATCGAATCTGCCCTTGATGTCCTCGTCGTAGATATTCTGCGGGACCGAGTTGTTGATGTCGAGCAGCGTGACCGACCCGCCCGAGACGCAGGTCCCGATGTATTCCGAAAGCGCGCCGTAGATATCCACCTCGCAGGCTACCGGGATCCCCTTGGAAGTCAGATGCGAATTCACGTAGCAGGGTTCAAAGCCGAACTGCTCCGGGAAGGCGGGCCAGCACTTGTTGGCGAAGACCACGTACTTGCTCGCGCCCTTGTTCGCCTCCGCCCAGTCGAGCAGCGTCAGCTCATATTCGGCCATGCGCAGCAGGAAATCCGGCCAGGTGTTGCCCTTCGCGCCGAGCTCCGCCGCCATTTCCGCGGCGACGGCCTTCGCACGATCGTCGCCCCTGTGCGCCTTGTAGGAGACCAGAAGATCCAGTTCGGAGTTTTCCTGGATCTCCACGCCCAGATCGTAAAGCGCCTTGATGGGGGCGTTGCAGGCGAAGAAGTCGTAGGGACGCGGGCCGAAGGTGATGATCTTCAGGCTTTGGAGGCCGAGCAGCGCCGTGGCCATGGGGATGAATTCCGCCACCAGCTTCGCCCCTTCCTTCGCGGTGACCACCGGATAGGACGGGATGAAGGCGCGGATGTGCCGCAGTCCCAGGTTGTAGGAGCAGTTGAGCATGCCGCAGTAGGCGTCGCCGCGGTCGTCGAAGAGATTCCGGTCCCCTTCCTCCGCGGAGGCGATATACATCGCCGGTCCCGGGAAGTATTTCGCGATCAGGGTTTCGGGGGTCTCGGGACCGAAGTTGCCGAGCAGCACCACCAGGGCGTTCACGCCCTTTTCGTTGGCCTCCGCCACGGCCTTCTGCATGTCCTTTTCATTTTCCACGGTGGTCATGATCTCTTCGATCTCGCCGCCCGCGGCGCGGAAGGCCTCCGCCAGGTCGTGGCGTCTGCGCTCCGAAAGGGTGATGACGAAGCAGTCGCGGCTGACCGCCACCAGACCGAGCTTCACTTCGGGGATGTTTTTCATGTTGCTTTCCTTCCTTTATTTTTCTTTTTTGTATGAGATTTTATCTGACCGCCTTTCGCGGTGAGAAACGGGTGGATGGGGAGAGGGTAAGAAATAATGATTGCGGTGAGATCATAGAGGAAGCACGTGCATGGAGCTTCTTTGCGGGCCGCCGGGGGCGGCGGCCCCTGCGAACAAACGAAACGTGTTTTCTTTGCTTTTTGGAGCTGACGCCTTCGCCAGCCTGTGCAAATGGATATTTTCGCATGAAGCAGGCAGATGATATCCGCCCCTACGGTGCCTAAGCAAGCTTGGGATGAATAAAGAGGAGGGTCATTCGGAATAGGGCACGGCGTACTGGTATTCCTCGATGTAACCGAGGAGGAGCTCTTCAAAATCCTCCACGGTCATGCCGTCGTATTTGCTCATGTCCAGATAATCCGAGAAGGAAGAGACGGTTCCGTCCTCCTTCACCAGGAAATTTCCGTGCTCGAAGCAGACGCCGACCCATCCGAGCTCGTCTCGGTCGCACAAAATCAGGGCCACTCTGTCGCCGTCCTTGATCTGGATCTCGCCTGCGAACTGATAGACCGGGACGAGGCCGGAAAGCTCACTTGAGCCGTCGAGCTGCCACAGGATCTTTTCGGGTTTGATATAGTGATAATATTTGGAAGACTTCGGCAGACTGCCGCCCGTGACTTCCTTGATCTTATCATCCACCGGCGTGCCGGTTTTGACCTCGGTCTCGAGCTTGTCGCTGGAAAACTCACAGGTTCCGATCAGGATCAGATCGGAATAGGCCACGTATTGATCGAGCCCCGGGCCGCCGGTGGAAGCCATATGATCCGAGGTGACCTTCGGCTTCTTCGGATCCCTTCTCCCGTCAAATTCCCACGGTTCAAACCGCAATTGTTCCCGATCGTGCTTATGAACCCAAGAGCCGTAGTCGGTCTTTTCTAAGAGGCTTGAGACAAATACCGGGGCGAAGGGATCGGGCTCCGGGTCGGTCAAGGTTTCGGTCAGCGGGTCGGTCCCGGGGTTTGCCTTTACGCAGGAAGAGAGCAGAAAAGCGAGAAGAAAGAGAGCGAGGGTATTTTTTATCACTTTTATCACTTTTATCAAGTCTTTCAGTCCTTTCATATTTATTAGAAACCATCAATAATTGCTCAGATCCGCACTCAGCTTATTCCGCTCATAATTGCCAACGTATCGATTTGTAACAACACCATTCGCGGGGTTATACTTAGGAGTAGGATACATCAAATCACTAGTCGTCGTGCTATGCCCCAAAGCTATTGCATGTCCCATTTCGTGTCGCAAAGTCCGGTCTTGATTGCTACTACTACTTGAGGTCAATGCAGGAGAAAGCATAATGGAGGCAAACTGTATATACCGTTTTACTCCAGGTTTGGGAGATGCTTGTGGTGTCAGTATCGTCTGATAATACCCTCCAGAATACCATTTTCATTCATTATCATATATGCAAGTAATACCGAATATACTTGATCCAGGTTCCCATGTTGAAGTAACGCTTGACACAGTGATGTCTGCATTAGAAATAGAAGAATTGGTGAATGAAACATAAGATGATGCGCTGGAGTTCCAATGGGAAATTGCTGTTGCTTGTTTGTTTTGATAACGAGGAAGCAATGCTTGAATAATTGATCTTCGCAAGATACTTTCCAGATGAAAGATGGCCGTATCTAAAATTATAGCCATAATCCATTACGCTTGCATTTGTAATAGGTGACGTACAAATAACAGCAATAATAATCACGAACACAAAAACAAATAGTCGTTTCTTTGTTTTCCTCCAAAAAAGATTCGTTCAATTGTGCTGCATTCAACTTATTCGGCGGCGGTCTCCTTCACGGCGGCGACCAGGCCCGCAAGGCTCTGGATCTCCGAGGGAACGATGATCTTGGTGGCCTTGCCGTCGGCGGCCTTCTGGAAGGCCTCGAAGCTCTTGAGCTTCAGGTAGGCTTCTCCGGGAGCGGCGTCATTGATGCGGCGGATGGCCTCGGCCTCGGCTTCGCGCACTGCGATCAGAGCCTGGGCTTCGCCCTCGGCCTCGCGGATGCGGGCTTCTTTTACCGCTTCGGCGCGCAGGATCGCCGCCTGCTTTTCGCCCTCGGCGGCGAGGATCTGGCTTTCCTTCAGGCCTTCGGCCGCCAGAATTTTGGAGGCCTTTTCGCCCTCGGCGCGCAGGATCGCCTCGCGGCGTTCGCGCTCGGCCTTCATCTGCTTTTCCATGGCGTCCTGGATCTCCTGGGGCGGCATGATGTTTTTCAGTTCCACCCGGTTCACCTTGATCCCCCAGGGATCGGTGGCGGTGTCCAGGATGGACCGGATCTTGGCGTTGATGGTATCGCGGGAGGTCAGGGTGTGGTCGAGCTCCATGTCGCCGATGATATTCCGGAGCGTCGTGGCCGACAGGTTCTCGATGGCCGCCACCGGGTTTTCCACGCCGTAGGTGAAAAGCTTCGGATCGGTGATCTGGTAGAAAACCACCGTGTCGATCCGCATGGTGACGTTATCCTTGGTGATCACCGGCTGGGGCGGGAAGTCCGCCACCCGTTCCTTCAGGGAAACGACGTTGACGATCCGGTCGATGAAGGGGATCTTCATGTGAAGCCCGGTCTGCCACGTTCCGGCGTAGGCGCCGAGGCGCTCGATCACGAACGCCTTGGACTGCGGCACGATCTTGATGCTGGTGACTACGAGGACCACGATCAGGATGACGATGGCTCCGATGAGATAGGGGATCAGATTGTCCGGCATAGTTTTTCCTCCTTGCTTGATCGCCTGTGAGGCGTTGATAATGAATCCGGGGCCTGCCGGGTTTATTCTTCCCCGGCGGGGGCTTTTTCTTCCGCGATCCTTTCCACGACGAGGCGGACGCCGCGGATCCCGGTCACGCGGACCCGTTCGCCTTCGGTCAGCGGCTCTCCGCTTTCCGATACGGCCGACCAGACGACTCCTTCCACGGTGACCTCGCCTTCGCCGCGGTCGTTGATCACCGGGCGGGTGACGATCGCTTCCTTCCCCACCGTGCGGTCGGCGTTGGTGGGCTCCGGTTCGCCCTTGCGCAGCTTCTTCGCCAGCGGGCGAAGCGCCAGAAGGGCGACCAGCGACACGATCAGGAAAACCGCCGTCTGGATGATCCAGTTGTCGGTGAAGGCCGTCGAGATCCACGCCCCGAGCGCACCGGCCGCAAACCACAGGGTCACCAGATTCACGGTCAGAAGCTCGACCACCAGAAAGACGATAAATACGATGCACCAGAAAATACTCATTCGTCCTTTTCTCCTTTCTCCTCCCGCTCTCGGTTTCGGATCCTTTCCGAGCGGGGCCGCTTTTCCCATCCCGCCAGGGGCAGGCGCATGATCGCGCCGCAGATTTTTTCTCTTACGGAGCCGTACCGGCTTCCGAGGGACCGGAGAAGCTCCTTCGCCGCCTGCCTTTGCGTGCTGCCGTCGGCCGGACACGGGCTTTTCACCACCGGAGCCGGCAGGCGCTTCGCCTCGGCGCGCATTTCGCTTTCGGTGGCGTAAAGCATCGGCCGGATCACCGTGACACCCGAACGGGAGAGATAGGTCGCCGGCTCGAAGCAGGAGATCCTTCCTTCGAACAGGAGCGAAAGCAGGAAGGTCTCCGCCGCGTCGTCGGCGTGATGGCCGAGGGCGACTTTGTTGCAGCCCGCGGCGCGGGCCGCCCGGTTCAGAGCGCCCCGGCGCATGTTCGCGCACAGGGAGCAGGGATTCTTTTCGTTTCGCCGGTCGAAGACGATCTCCCGGATGTCGGTGGGGACGCGGATATACTCCACGCCCAGGGTCCGGCAGAAATCCTCCATGGCATCGTACGCGCTCATATCCCGCGTAAGACCGATGCTGATCGCCTTGACGGTGAATTTTTCGGGATAAAACTCCGAAAGCTTCCGGAGCGCGGCGAGGGTCGTCATGCTGTCCTTGCCGCCCGAAAGCCCCACGGCGACCGTGTCGCCTTCCCGGAGCATGTCGTAATCCTCCACGCATTTGCGCAGCTTGGAAAGGATCTTCTGACTGACCAACTGTCATTCCTCCGCCGCTTCCACGCCTTCGGGGAGGCTGATCTCGCTTCTGACGCCGTCGGGCGTCGCCTCGTGGCGCACACGGATCACGCCGTAGGGGGTGGGAACGCTTCCCTCGGCGAAGGCGAGCCCCGAAAGATGCGGGGCGATGCGGACCTTTTTTCCGCCCGGTTCCAGGAAGGCGACCCCGAGAAGGGTCTCCTGGAGATAGGGCACCGGCCCGGAGGCCCATCCGTGGCACAGGCTGTGCCGGAAGTTCCGGTAGCAGTAGCCGCCGAAATCGCCGTGGAGATCGTGTTTCCCCTCCACCGGGAGCGAATCGATCCCGAAGGAGTTTTCCATCCAGTCGATATCGAAATCCTCGAAGAAGGAGGTGGCGCCCATTTGGATCATGCCGCCCCAGTAGTCCTTCATGGTCTTGAGCGCCGCGTCGTATTCCCCGGCGAGGGCCGCGGCCTTCAGGGTGTAGTACCCGAGGAAGGTGGAATACCCCTTCGCGCCGCCCGGGCCGATGACCTCCCGGTAAAGGGTCCCGGGATCCCCGAGGTCCGCGAGGGCCAGGAAGGAGGCCGCCTGCTTGGAACGCGCGGGATCGGGCTTGTGACGGGCGAGAAGCGCCGCCTTTTCCCGGCAGAACGAGGCGGTTTCAGGATCCCCCAGCGCCTCCATCAGCGCCTCTCCCCGCAGATAGCCGAGGCGCAGAAGCCCCTGAAGCCCCGCGTGGGTGGCCTCGGCATTCGCGAGATTCGGCCAGTCCATGAACCGGTAGGGCGGAAGTTCTTCTCTGCCGTCGGGGGCGATATATTCGGCAATTCCCCGAAGGATCCCCTTCAGGGCTTTCTTCTGCGTTTTGAGATAGTCCATGTTCCCGGTGGCGAGATAGAGATCGTACTGGCAGATCACCCACCACATGGAATAGGAGGAATATCCGTTCATCCACCCTCCTTCGGGGGTGGTGTCCCTTGCGTAATCCAGCGATCTATAGAGGGTCGGATGATCCCCGAAGAGCGCAAGGCAGGTCTTCACCTCGGTGTTGAGGTCGCCCGCCCAGACGAGTCTGTCGCGCTTGATCCCGTCCCAGAGATATCTCTGCAGGTTCATCCGGAGGGTCCAGGCCGCGGTGTCGTAGATTTTATCCACCAGCGGATCGCTGGTATGGAGCACGCCGGTCTCGGGCATGTCATAGAAAATCAGGGTCGCCTCGGCCGATTGGACCGGAAGCTCGCCCTCCTCGTCCTGAAGCTCGATATACGCGAACCGGAAGCCCGATTCGCCGGTTTCGGTGGCGCTCATGAAGGGGACGGTATAGACGTGATCCCGGAGGGCGTGATCGTTTCCGGCGTTTTTCACGCCGAAGGGCGTGAGCGCCTCGGACGCGCTCTCCCCGAGCCTTACCAGCACTTTCGCGTGCCGTTCGCCGCTTTTGAGAGAGGCTACGCCCGCATAAAAGCGGAAGGAGCCGTGCAGCTCCCGTCCGAAATCCAGGAGCACCCCGGCCTTTTCTTGTCCGGACTTGTTCCGGAGGATCGCCGGCGGCACCAGCTTTCCCCCGGCCAGGGCGGCTTTCATGGGCGTCTGGCTTACGGCCTTTTCGAGAAGAGAGGAGGCGTTTTCCACCTCTCCCCGGACCAGAAGGATCCTTTCGGGGGCGAGGATGTACCGGGCCCGGTCGTCTTTGGATTTGAAGCCGGGAATGCGGTCGGAAAGGTTCATGACGGTTTTCCTTCTTTCATAGCGCGCTTTCCCGCCGGCAGCGGAAAGCAGAGCGTCTTTTCCAGTATTTTATCACATTCCTTCCCGAAAAACAACTGCCGTCTCGCGCCTCTTCTCTCCTTTCCGCTCCGGGACGCAGCCGAAAAATGCGCGAAAAAAAGGCCTTTTCTTTTCCCCCTCTTTATGATAGAATAACTCCAGTACCAAAGAAGACTGGGAGGCAACGATATGGATTACAAAGCTCTGAAAGCAAAATTCGACCGTCTCTTCGGCGAGGGCGACGTCCGCGTCTTCGCGGCGCCGGGCCGCGTCAATCTGATCGGAGAACACATCGACTACAACGGCGGCAAGGTTTTCCCCGCCGCGCTGGAAATGAAAAACGTCGTTCTCTGCCGCGTCCGTCCCGACCGGAAGATGCGCATCGCCGCCGACGATCTTTCGATCATCGCCGAGGGGGATCTGGATCATCTGGAGGAAAAGAAGGGCAAGGACTGGGGTGCTTATCAGCTGGGCGTCTGCGACGAGCTGCAGAAGGCCGGATATCCTCTGGTCGGCTGCGACATGCTGTTCTGGGGCAACGTCCCCTTCGGATCCGGTCTTTCCAGCTCCGCCTCCATCGAGGTGGCCACCGCCATCGCCATGGCGACCCTGGGCCTGGAAGCCGCCGGAAAAGAAGCGGTGATCGACCTGGTGGAAATGGCCGTGATCGGTCAGAAAGCCGAAAACAACTTCGTCGGCGTCAACTGCGGCATCATGGATCAGTTCGCCTCCGCCATGGGCAAAAAGGATATGGCGATCCTGCTCGACTGCAACACTCTGGATTACGAGCTCGTCCCCATGGACATGACCGGCTATTCCATCGTCATCGGCAACACCAAGAAAAAGAGAGGCCTTGCCGACTCGAAGTACAACGAGCGCCGCGCCGAATGCGACGTCGCCATGGAATGCCTGAAAAAGGTCTTCCCCGATCTGGACGCCATGTGTTCCCTGACCCCCGAACAGTTCGAGGCGCATAAGGACATCTATCCGACCGGGATCATCCGGAACCGCGCGGAGCACTCCGTCTACGAAAACGCCCGCGTGCTCAAGGCCGTGGAGCTCCTGAAGAAGGGCGACCTCCTCGGCTTCGGCCAGCTTCTCAACGCGTCCCACAAGTCCCTGAAGGAGCTTTACGAGGTCACCGGTCCGGAGCTTGACGCCATGGCCGAAACCGCGCAGAAGACCGAAGGCTGCATCGGAAGCCGCATGACCGGCGCCGGATTCGGCGGATGCACCGTCAGCATCGTGAAGAACGAATGCGTGGATTCCTTCATCGAAACCGTCGGCAAAAAATACACCGAGCTGACCGGCCTGGTCCCCGAATTCTACGTCAGCGGCGCGGGCGACGGCGCGATGGAGCTGACCGATCTCTGATTTTCTGATCCGCTCCGCTTTCCGCGGGGAGGCGGGCGGTCATCGGGCGGCCGGAACCGGCCGGGAAGGATCTGACCCATGGCAGAGGGATACATCCGCAGCGGATCGGACATGAAATTTCTGATCCTGTACGTTCTGGACGTGATCGGGGAGCCGATTTCCAACGAAATCCTCCTGCAGGCGGTGCAGAGCGATCCTCTGGCGGACTATTTCAATTACGCCTCCTCCCTCCGGGAGCTCCGGGACGACGGATTCGTCCGGGAGGACGAGGCGGGATATTCGATCACCGCAGAGGGAAAACGGAATTTCGACGCTCTGGGAAGAGTCCTGCCCTTCTCGGTCCGGCGCGACGCGCAGAACGCGGCGACCCGCGCGATCGCAAGCGCGCGGCGCGACGCGCTGATCTCCGCCTCCACCGAAAAGGCGGAGGGCAGGAATCATTTCACCACCCGGCTTTCTCTCAGCGACGGGCTTGACGAGATCCTTTCCCTTTCTCTCCTGACCGTCAGCTCCGAGCAGGGTGCCGAGCTGGAACGGAATTTCGAGGAAAACGCCGAAGAGATCTACAAGCGCGTGCTTGCGGCGCTTCTGGACGATTATTCCCCGAAGCCGGAGAAAGAACAGAAATAAACGCATACGAAGAACCCGAAAGCTTTTTCGGGCTCTTCGTTTATCCCCCGGTCTTTTCCGCCGGGGATCCCCCTCAGCTCATCAAGACGAAAGGATGATTATGCGATGACCGACGAAATGCGCATGCGTTATCTTTCCCGCCCGGCACCGGGCGCGAAGGTCATTCTGGATACCGATACCTACAACGAAATCGACGATCAGTTCGCCCTTTCCTATCTGGTAAAGCTTGCGAAATTCGACATTCGGGGCTTCACCGCGGCTCCCTTCTTCAACGACCGCTCCTCCTCTCCGGAGGACGGCATGGTCAAAAGCTACGACGAGATCCGGAAGCTTCTCGCCTTCCTCGGCGCGGACTATCCGGTCTTCGAGGGCTCGCGGAGCTATCTTCCCGACGAGAAGACGCCGGTGGATTCCCCCGCCGCCCGCTTCATCCGCGACACGGCCCTTTCCATGCCCGAGGGAGAACCCCTCTACGTGGCGGCCATCGGCGCCGTCACCAACGTGGCCTCGGCCGTGCTGCTCGATCCGCGGGTGGCCGACCGGATGACTCTCGTGTGGCTGGGCGGCAACGCGCTGGACTGGCCGGACAACCGGGAATTCAATCTTTTCCAGGACGTCGCCGCCGCGCGGGTCGTCCTGGGATGCGGGATGCCGGTGGTGCTGCTTCCCTGCATGGGGGTGGTTTCCTCCTTCGTTTCCACACGGTACGAGCTGGAGCATTTCTTCCTGGGGAAAAACCCGCTGGCCGATTACCTCTGCCGCAACACCGTCGAGTATACCGAGATGCGCAATCCCCTGCCCTGCTGGTCCAAGCAGATCTGGGACGCGGCGGCGATCGGCTGGCTCGCCGGCGAGGGATTCATGCGCGACAAGCTGGTCCCCGCCCCGATCCCCGAGCCCGACGGACACTGGGCGTTCGATCCCCACCGTCCTCTGATCCGGGTCGTCACCTACATCGAGCGCGACCGTCTTTTCGCCGATCTCGTCGAAAAAATCACCGGAGAGAAGCTCCGGAACAAATAAGGAGGAAACGATATGACCGGATTCACGCCTTTTCCGGAGGAATTTACGGCGCACTATATGTATCCCGAGGACGCGGTCGAGACCTTTCGGAAGGTTTTCGCGCGCCTTGCGTCCGAAAAAGAGTTCGGCGACGCTTTTGAGGAGATCCGCGCGCGTTATCTCACTCACCGCGCCGCGATGGGCGATCTTCTGGAGCCGCTCCACGCCCTTGCCGGCGCCAACGACGTGAGAGAAGAAACCCTGGATTTCGTATTCCTGCTCTCCCTGGTCGAGGATCTTTGGGAGAAATACAAATTCATCGGCATGGAGGAAAAGGTCTACTGGCGCACCATGGACGACCTGCGGTGTAAGCTTCTGGAATGCATCGAAAACCGCGGCGTCCCGGGCACCTTCGTGACGAGCTGGTTCGACGGGTTCTTCCGGCTGGCGCGGTTCGGCTTCGGCCGGTTCCAGTATGAGATCTCCCGCTTCCGCATGGCGCCGGGCGGCGATCCGCTGGGAGCCTCCTTCCCCTCCGGCCGTCTGATCCGGGACGGCGATCTCTATATCAATTTCCACATCCCCTCCTCCGGGATCCCTCTGACGGACGAGGTGCGGTACGATTCCTACCGGGAAGCCTACCGCCATCTTTCCCCGCTCTTTCCCGACGGGAAGGTGCTGTTCGGATGCGGCTCCTGGCTGCTCTATCCCCGGATGAAGGAGTTCCTGCCTTCTCACATGAACATTCTGAAGTTCCAGAGCGATTTTCACATCGTAGCCTGGGCGGAAAAGGACGATTTTCACGACGCCTGGAGGCTTTACGGCCGCGACGCCGGCAAGGCTCCCGCCGATCTTCCCCGGGACACCTCCTTCCGCCGCGCCTACGCCGACTGGCTCCTTTCCGGGCACAAAGCCGGCGACGGCCTGGGCTTCTTCCTCTTCGACGGGGAGAAGATCCTGCACTGAGTTTTCCATCAAACAAAAAACAGCGCGTCCTCCCGACGGGAGGACGCGCTGTTTCGTATGCGGGTCATGCTCAGTCCCGGATCTCCGGATCGCCCGGCGGAGTCCGGACGGACAGAGCGGCGCGCGGTTGAGGGTCTCCGGCGGCAGCCATTCGACGTCTCTGACGTTCCTCCATGATCCTTCCCTTTCCTCTTCCGCCAAAGACCGGGCGGCGCGCTGCGCGCCGCCCGGAACGATTGCTGCTCGACAGAACTTAACGGATTCCGTTTTGGAAATATGGTTTGCCCTGTTCGTAGTTCCTTTGATTATTTGTAGTATCCATATTATTCTGCCTATCGCCACTGCTGTTATCATTTTGTTATCAACGTAGATAACAGAATAT
>JAFRWU010000094.1 GCA_017441705.1 Clostridia bacterium | reverse complement strand
CAGAGAGGGAAGGGATCCGAGAGGGAGAGAAGGCCCGATGGTCAAGCGGTCAAGACGCTAGCCTCTCACGCTGGAAACGGGGGTTCGATTCCCCCTCGGGTCACCAGATCCCTTACACAAGAGATCGTTGAGGAGAGATCCTTTTACGATATATATGCGAGTTGGTGCTTTTTGCGGCGAGGGTCCACCCGTTCCCATCCCGAACACGGTAGTTAAGCTCGTTCGCGCCGACAATACTTTGCGGGCGACCGCACGGGAAGATAGGTCTGCGCCAACACCGAAAACCTCCGGTTCCTCCGGAGGTTTTTTCTTTGCCCTGAGGCATGCGGGCGTTCCGGGAGCCGCCGGAAAAAGCTGAAAACCGTCCCGCGCGGCAAACGCCGGCGGGACGGTTTCATTTACTCCGGACGAAAAAGGGAAGGCGGCGTCATTCTTTGCCGGGTTCGTTTTCCTTCCCGGGCTCTTCTTTCGTTTGCCCGCCGGGCTCTCCGGTGACCTCGCTGATGATATAACGGGGACGGGCCTTGGTTTCCAGGTAGATCTTGCCGACGTATTCGCCGATGACGCCGAGGCTCAAAAGCTGGATCCCTCCGAGGAAGCACATGATGCTGACGGTGGAGGCCCAGCCGCCGGTGGGAGACTGCAGGATCCCCATGATCACCGACCAGATGATGCCGATCACGCTGACGGCCGCCACCAGGAAGCCGAAGCAGGTGATGATCCGGATGGGCTTGATCGAAAGGCTGGTGATGCCGTTGAAGGCAAGGGCAAGCATCTTTTTCAGGGGATAATGGCTCTTGCCGGCCAGGCGCTCGTGCCGCTCGTAATAGACCGAGGTGCTTTTGAAGCCCACCATGGGCACCATGCCGCGCAGGAAGATGTTGACCTCCCTGAACTTGGCGAACTCCTTAAGCGCGCGCGACGACATCAGACGGTAATCCGCGTGGTTGTAGACCACCTCGGCGCCCATCAGGTTGAGAAACTTATAAAATCCCTGGGCGGTGGTGCGCTTGAAGAAGGTATCGCTTTTCCGGTCGCTGCGGACGCCGTAGACGATGTCCGCTCCGTCGAGATAGGCGTCGATCATCCGATCCATGGCGTCGATATCGTCCTGACCGTCGCAGTCTATGGAGATGGTGACGTCGCACAGGTCCTTCGCATGCATCAGCCCCGCGAGCAGAGCGTTCTGATGCCCCCGGTTCCTGCTGAGAGAAATGCCGGCGAAATGCGGGTTCAGACCGGCAAGCGAGGAAATCAGTTTCCAGGTGCCGTCCTTGCTCCCGTCGTTGACGAAGAGGATCCGGCTTTCCCGGGAGATCTTTCCGGCCGACGCCAGGTCCAGAAGCTTTTTGAGAAACATCGGAGAGGTCAGAGGAAGGACCTTTTCTTCGTTGTAGCAGGGCACCACGATATATAAGACAGGCGGCATACGGATACCTCCTCCGGGATTTTTACGGCCTTATTATACCGGATCCTCCGCTTCTTGTCAATTCCGGCGCCGGTACGCCCTGTTGCGCCGGCGCCGCTTTCGTGGTATAGTAGGGGCGGAAAAAGAAAAACAGGAGGCGGAGCGTATGTTTGACGGATTTGAAGGCTTTTGCCGGGAAGAGTTTCTCTTTGAGGACCGCCCGGCGGTGATCGTTTTCCCGCGGGAAAAGAAACCGGGCGCGGTCCCGCTTCTGAAATGCGAATACTGGAACGCCTTCCCGGCGCTGGAGGAGGAAATGCTCCGGCGCGGACACGCGCTGCTTTTTATCCGGAACGACGATCGCTGGGCGCGGCCGGAGGAGCTTTCCCGCAAGGCGCGCTTTCTCCGCTTTGCCGCGGAGAAATACGGCCTTCCCGTCCGGTCGATCCCGGTGGGGATGAGCTGCGGCGGGCAGATCGCGGTGAAATTCGCCTCCGATTTCCCGGAGCTGGTCTCCGTCCTCTATCTCGACGCGCCGGTGATGAACTATATCAGCTGCCCGCTGGGCGCGGGGATCGGAGAAGAGCTTCCCGGCGGAGTGAAGGAATTTCTGGACGCCCACGGCGTCACCCTTTCCGAACTGATCTCCTTCCGGGACATGCCCATGGACCGGATCGGGGATCTGATCCGGGACCGGATCCCCCTGGCTCTGGTGGCGGGGGACAGCGACCGGACGGTCCCCTTCGCCGAAAACGGCATATGGCTGGAAAAGGCTTATGAAGCGGCCGGCGTCCCCTTCTGGTTTGAACTGAAAAAAGGGTGCGATCACCATCCGCACGGTCCGACGGAGCCCGGAAAGCTGGCGGATTTTCTGGAAGAGTTTGACGGCGGGGAGGGGAACGCGTGAAGTATGCGTATTTTGCCGCAGGCTGCTTCTGGTGTGTGACCCCGGTATTCCGGGACGCGCCGGGCGTCGTCTCGTGCGTCAGCGGCTATTCCGGAGGGAGCGAGGAAAACCCCCATTACGAGGACGTGAAGAGTCAGAAGACCGGCCACCGGGAGACGGTGCGGGTGACCTACGACGAAAGCGTGATCGGGTGGGGATCCCTGTTCGATCTCTTTCTGGATTCGGTGGATCCTTTCGACGGGGGCGGACAGTATATCGACCGCGGACACTCCTATACCCTCGCGGTCTACTACGTCCGGGAGGAGGAGCGGAACTACGCCGAAAAGGCGCTCTCCGCCCTGGAAAAGGAGAGCGGGAAAACCCCCGCTGTGGCGCTGGAACCCTTCGTTTCCTTCTATGAAGCCGAGGAATACCATCAGGACTACGATCTCAAAAATCCGGAGGCCTTCCGGCGGGAGCTTCTGGAATCGGGAAGACTTTCGCCCGGAGATCCTACCGGAGAAGAGCCCTGAGGAGGCGCTGCTTTACCGGCCGTTCCGGTATATGTGCGCGCGGTCCCGGAAGCCGTCTTTTTCGACAAGACTGGCTTCCGGGACCGTGTTGTTTGCTCTCCCCGGCGCGGCAAGAGAAGCGTAAGGGCGGGCTATTTCAGCTTTGTCATACGCAGAAAAGCGTAGATCGTCAGTGCCGCGGCCGCCACGAAGCCCAGGAGAGCGACGAGCGGGATCCCGTTGATTTGAGGCTGGATGCCGGCGGCCGAAAGCCGGACCGAGCCGGAGAACAGGACCGCGGCGATCACGACCAGAAGCGAGTTTTTGACGAGAGCGTTCAGATCCCGGACGAAATCGTCGTTTCCGTTGAGCTCCAGATTGATCTTCAGCTTGCCCTTGGAGAGATTGCGCAGGATCCCGAAGGCCATGGCGGGAAGCCGGACGGCTTTTCGCCCGGAGGAGGCGAGGGTTTCCACCGCGGAAAGGATGCTTTCCTTCAGATTCAGCCCTTCTCTGGCGCGCTTCAGCATCTTTTTTGCCAGGAAACCGAAAAGGTCCAGCTCGGGGCACAGGGTTTCCATCGTCCCTTCGATGGTGACGAGGCTGCGAAGCAGCATGGTGTATTCCCCGGGCATCGAGACGTGGTGAACGTTCATGATTTCGATCAGATCGGTGATGGCCGCGCTGACGTCCAGCCGCGCAAGATCCTTCACCGAGGTGTATTTTTCGACGAAGATCTCCACGTCCTCGACAAGACGCGCTTTGTTCAGGTTTTTGGGGGCGATCCCGATGGTCAGCGCCGCGTTGGTCAATTCCTCCGCGTCCTTTTCCAGAAGGGCGAAGACGATATCCTGAAAGGTCCCGAGATACTGCTCGCTGACCCGGCCGATCATGCCGAAATCGATCCAGTAAGGGACGCCGTCGGAAAACAGGATGTTGCCCGGATGCGGATCGCCGTGGAAGATCCCGCAGTCCAGGATCTGATGCAGATAATTGTCCAGAATGACCTTCCCGACGGCAACGCGGTCATATCCCTCCTTCTCGATCCGTTCCCCGTCGCCCACCGAAAACCCGTCCACGTAGGTCATGGTCAGGATCTTTTCGGTCGAAAGGGAGTCGACGACCTTCGGACAGGACATGACGGCGGGATCCTCGATGCAGGCGTCGCGGAAAAGCCGCGCGTTTTCGGCTTCGATCCGGAAATCCAGTTCCTCGGACGTGACTTTTTCAAGCTGCTGGATCACCGATTTCAGATCGACAAGATCGGAAAGACCGTCGGTATCGCGCGTGACGTTGACGACGGCGGCGATCTTTTTGAGCAGGACGAAATCCTCCCGCATGGTTTCGGCGACCAGAGGCCGCTGGACCTTGACGACCACCGGGGTCCCGTCCCGGGTCACGGCGTAATGCGCCTGGGCGATGGAGGCGGAGCCAAGCGGCTCGTCGCGGAACTCACGGAAGAGCTCGCCGATCGGCTTCCCGGTTTCGCGCTCGATCACGCTGCGCGCCACCGCAGGATCCAAAGGAGCGACCCGCGCGCGGAGCCCGGCCAGCTCCCGGCAGTAAGCTTCCGGCAGAAGGTCGGTGCGGCTGGACATGATCTGCCCGATTTTGACGTAGGTGGGGCCGAGGTCTTCCAGCGTGGATTTCATTTCCTCCGGAGTAAAGCCGTTGACGTAGAATTTGTGTTTGGCGAAAACGCTGAAGATCTCGGCGGCGCGTCCTTTTCTCAAGACGCGCGTCTTTTTTTCGGCGGCGGGTTTCTTTTTCATAACGCAGCCCTCATTTCTCTTCGTTCCGGAGCGGCCATATCCAGATCAGCCTCAGCGCGCTGACCAGCGCGGAAAAGACCATCGTGCCGCCGATGACCTTGACCACGGTGCCGGTGCTCGCCGTCCACAGGGTGAAAAAGACGCAGCCTCCGAAGAGGATCATGATAACAGCCAGAATGACCAGCACCCACCATCCTTTCCGGCGGGAATAGCGCGCAAAGAAGAAGGCGTGCCAGATGCCGTACAGCCCGGCGATAATGGGGACGAGGCCCGCGGCGATGAAAAGCGCGCGGACGAAAAGACCCTCGAACAAAAAAATAGTCGTTCCGAACAGACCGAAAAGCAGCCCAAGAGAGAGCATGATATAGTGGATCAGGGCTTTTTTGCTGCCGATGAAAATAAAGACCGACAGAGCGAAAAGGACCAGAAGGAAAAAACCGAGAACGCTTCCCAGATAGGGGATATACTCCTCCGGCAGAAGCAGCAGGAAAAAGCCGAAGAACATCAGAACGATCGTGGTCATGACGGCGCTGCGTTTCAGCTTGTCAAGCTCCTTGAAAAGCATGCGGGCGCCTCCTTTCCCCGCGGGGACGGAGAGTCTTTCCGCGGCAGTTCCTATTATACACGCGCGAAAAAGGTTTGTAAAGAATACCGGCAGGCCGGGGAAGCGGGAGGAAGGCCGTAAAGCCTTCCTCCCGCGCGGCGTGACCGGCAAAGAAGGCGTCAGGGCTCCAGCGCCTCCTCCACGGTCAGCTCGGCGAGGTCGATCTGATCGATGGAGCTTTTGTCGCCGCATTCGTAGAGCAGGAAGACAAGCCCGCTCTTTTCGTCGTAAGCAAGGCTGGAATACCCGGCAAACCGGTGATCGACGCATTTCCCCGCGCGCCAGGTCTCGCCGCCGTCGAAGCTTGCGGAAAAAGTCATATCCACCCGGTCGCGGGTGCTTTTGGGATTGGTGAAGAGCAGGATCTCCCGTCCCCGGTACGGGACCGTGATCACGGCGGCGTTGCAGCAGGGCTCGATCAGATCGGTCGCCGCGCGCTGGCCGGAAAAGGTCTCGCCGCCGTCCGAAGACCAGGCGGAGCGGCGGAAACCGTCTCCGAAGTAGGCGCGGGAGTTATAATAGATCCTTCCGTCGGGAAGCTCCGCCAGCGTTCCCTCGCCGGTGCCGGGCTCCACGACGCCGCCGGTGCGGAAGCTTTCGCCGTGGTCGTCGCTCCAGAGCACGGTGTTGGAGGAGCCGGTGCGGAGCCCCGCCCAATCGGTCACTTCGTGCAGGGAAAAACGCGCCGGGATCAGAAGCCTTCCCCTGTGCGGGCCGTGCCGGAGGGTGATCCCCGCGCCGCTGCCGTGGGAAAAGCCCGCGTTTCCCAGAAGGAATCCTTCGGCGGCGACGGGATTCGGCCGGATGAGGACCCTGCGCTCGGTGAAGCGCTCTCCGTCGAGAGTCTCCAGGACGTAATCTCCCTCCTCCATGCCGTCGCGCTCCTCCTTGAGGCGGGCCAGCCTCCGCCGTTCTTCGGGAGAGCGCATCTTTTTGAATTCGTTTTCCACGACGGCGATCTTTTTGAAAAGGCACATGACCTTTCCCGTCTCCACGTCGACCGCCGCGCTCCCGATCATATAGGACCAGCCGGCGTGCCCGGCTTCGGCCTTCGCGGGACTCCAGACACCGTCCGGCGTCCGCACCGAAACCAGGATCTCGGTCTCCTCCGCGTCATCGCGGGAGGTGGCTTTGCGGTTGTTCGCGAAGGCATAGACTCTCCCGTCGGGAGATGCAGCCACCGACGGGATGCGGGGCCGGTCGCTTCCGGCTCCGCGGAAAAGATTCAGAATGCGCATGGGATGCCTCCTTGCGTGTTTTCATTCCCGCCCGCGCGCCGCGAAACGGCGCGAAAACGGTCTAAACGATCACGGCTCCGCATATGAAAATGCGGGGGTGATCTTTTGCTTTCATTGTTGGCGTCGCTGGTCCTGGGCGGCCTTTTCCCCGGCCTCGGGCTCCAGCGGGAGTCCGGCTTTCCCCGCCCTTTGTCCCCGGAGGAGGAGAGAGAGGCGGTGGAAAGAATGCGGAGGGGAGACGAGGACGCGCGCAATCTTCTGGTGCTTCACAATCTGCGGCTGGTGGCGCACGTGGTGAAGAAATACTACGCCTCCTCGGGAGATCAGGACGATCTTCTGTCCATCGGCACCATCGGCCTGATCAAGGCGGTGGATTCCTTTGATCCCGGGAAGAACAGCAGACTCGCCACCTTTGCGGCGCGCTGCATCGAAAACGAGATCTTCATGCATTTCCGCGCCGAACGGCGCCGCGGCGCCGAGATCAGCCTGCAGGACGCGGTGGACACCGACAAGGACGGAAACGTCCTGGAGATCCTGGACACGCTGGGCGAAGAGGAGGATTTTTCGGACCGCGTCGGCGTCCGGGAAGAGATCGCGATCCTGGAAAAAAAGATCGACGAGCTGCTTACGGGAAGAGAAAGGTTCATCCTTCTGCGCCGGTACGGCCTGCGCGGCCGGGAGGCTATGACCCAGCGGGAGATCGCCGCGCTTCTGGGGATCTCCCGGAGCTATGTCTCCCGGATCGAAAAGGGGGCCCTCGCCAAACTGAGGGAGGCGCTGGAGGAAAGGAACGCCCGATAGCGGGACCCGGAGGAGAAGCGCGCTCACGCTTTTCTTCCGGGCCCGTCTGCCTTTGCGGATCGGGCGCGCTTATGCGCGCCCCTTGTTTTTCAGAAGACGTTCTTTGATCTCCCAGAGCTTCGGACTGAGATCCACGTAGAAGATATGGGGATTGTTGAGCCTTTTGACCTCGCTCCAGAGCAGGGAGATCTCCTTTTCGCAGTACACGCGGACTTCTTTGACCGGGGGGCAGTCGTAGACCAGTCTGCCGCCCTGATAAATGGGCACGAGAAGCTGGCGCGCCGTGAAGTTTTCCAGCTTCTTGGTTTTCCAGGTATAGGCGGGATGGAAAATGGTATAAGGCCCGTCTGCGGGATCGATGATCTCGTCCGGCAGAGTCAGGACGTCTGCGACGGCTTCGCCGTCGGCGCCGTAAAGCCGCCAGACCTTCTTGAAGCCGGGATTGGTGATTTTCGTGACGTTTTCGGAAAGCTTGATTTTCGGGATGACGTTTCCCTCTTCGTCCTCCACGGCCACCAGCTTGTAAACGCCGCCGAAGACCGGCTCGCTCCGGGAGGTGATCAGCCTTTCGCCCACGCCGAAGGAATCGATGCAGGCGCCCTGATTCAGAATGTCGCGGATCAGGTACTCGTCCAGAGAGTTGGAGATTACGATCTTCGCGTCGGGGAAGCCTTCCTCGTCCAGGACCTTGCGCACCTTCTGGGTGAGATAGGTGATGTCGCCCGAATCGATACGGATTCCCAGAGGACGGTTCCCGGTGGGGAGCACGACGTCGCGGAAGACGCGTATGGCGTTGGGAAGACCGCTTCCCAGGACGTCGTAGGTGTCGATCAGAAGCAGGCAGGAATCGGGATAGGTCTTCGCATAGGCGGCGAAGGCCTCGTATTCGGTGGGGAACATCTGCACCCAGGAATGGGCCATGGTGCCGGAGGCGGGCACGCCGAAATCGCGGTCGGTGATGGTGCAGGAGGTGGAGGCGCATCCGCCGATGTAGGCGGCGCGGGCGCCGTAGATCGCCGCGCTGTAACCGTGGGCGCGCCGGGCGCCGAACTCGGCCACGGGGCGTCCTTTGGCGGCGCGGACGATGCGGTTCGCCTTGGTGGCGATCAGAGACTGGTGATTGATGGTGAGGAGCAGCATGGTTTCCAGGAGCTGCGCCTCCAGGACGGGTCCTCTGACCGTGACGATGGGTTCGCCCGGGAAGATCGCGGTCCCCTCCGGCATGGCCCATACGTCGCAGGTGAAATGAAAATGCCTGAGATATTCCAGAAATTCCGGCGAGAAAATCTTTTTGGAGGCGAGGAATTCGATGTCCTTCTCGGAAAAATGCAGATTCTCGATATACGAAATCACCTGCTCCAGCCCGGCAAAGATGGCGAAGCCGCCCTCGTCGGGCACGTGGCGGAAGAACATGTCGAAATAGGCGATGCGGTTGCCGACGCCGTTTTCGAAATATCCGTTCATCATGGTCATTTCGTAATAATCGAAAAGCATTGTGAGATCAAGGCCGGAAACAAGCTGGTCCATGGCGGAACGACTCCTTTCAGTATATGAGAAG
This sequence comes from Clostridia bacterium, assembly GCA_017441705.1. Lineage (GTDB taxonomy): Bacteria > Bacillota > Clostridia > Oscillospirales > QAMX01 > RUG11797. The sequence continues at coordinate 9,019 of JAFRWU010000094.1, read as the reverse complement.
ACGGAAGACGGTCAGGAAAGCAACGGGATCACGGTCAGGAACCAGGAAAGGGCGAGAAGCGCCGCGCCGACCAGCGTCATGACCGCGAGAGCCGTCTGGGTCGAGCCCATGCCGTCCTGCGTCCGGTAGGTCCTGCGGGCAAAGCCCTGCGCCACCCGGCTTACCAGAAGCATCACGACAAACCCGATCACGCCCTCCAGGGAGAACAGGATCATATGGAAACTGGTTTTGGCCACGTTGATGCTGGGCAGCCCCATGCTGTCGTACTTGACCGGCAGGAAATCCGGCAGGATCGGCAGAAGGACCAGATAGGCGAGAAGAGGCACCAGCGCGAAAACGCCGGCCAGGATATAGATGATCCGGTTCGCAAGAGCGCGCCTTTTGTCTTTGGTTTCGGGTCCTTTTTTCTCTTCGGGTTTGCGGTTCGGTTCCATCGTTGTCCCTCCCTTTCGAAGGCCGGGATTATTTCATACGGAAGTCGATGTTTTTGGGAAGAGGATTGGTCTGTTTGACCCAATCCAGGAAAGCGGTCGTGACCTTGACGCCGCGGTCTTTGGCGGCCTTCAGCGCCACGTAATAGTACCAGAGCTCGGAAAGGAGCACGTCTCCCTCGCGCACGTTGACGAAGGACCGGTCGAAGAAGCCGCTTTCGCACAGCGTGACGTCGCCCAGGGCGAGAGAGGCGGATACCGCGCTTATCATAACACGTTCGTCGTCTTTGTATTCGGCGGGAAGCGATTTGTAAACGTCGTACGCCTTGGCGTGCTTTTTCTGGGAGACCAGAAGCTTCAGATACTCCTGGGCAAATCCCACGTCGGGGAAGCCGAGGGCGAAGGCCCGGTCGTAATACTCTTCGGAGGCGGCGGGATCCCCGGAAAGCACCGCCAGCGCCCGCAGCGCCCACACGTTCGGCCTGCTTTCCGCCGACCGGCTGAAATAGCGGACGGCCGTCTCCCGGTCCGGGACCTCGGCGGCGATCACGCCGAGATGATAGTATTTCTGCCAGCTTGCGGGGGACTTTTCCAGGGCCTTTTTCGCGCGGGCGTCCAGAAGATAGGAGGCAGGATCGGAATCGGGCAGCGCTCCGTTTTCCAGGAGAGAGAGCCAGTAGGCCTGCTCCTCCTTCATGGAGTCGGCGGGGAAAAGGAAGCCCTCCGGGATCTCCCGGCCCTCTCCGGCGCGGAGCTTCGCCTCCAGAGCGCCCCATCCGGAACCCATGTGGAGGATCTTTTCCGGCGTGCGGCCGGCAAACGAGGCGAATTTCCGGTGCAGGCCGTAAAGCTTCGCCGGGGACACCCGGGTCCTCAGCTCGCCGTCCAGATAGGCGCATGCGGCGCTCCAGTCCCGGTCGTGAAGCCTTGCGGGATCGCCCGTAAGGCCGCCGAAGGCGGTGGTGAAATCCCAGCTCGTATTGCCGGGCATCGTGAGCCCGTGCCGCTGGGAACGGGCGATGCCGGCCTGGATCTCGATGTAGGAGCCTCCGCCCTCCTCGGAAAGGAATTCCTTCCAGCGCCATCCGCCGGGACGGTCGCCCCAGCAGAAGATCTTGCGGTAATGGAGAAGCGAGGTGGATTTTTCAAAGGTAACGGCGCCGTTTTCGTAGGCGGCCGCCTCCCAGGGGGTCTTTACCTCTTCGGGTACCTGGATGAAAAAGTCGTTGGACTGCTTTAGATTCAGCGTATAGGAATAATCCTTCGGTCCGAATTCCGGGAAATACGGCATCTCGCCCATGGCGTTGACGCCTGTGGCGGGACGGGTATACATCGCCCGGCTGCCCGAAAGAAGGACGCGGGTGGAGGCGTTTTCCGGCACGGCCGTGGTGCTCCACCAGTACATGGGAGTCTCCTCCGGACTGTCGTTGACGATGCGGACGTAGACGTAAAGCTCCCGGCTGCCGTCCGGCAGATGGAAATCCACCTGCCAGAAAAGCCCTTTCTGACGCTCGTATTCGTAAACGCGCACGAAATCCTCGTCCTGATTTCCGCGCACCGTCGCGACAAACATGGGAGAACAGGTGGTGAAGGTGTGCCCCAGCTGGCTGACGTTCCATTCTACGCCGCCGGAAAGCCAGGCGTCACGGATGGCGAGATTGGCGGGCTGGATCACGGGGTTGGCGAACAGGAGCTCCCGCTCCGCCTCCTTGTCGTAGAGAGAATAAAGCCTCCCGCCGAAATCCGGCAGGATCACGGCGCGCAGGAACTCGTTTTCCATCACGCAGGCCTTGATCGGGCGCTTGACGCGGTTCCTGTCGTACCGGTCCTGCATCAGGTAAGGAAGCACGCGGGTCGCGCCGTTTTTGCCGAGCATTTCGGCCTCCTCCGGGCGGAAGGTCTCGTCGTAGGGGATGTGAAGATCGGGATCCTCCGCACGGAAAACGGGAAGCGGATTTTCTCCGCCGAGATTGGCGGAGGGGAGAATGATTTCTGTATATCGGATTTCCATTTTCTCACACTTTCTTCCGGTGGCCGGAAAAGGTCTGGACTCCTTATCAGTATACACGATTCCCCGGGAAAAGACAAGTTCCGACCGAAAAAAGTATGGAAAAGCGGAAGGAGAAAAATAGGCTCTTTACTTCTTTTCGATCTTCTGGTATGATAGTGCCGTAAAGAGCGCCGATCAACGGACGGACTTTCCGGCGCCGTGAAAGGTTCAGACGATAGACATGAGTGAAAACGAAGAAAGAAAAAATCAGCTCCGGGCGCAGCTTGAACGGGGCGGCGTCATGCTGGACGAAGCGTACGTCACGCGCGCAAGGGAGCTCTATAACGCCGCCGTGGCGGCAGGCAGGGAATCGAAGAAAAATCCCGACGTCCCCAATCAGGAAGTCGAAGCGGACATGGAGAAGGCCGACAGGTGCGCTCCGTCCCGCCATCTCGCCGTCAAGATCTCGATCCTGGCTTTATTCATTCTGAGCGTCGCTTCGCTGCTTCTGCCGCTGGATCCCTTCGCCTCCCGGCTCCCGATCGCAGGGGTGTTCGCCGGCGTCGGCGGGATCGTGATGTTCGCTTTCCTTCTCGGCGCGGACAAACGCCGCGAGAAGAATTTCGCTTATCATGAGATCCTGAGGAAATACGGCGTCGATTCGGCGGACGGGATCCCGGCTGCGGTCAGCCGGAAGAGACAGCTGAAAAAAGAGGCGGAGGAGACCTCCGAAAAGCTTCTGACTTTCGTGCGCTTCGCCGCGCCCGGCGTCTCCACCCACGACGACTGCGGCGTCGCCATCCGCACGGTGGAAGCGATGCTGAGGGAATACAGAAGACTTTGAAGCTTTCGACGATCCTGAAAGCGCGCCGCGCGCTGAAAAGCGCCGCGCCGCTTCCCGCCGACTGCGGCGAGCTCTGCGGCGCCCGCTGCTGCCGGGGAGACGACGGAGACGGCGTCCTTCTTTTGCCGGGCGAGGAGAAGCTCCTCTTCCTGTCCCCGGGCCTGAAAAAAGGCAGGAGCGATAACGGCAGGCTTTACGTCTCGTGTCCCGGGAAATGCGTCCGGGCATTCCGCCCGTTCCTCTGCCGGATCTATCCCCTGGGGATCCTGTGGGAAAGGGAAACGATCCGCGTGGTCGCCGATCCGCGGGCGAAGATCGTCTGTCCGCTGCTTCAGGTACCGGAATACATCGCGCCTTCATTTATTGCGGCGGTCCGGCGCGCGGGGAAGATCCTGGCCCGCGACCCGGAAGGCAGAGCTTTCCTCCGGGATTTCACAAGGGAGCTCAGGGAGTATCACAAATTCATCGGATGAACGGCGCCCCGCCCGCGCGTTTTGCGGGCGGGGCGTTTTCGGAACGGGAAAGAATCACAAAGGAGGCGGCGGAAATGGTATCCCGCGTCACGTCCATCGCGCTTTTGGGCATCGAAGGATGCCGGGTGACCTGCGAATGCGATCTTTCGGGCGGGCTTCCGTCCTTTGAGGTGGTGGGGCTTCCCGACGCCGCCGTGAAGGAATCGCGGGACAGGGTGCGCGCCGCCGTCAAAAACTGCGGCTTTGATTTTCCCATGCGCCGCATCACGGTGAACCTTGCGCCGGCCGATATGCGCAAGGAGGGACCGATCTACGATCTGGCGATCCTTCTGGCCATCCTCAGAGCCTCGGGAGAACTGGATTCCCTGCCGGAAGACGCCTGCTTTATCGGAGAGCTGTCGCTGGCGGGCGAGCTGAGGCCGGTATCCGGCGCGCTGCCCATGGCGGCCGCGGCGAAGGAGGCGGGCCTGAACAGGATCTATCTTCCCTCGGACAACGCGAAGGAGGCGGCTTTCGCCGACGGGATCGAGGTGGTCGGCGTTTCCCGGGTGGAGGATCTGATCGCGCATCTGCGCGGAGAAAAGGAGCTTGCGCCGGAGGATCCCGCCGAAATGATCCCGGACGAGACGCTCCTTCCCGATTTCCGCGATGTGATGGGGCAGGAAATGGCCCGCCGCGCCGTGGAGGTGGCCGCCGCGGGGCGGCACAATATCCTCATGGTGGGGCCTCCGGGCTCCGGGAAGAGCATGATCGCCTCCCGCATCCCCTCCATCATGCCGGAGCTATCACGGGAAGAGGCCCTGGAATGCACCAAGATCTATTCGGTGGCCGGCCTGACCGGCAAAAACCGGCCGTTTATCTCGACGCCTCCCTTCCGCGCGCCGCATCACACCATTTCCAGCGCCGGGCTTTCGGGCGGCGGACGCATGCCGCGCCCGGGCGAGGTGTCGCTGGCGCACAACGGCGTCCTTTTTCTGGACGAGCTGCCGGAATTCCGCAGCGAGGCGCTGGAGATCCTGCGCCAGCCCATGGAAAACCGGTCGATCACCATCTCCCGCGCCGCGGGAACGCTCAGCTTCCCCTGCTCCTTCATGCTGGTCTGCGCGATGAACCCCTGCAAATGCGGCTGGTACGGGCATCCCACCCGTCCCTGCACCTGCCGGGAGGACGCGAGAAGGCAGTATCTTTCCCGGATCTCCGGCCCGCTTCTGGACCGGATCGACATGCATATCCAGGTGCCCGCCGTGAAATATGAGGAATTCCGCGCGAAAAAACCCGGCGAGGAGAGCAAAAGTATCCGGGAACGGGTGGTGAAAGCCCGGAAGATGGCGGAAGCGCGGGGCTTCGCCGCCAACGCCGAGATGGGACCTGCCGACGTGCGGAAATACTGCGAGCTGGACGAAACGGGCAGCGCGATCCTGAAGGCCGCCTTCCTGCGGCTCGGCCTGTCGGCCAGAGCCCACGACAGGATCCTGCGGGTGGCGCGTACCGTCGCCGACCTCGCCGGTTCCGAAAGGATCGAGCCCGCGCATCTCACCGAAGCGATCGGCTATCGCTCCCGGGAACCGGAGCTGCGCTGAAACGAACGAAAAAAAACGCGCGTCCGTCGCCGACGGACGCGCGTTTTCGTATTCGGTTCAGATCCCGAACAGCAGATCGCCGTAGGTGGGATAGGGCCAGAGCGCGGAATCCACGCTGCTTTCCAGCTCGTCGGCGATTTTTCGGAGCGCGCCCATCACCGGCACCACCGCGTCCTTGTAGGCGGCGGCGATCGTCAGGGCGTCGCCCGCGTCCTTCGGCACGCCCGCGGCGGCGCGGTCGAGCCGGGTGAGTTCCCCGTAAAGCCGGTCGGTCAGCTCTGCGATCCGGGAAAGCATCTCCTCTTCGGCCTTCGTCGGAAGAGCGGGGTTCGCGGCCCGCATGCCGTTCAGGGCGGAGGCGAGAGAAGCGGCGTATTTCATGGCCGTGGGAAGGATCTCCTGCCGGGCCATTTCGATCATGGTCTTGGCTTCGATCCCGACGACCTTGGAATAGGTCTCCAGAAGGATCTCGGTGCGGGAAAGGATCTCCTCGCGGGTGAAAACGCCGTGCCGTTCGAAGAGGGCGACGTTTTCTTCGCTGGCGTAATAGGGGATGGCGTCCACGGCGGTCCTGAGGTTCAGAAGTCCGCGGGTCTTCGCTTCGGCGATCCACCGTTCCGAGTAGCCGTCCCCGCTGAAAAGGATCCGGCGGTGCTCCCGGAATTCGCGGCGGATCAGCTCGTTCAGGGCCGCCTCGAAATCCGCGGCGTTTTCCAGCTCGTCGGCAAAGGCGGCGAGCTCGTCGGCCACGATGGTGTTCAGGATGATGTTCGGACCGGCAATGGACGCGGGCGCACCCAGGGAACGGAATTCGAATTTGTTGCCGGTGAAGGCAAAGGGAGAGGTGCGGTTGCGGTCCGTGGTATCTTTGGGGAAGCTGGGCAGGCCGTGCACGCCGATCTCCATGCGGACCTTGTCCGCACCGTTGAAGCTTTCCTCGTTGACGATGGCGTTGACCACCCGTTCCAGCTCGTCTCCGATGAAGCAGGAGATGATGGTGGGCGGCGCTTCGCTGGCGCCCAGACGGTTGTCGTTCCCGGCGCTGGCGACCGAGATGCGCAGAAGATCCTGATGCTTGTCCACCGCGTTGATGATGGCGGCCAGGAAAAGCAGGAACTGCGCGTTTTCGCGCGGGGACTTGCCGGGATCCAGAAGGTTGACGCCGGCGTCGGTGGCAAGCGACCAGTTGTTGTGCTTGCCCGAGCCGTTGACCCCGGCGAAGGGCTTCTCGTGCAGGAGACACACCAGCCCGTGCCGGTCGGCGACCTTTTTCATGATTTCCATCATCAGCTGGTTGTGATCGGTGGCGGTATTGATATCGGTATAGACCGGCGCCAGCTCGTGCTGCGCCGGAGCGACCTCGTTATGCTCGGTCTTGGCGTAGATCCCCAGCTTCCAGAGCTCGACGTCCAGCTCCTCCATGAAGGCGCGGACGCGGGATTTGATGGCGCCGTAATAGTGATCGTCCAGCTGCTGGCCCTTTGGAGGAGGCGCGCCGAAAAGCGTCCGGCCGCAGTAGATCAGATCGCGCCGGCGCAGATAGTAGCGCTTGTCGATGAGGAAGTATTCCTGCTCGGCGCCCACGGTGGGGATCACCTTTTTGACGTCCCTGTTGCCGAAAAGCCGGAGGATGCGCAGCGCTTCCCGGGAAACCGCCTCGGTGGAACGCAGAAGAGGCGTCTTTTTGTCCAGCGACGCGCCGCCGTAGGAGCAGAACACGGTGGGGATGCAGAGGGTGTTGTCCTTGATGAAGGCGTAGCTCGAAGGATCCCACGCGGTATACCCTCTGGCCTCGAAGGTGGCGCGCAGGCCGCCGGAGGGGAAGGAGGAGGCGTCGGATTCGCCCTTGATCAGCTCTTTCCCGGAAAAGTCCATGATGGCGCGGCCGTCCTTCCCGGGGGAAAGAAAGCTGTCGTGTTTCTCGGCGGTGAATCCGGTCATGGGCTGGAACCAGTGGGTGAAATGCGTGGCGCCCTTTTCCACGGCCCAGTTCTTCATGGCCGCGGCCACCGCGGTAGCCGCCGTGATGTCCAGGTCGCTCCCGCTTTCCATCGTGCGTTTCAGCGTTTCGTAGACTTCGCGGGGAAGTCTTTCCCGCATGGCTTCTTCGCCGAAGACCAGGGAACCGAAAATCTCGGGGATATTGATCATTTCCTTCCGCCTTTCCCGCATGCGAATCTGATAGATGCTATCATCATAAGCGTTTTTCCCCATTTTGTCAATTGTTATCGGCCTGAAAGAGCCGATTTCGGAGGAATTGACAGCCGATCCGTCCTTCTTCGGCCCTGTCTTCGCAAAATTGCATAAGAGGGCGCGCCTCCCGGGGAAAAGTTTCGGAAAAATGGCGCGTTGACAGTTTCGCTTTCCGTGAAGTATAATGGATCCAGTGAAAAAGGAAGGCGCTTTCGTCTTCCCGGACCATACAAAAGAACGCGATAACGGAGGAGAGAATATGGCAAGCAACGTCCGCCCCGATACGATGGAACGCATCACGACCCCGGAACTGGCAGAGAAATTTATCGAAGAGCAGCTCGCCGCCCTGCGCGCGCAGATCGGAGACAGAAGAGTCCTTTTGGCGCTGTCCGGCGGGGTGGACTCGTCGGTGGTCGCCGCGCTTCTGATCAAGGCCGTCGGAAAACAGCTCGTCTGCGTGCACGTCAATCACGGACTCCTCAGAAAGGGCGAACCGGAGCAGGTCGTCGAGGTCTTCCGGAACCAGATGGACGCCAATCTGATCTACGTGGACGCGGTGGACCGCTTCCTGGACAAGCTGGCGGGCGTCGCCGATCCCGAAGCCAAGAGAAAGATCATCGGCAAGGAATTCATCGACGTTTTCGCCGAGGAAGCCCAGAAGCTGGACGGCATCGAATTCCTGGCGCAGGGCACGATCTATCCCGACATTCTGGAATCCGGCCCGGTGAAAAGCCATCACAACGTGGGCGGCCTCCCGGCCGAACTGCACTTTGAACTGGTCGAACCCATCAAGCTTCTCTTCAAGGACGAGGTGCGCGTGGTGGGCAAGACGCTCGGCCTTCCCGACGGCATGGTCTATCGCCAGCCCTTCCCCGGTCCGGGCCTGGGCGTCCGCTGCGTCGGCGCCATTACCCGCGACCGGCTGGAGGCGGTGCGCGAATCCGACGCCATCCTGCGCGAGGAATTCAAAAACGCCGGCCTTGAGGGCAAGGTATGGCAGTATTTCACCATCGTTCCGGATTTCAAATCCACCGGCGTAAGGGACGACAGACGCACCTACGAATGGCCGGTGGTCATCCGCGCGGTCAATACCCGCGATGCCATGACCGCCACGGTGGAGGAGATCCCCTACGAGCTTCTCAAAAAGATCACCGTCCGCATCACCCGGGAGGTAAAGGGCGTCAACCGCGTCCTCTACGATCTCACGCCGAAGCCCTCCGGAACGATCGAGTGGGAATGAGGTACGAAAGTCAGAAAACCCAGTAGAATCAAGGCTTTCCGGCTTCGCAAAGGTTCCTTTGATAACAATTTGATAACAGTTGCATGATCTCCCTTTATTCTCCGTATCAAGGGGTTTCGGGGTAAGAAAGTCATTCTTGCCGGTTTGCGACTGGAACGATCCATATTATGAAAGCCCTTCGCTGTGGGTATGCAGCGAAGGGCATTTTGTCGTTATCACAGGGACGACAAACCGAAAGTTATAATTCCCGCTTCAAATAACCGCATGT
>JAFRWU010000093.1 GCA_017441705.1 Clostridia bacterium | reverse complement strand
TGAACGGACAAATGATTTTTACAAATGATTTGGATTTCGGTTTATAAATGTTGAGGTTGGGTTCATCTTTTACATGAAAAGAAAAAGCGAACCCAATACCATTCAGAATTTCACATAAAGCAAACTTCTCATTTGTGGAGGCTTGAGGTTTTCAGATGGAGAAACTGACCGAAAATATGATTCGCTTTGCTGAAAGCAAACTTGGCAGCACAGGGTATGCAGGCTGGTGTCTTGCGTTTATCGAGGACGCACTTGAAATCAGCAATCATATCGAAATTTTCGGCGGAGATTCCGCAAAGGAATCCTGCGAGCTGTACAAGGACGCGCTGCAGGACGGAATCCCGGAGCGAGGCGCATTCGTATTCTATGACTGCCTGTGTCCAAGCAAAAACGGTCCGGTCAACTGGGGACATTGCGGCATAAGTTTTGGGGACGGCCGAGTGATCCATGCTTGGGACATGGTCCGGGTCGATGACTATCTGGCAATCGAAAAGTTGACGGCATTGACCGGGGATCATCCGAAATACCTGGGCTGGGTAGCGTTCGAACGCGTACTGAATCAAAAACCGAGAGTGTAATTTCAAAAACTCCGATTTTTCGAGCTGTTTGCCGCGTGCCTTTTACGCGGTCTTTCTATGATTTGGCGCCCTTATCTGCACGCACAACAAGGAAACAGCGTCTTTTGTCTGCCGGCAAAAGGCGCTGTTTTTCAATGAAATCCGCCTTCGGCTGGTGAGGATGGATCTCCTTTCACCGTGAGCGGGCGAACGTTTTCGTTCTTGTATTTGACCGGAGGTTTTGCTATACTGCTTTTGGGTTAAGCGCCGGCGGTTTGCGGCGGCGGCTCCGCCTTCAGTGCGTCCGCATGGCTGGCGGCGGCCGATCCCCTGTATTTCTTCGCGGCGCTTCGCAAAAGGGAATCCTTTCACGGGAGACGAGATTATGTGGTACGAAAACAGCTTTAAGCGGAATTTAATCGATATGCATATAGCCGATTGGGATCCGGCGTTTATGAGCCGGTTCGATCCGGAGTCGTACGCGGAAGCGGTCAGCGCGTCCGGCGTCGATACGGCGATCGTCTATGCCGGCTCCTGTCTCGGCATCTGCTATTGGCCCACCAAGGCAGGCCATATGCACGAGGGACTTCACGGAAGGGATATTTTCGGGGAAACCATAGCCGCCTGCAAAAGGCGCGGTCTGAAGGTGATCGGTTACTACAATATCTGGAATCGCTGGGAATTCGATCATCATCCGGAGTGGCGCATGCGGGACAGGAGCGGCAAAGCTGTTCAGGTCGATTACGGCAGCCGATTCGGGCTTTGCTGCCCGAACACGGGATACCGCGGTTTTGTGGAGCGTCAGATACGCGATCTGTGCAGCCGTTATGAAATGGACGGACTCTGGGTGGACATGATCGGGTGGTTCGGGACCGTCTGCTTCTGTGACGGCTGCCGCAAAGCATATAAAGAGCAGACGGGACTGGATTTGCCGGAAAAGGAGGATTTCAGCAATCCGGATTGGGTGCGCTTTATACGCAGGCGTCAAAAGTGGCAGTCGGATTTTGCGCAGATGATCAACGATACGGCGCGTTCCTGCCAGCCCGGTCTGTCGATCGCTCACCAGAGCACTTCTTTTTTGAGCGGATGGCAGGGCGGAGCCTCCATGGAATTTCTCGGCAAAAGCGATTATCTTGCGGGAGATTTTTATCTCGGTCCGGCCCCCGAGGCGTTTGTCTGCAAGTTTTTGCGTTCGGCCGGCAAGCATCGTCCCATCGAGTTCATGGTCTCGCGCTGCGTCGGTCTGGAAGAACACACGACGAACAAATCCTTCGACTTGCTTTCGATGCAGTCCATGATGGCCGTGTCCCATCTGTCGGCGTTCGTCTTTATCGACGCCATCGATCCCGAGGGAACGATCAACCGGGCCCTGTATGAGGATATGCGCAGGCTCTTGGACCGTATGGATCCCTATCTTCCGTATATGCGCGGCGATGCGCGGCTGCTTGCGGATGCGGCGCTGTATTTCAACCCGGACAATCTGACGGGCGGCGTTTCTGCCGACCGGTCGTTCAGGGGGGAGGATCCGGCTGCCCGGCTGAGCAGTGCCTATACGGTGACCAAAACGCTCATCGACGCCAATATCGCGTTTGACGTGATCACGCCGCGTGATCTTGACAGGCTGTCCGACTTTCAGGTCGTGATCCTTCCGCAAAGCGTGATGCTGGACGAGAAAGAGACGAGGGCTTTTGAAGAATACGTTTGCGGCGGCGGCCGTCTTTACGTCAGCGGAGCGTGCGGGCTTTTGGACGGGGACGGGAATCCGCGCGGCGATTTTGCGCTTGCGGAGGCGATGGGGGTCCGTTACGCCGGCATGACCGATTGGGATATGACGTATATGGCGCCGACGGAAGCGGGCCGGGCCGATTTTGGAAACTACACGGAGAAATATCCTCTGTGTATGCGCCTTCCGCAGAACGTCATCCGCGCCGGGGAGGACGTTACGGTGCTTGCGACCCGTACGATGCCGTATAATCCGCCGCAGGAGCGGGACCGCTTCGCGGCTGCGATCAGCAATCCTCCCGCCGGGAATACCGGAGAACCGGCCTTGACCCTGCACCGATACGGAAAAGGCTGCGTTCTGTACTCGGCCGGTGAGCTGGAAAGGATCGAGTATTCCGCCCAGAGGGAGGTGTTTGCGAATCTGCTTCGCCGTTTGCTTGCGAAGGATCCCGTCTGGAAAAGCAACGCTCCCAAGGCGGTGCAGATCAATGCCTTTGAACGGGAGAACGGCGATTATCTCGTAAACGTACTGAACTTCCAGGAGCAGCTGCCCGCCATTCCGGTACACGATCTGTATATTGCTCTTAAGACCGACAGACCGATAAAGAATGCGTACTATGCCGCCGACGGCAAGCCCTGCAGATTGGAGAAAAACAGCGGCGGGATTACTCTTATGCTGCGCCGTCTGGACGTTTTCGAGATGATCGTACTGGAGACGGCCTGATCGGTATACCGGTCAAGGCGCCGGATCCGGCGGGAAAAGCCGACCGGGCGCGGATCGTTTCGGCATACGGTGTGAAAGATATGGGGCTGTGAAGAGGAGGAGCGAATACGTCCCTCCTCTTCACAGCCCCACGTTCGTCCCTGCGAAAAGGAGCCAGGCGGATCCTGCGTTTTGCCGCGGCCCCGCGGTCCTTTTTGCGCGGCGCCGTTTTTGAAGAAAATGCGCGGCAAGGCGGAGACGGACCCTCGGAACGGTTGCTTTTCGGACGCATTTGCGGTAGAATCAGAGAGAAGGAAACCATCCGAAAGATCCTTGACCGGGAGGGCGAATCCATGAGAGAGACGATCCTATTCACAGAGAACTGGAAATACCATGCCGACGATCCGGCGCTGTATCCCGAACCCGCCGATATCATCCGGTATCTGGAAGCGAAGACCGAATGCCGGGTATGGGGCCCCGCGTCCCGGGCGTATACCGAAGGCCTTGCCTGGGAGGACGTGGAGATCCCCCACGACTTTATCATCACCCAGACTCCCGCAAAGAGCAACGCGAGCTGGTCGGAGGGGCATTTCCGGTACCACAACGCCTGGTACCGCAGGCATTTTACCCTGGACGCCGCCGATGAGGGAAGGCGGATCGCCCTCTATTTCGAAGGGGTGGCGACGCACGCGGAGGTTTACGTCAACGGGTGTCTTGCCGGCCGGAATTTCTCGGGCTACACCCCCTTCGAGCTGGATATCAGCTCCTTCGTCTTCTTCGGCGAGGATAACGTGATCGCCGTCTATGCGGATTCCTCGTCCAGCCATGAGGGCTGGTGGTATCAGGGCGGCGGCATTTACCGCGACGTCTGGCTCCTGAAAGGCGATCAGGCGCACGTCCTCCGGGGCGGCGTGTTCATCCATCCGGAGCATCTCGGAGGTGAAAAGTGGCGCGTCCCCATCGACGTGGAGATCCGGAACGACGACGTGAAGGAAAGAGCTCTCCGCGTCGAATGCGAGGGATTTGCCCCCGACGGGAAGAGCCTGTTTCTGGAAACGACAGAGACGCGGGTCCCTGCCTGGAGCACGGAGAAGCTCGCTCTCGCGGCTTTTGCGGATCATCCCCGCCGCTGGGACGTGGAGGATCCCGTCCTGTATTCGGTGGAAACGCGCGTCTTCGACGGCGGAACGCTGATCGACGGCCAGACCGACCGCTTCGGCTTCCGCACCTTTGCCTTTACCGGGGAGGGCTTTTTCCTGAACGGACGCCGCCTTTATATCCAGGGGGAAAACGGGCACCAGGATTACGGCCTGACCGGCAAGGTGATGCCCCGCCGCGCCGCTTTCCGCCGGGCGCAGCTCTATAAGGAGATGGGCGTGAACGCGGTGCGCTGCTCCCATTATCTCCATACACGCCACCTGATGGACGCCTACGACGAGCTGGGCTTCGTGGTGATGGCGGAAAACCGCTGGTATTCGGACGAGCCCGAAGCCATGCGCCAGCTCGAGACCCTGATCCGGACCGAAAGAAACCGCCCCTCGGTCGTTCTGTGGTCCGCGGGGAACGAGGAACCCACCCATGCGGAAGCGCGGGGCGCCCGGATCGCCCGGCGGCTTTTCACCCGGATCCGCCAGCTCGACCCCACCCGTCCCGTCACCACGGTGGTCTGCCACGACCCGGCGGACGCGCCGGTGGAGGAGCTCGTCGACGTGATCGCCGTCAATTACAACCTGGACGCTTACGACAAGCTGCACGAAAAATACCCGGGGAAGCCGATCCTTGCGGGAGAGGTCTGCGCGACGGGTACCGTCCGCGGCTGGTACGGGGACAACGCGCCGGAATACGGGCGCCTTTCCGCGTACGATCACGATTCCAGCAAATCCTTCCTGGGCAGGGAAAAAACCTGGCGGTTCCTCAAGGCAAGGCCATGGGTCGCCGGCGCGTTCCAGTGGGACGGCGTGGAGCATCGGGGCGAAGGCACCTGGCCGCGTCTGTGCTCGGTATCCGGTGCGATCGATCTGTATCTGGAAAAGAAGGACGCCTTCTATCAGAATCAGTCTCATTGGTCGGAAAAGCCCATGATCCATCTCCTGCCGCACTGGAATCACCGGGGCGCAGAGGGAAGGCCGATCCCTGTGTGGATCTATTCCAACTGCGAGGAGGCGGAGCTCTTCCTCAACGGGAGGAGCCTGGGCCGCAGGCGGCTTACGCCTTACGTGCATGAGGAATGGACGGTCCCGTATGAAGCCGGGACGCTTTCGGCCGTCGGCCGTATCGGGGGAGAAATGGCGGCCGAGGATATTCAGGAGACCACCGGTCCCGCGGCGGCGCTGAAGCTTCTCGTAAACAGCGCGGGGAACCGGGCGGACGGCCGCGACGTAGCCCTTCTGACCTGCGTCTGTCTGGATGCGGAAGGCCGCGAGGTGCCGGACGCATCGCCGGAAATCAGCTTCGAGGTCAATCATCTCGGAAGGATCCTCGGGACCGGATCGGATATGTGCGATCATACCCCCGTCCAAAGCCCGGTGCGCCGGATGCGGGCGGGCAGAGCGGCGATCTGCGTCAGGGTCGGGAAAGAACCGGGGACCATGACCGTGACCGCGAGAGCGCCCGGCCTCGCCGCGGCGTTCCTCGACATCGAACTGCAGATGTGAACGGAAAGGAGATCCCCTTATGGTAAACGCCAACGATTTTCACGGCGCGACCGACAGCGAGACCCTGGAGCTTGCCATCCGGAGCCGTACTCCGGACGGCGTCGTGGTCGTCCCGCCCCGCGTGTCGGCCGACGAGCCGGAACGGACGACGTGGCTCATCGACCGCGCCGTTCTGATCCCCGAAAACACCACGATCGTGCTTCAAAACTGCAGGATCAAGCTTTCCGACCGGTGCCGGGACAATTTCTTCCGCACCGCGAACTGCGGCTTCGGATTCCCCGATCCTGCGCCGATCCGGAACGTCCACATCCGGGGAGAGGGAACTCCCGTCCTGGAAGGAGCAGATCGTCCCCGCGCGCGCGGGGACAGCTCCAAGCGTCTCCACGATCCCTGCCCGCACCGTCCGGAGGATATCGTCGCCATCGACGCGGACTGGGTGCCGGAGGACAGGAAAAAGACCGGAAAGCTGGACTTCTGGGATATCCACAACCACTCCTTCGGGACAGACGCCGGAAAGCCCGGCGAATCCCAGTTCGGGGACTGGCGGGGGATCGGCATTCTCTTTGCCAATGCCCGGGATTTTTCCATCGAAAACCTCCGGATCGTGGAATCCCACGGCTGGGGCATCTCGCTGGAGGCCTGTTCGTACGGCAGGATCGAAAGGATCGATTTTGACGCCCGCATGTCCAAGGAGATCGACGGGATGCTGATGAACATGGAGAATCAGGACGGGATCGATATCCGGAACGGATGTCATCACATTCTGATCTCCGATATCACGGGCGAGACCGGAGACGACGTGATCGCCCTGACCGCCATCGTCCCGGACCGGGAGACATACCGGCCCGGCGGATCGCTTCGCTCGACCCACGTGATGCCGAACGACTGGACGAAAAGGGAAAGGGACATCCACGACATCATCATCCGCAACGTGACCGCCTTTTCCTACCTCTGCTGGCTCCTGTGTCTTCTGCCCGCCAACACGCGGATCTATAACGTGGTGATCGACGGGCTGATCGATTCCCGCCCCGCAGGCCATCCGAACGGGGGGACTCTGCTCCTCGGCGACGGAGGCGGTTACGGCGCCAACCATCCCGAAAGCATGGCGGGGATCACGATTTCCAACGTGATCGCGAACAGCAGCACGGCGATCACGCTCGCGGGATTCCTGAAGGATTCGGTCATCTCCAACGTGGTGAACCGGAACCCGGAGGCGCCCGTCCTTCGCGTGGTGCGGGAAAACGGGATGGAAAACGTGGTTACCTCCGGCCTGGTGCAGGCGCAGAAATGAGGGCGGCCGGATGAAGATCGTTCGCATCGACGAAGAGTCCGCGGGAAGCGTCGCGCCGCTGGTCGCCGATTTCCGCGTGACGCTCCTTTCTTTGAAGGGGATCCGGTCGGAGCCCGACCGGGAAGCGGCGAAGGAGGAGCTCCGTGATTTTCTCTCCGCCGGATATCCCGTCTTCGCTGCGGAGGAGGACGGGATCCCGGTCGGCTATATCGTCTGCCGGATCGACGGATCCTGCCTGTGGGTCGAGCATCTCTTCGTGAAGAGCGAATACCGGCGCAAAGGGGCGGCTTCTCTTCTTTTCGGCAGGGCCGAAGAGCTTGCGCACGCGATGGGAGAGGAGACGGTGTTCAATTTCGTGCACCCGACAAACGAGGCGATGATCGCCTTTCTCCGATCCAAGGGATACACGGTCCTGAACATGATCGAGATCCGGAAACCGTATAAGGACGAGGTCCTTCGGACCACCGTAGACGTGAACGGCATAGAATTTGATTACTGACCGCAAAAGGAAACGCCGGGGTATATCTGCCGAGCTCGATCCAGGAGGAAAGAAAACGGCAGACAAGTCCCGGGGCGAAACGTCCTCAGAAATCGTTTTATGCTTTGTATCGCTGCGGGAAAAGCATTCGAAGTCAAAGAGAAGGATACTATGATATTTCAAGACAACGTAATCAAAGAGTATTTGCGCAACGTCTATTTTATTTCAGGTACGGCGTGCGGCGGCAAAACCACGGTGACAAAAGCGCTCGGCGCAAAGTACGGAATCCCCGTATACGATATCGATGAGCAGTTTACGATTCACCGGCTTCTGTCCGACAGGGAACATCAGCCCGCCATGAATACGCTATTCAAGGATGCGGATGCGTTCTTCGGAAGAAGTGTCGAGGAATACAAGAAGTGGCTTCTTGGAAACAAAACCGAACAGCTTGATTTCGTATTGCTGGATTTGATTAAGCTTTCAAAGGACCGGGTTGTATTGTGCGACCTTTTTATTACGGTGGAGGAAGCGGACAGGATTACTGACCCCGAAAGAATTGCCTTCATGATTTACAAGCCGGAAAACATTGTGGATGCTTATTGCAGCCGCCCGGATCATCAGCCGTTCCGTGATTATATTCATTCGGCAGCCAACTACGAAAAAGCCAGGGCAACCTGCGAGCAGACGCTCACAGAGATCAATGCGGATGCCTATGATTCCATGAAAAGCAGCGATTACTTTTGGGTCGAGCGTGACGACACGCGAAGCGCAGAAGATACGGCTTTGCTGGTTGAGAAGCACTTCGGATGGCGTCTTTTGAATGATTTTTCAATTCAAAAGGTTGAAAAAGGGAGTGAACTTGCGGACGAGCTTCTGAGCTTTCTTGAGAATTGTTCATGGGCAGAGGTTAAGGAACACATGGCAGGACTTGTAAAGAACTGGGAGTTCACCGATTGGGAAACGATGTTTGCGGCAAAGGCTGAGGGCAGGATAATCGGAATGGCTTCGGTTATGAAAGAAGACTATTACCCGCTTCCCGGGATTACACCCTGGGTATCCAGCCTGTTTGTAAGCGAAGAGTACAGGGGATTCAGAGTCGGCGGTAAGCTGATCGATTGCGCGAATGAATACTTAAGAAAGCTCGGATTCAGGAAAAGCTTCATTCCGTCCAATCACGCAGGTCTTTATGAACGGTACGGATACTCTTACGTAAAGGATATCACGAATTACGGCGGTCGGGACGATCATCTGTATGAAAAGATCCTATGATAACGGGACTCGCATCAAGCCGGGGACAGTTTGGATACTGTCCCCGGCTTGCCGTTTACCTGGAAAAGAGGCGCGTTTGCTCGATTCAGGACTCCTGATCGCGATCCCATCATGGCCGGGAGCCCTTTTCCCGGCCCGCCTGCGGCGCCGCCCGTTTTTTGCCTTGCTGCTTTATGAACGCCGCCCTGTCCGCCCGGCGTTTTTTTCTGAAAAAACTTTGCATCGGTACTTGACAAAATCAATACTTCGTGATACGATGTATTACGCAAGGGGAGGTATGGCATGGATATTCAGTTGAAACGCGGACTCCTGGACGTATGCGTGCTCGCCGCCATGCGAAGCGAGGACTCATACGGCTACAAAATCATCAAAGACGTCAAACCCTACGTCGAGCTTTCGGAATCGACGCTGTATACCATCCTGAAGCGGCTGGAAAATGCGAAAATGCTGACGGTGCGGACGGTCGAGCACGACGGGCGGCTGCGCAAATACTACCATATTACCGAAGACGGGATACGGCGCATCGAAGAATTCAAAGACGAGTGGAAAGAAGTCGACGCGATCTATCAGTTTGTGATCAAGGAGGGCGAGTCATGAACAAAGCGGAGTTTCTGGCCGGACTGAAAACGGGTCTTGCGGGTCTGCCGCAGGACGAGGTCGAGGAACGTCTGGCCTTTTACGGTGAAATGATCGACGACCGCATGGAGGAAGGCCTTGCGGAGGAAGAGGCGGTCGCCGGGGTCGGTCCCGTGGACCGGGTCGCGGCGCAGATCGTATCGGAGATCCCCCTGACAAAGCTCGTCCGGGAAAGGATCAAACCGAAAAGGACCCTGCGCGCCTGGGAGATCGTTCTGATCGTCCTCGGCTTCCCGGTGTGGTTCCCGCTTCTGATCGCCGCCGGAGCCGTGATCCTCTCGCTGTACGTCGTGCTCTGGTCGCTGATCCTTTCTCTGTGGGCCGTCGAGATCTCCTTCTGGGCGGCGGCTCTCGGCGGGATCGCCGCCGCGGTCGTCTTCTGGATCAAAGGCGCTCTCGTTCCGGGGCTCGCCGCGCTCGGCGCGGGACTGCTCCTCGCGGGTCTTTCGGTATTCCTCTTCCTCGGATGCGTCGCGGCGACGAAGGGACTGGCCCGCCTGACGAAGAAGATCCTGCTCGGCGTCAAAAAACGGTTTATCAGAAAGGAGAATGAGGCATGAAAAAGGGCTTTCTCATCGCCGGCGCCGTCCTCGTCTTTGCGGGGCTCGCGCTCCTGATCGGCGCGGCCGCGTCGGTCGGTTTTGATTTCGCAAAACTCGGCGCGGCGGAATACGAGACGAACACCTATACCCCCGGCGAAGCGTTTGACCGCGTTGAGATCGATACGGACGAAACCGATATCGATTTCCGGCTGTCGGAAGACGGCGCGTGCCGCGTGGTCTGCACGGAGCCGGAAAAAGTCGGACACCGCGTCTCTGTCGAAAACGGGACGCTGAAGATCGCAAGAAACGACGAACGGGAATGGAGCGACCGCTTGGTCCTCTTTTCCAATTCCCAGGCGATGACGGTCTATCTTCCGCGCGCCCGCTATGAATCGCTGGCAATCGTGAACGGTACCGGCGACATTCAGATCCCCGGCGCGTTCTCCTTCGGAAGCATCGACGTCAAGACCGCGACGGGCGGCGTCACCTGCAGCGCGTCGGCGGAGGGGACGATCCGGATCGGAACGAGCACCGGCGGGATCCGGATCCATAACGCCTCGGCCGGGAATATCGAGCTTTCGGTTTCCTCGGGAAGGATCTATGCCGGAGAGATCGAATGCAGGGAAACGGTTTCTGCGTCTGTCGTCACCGGGAAAACGCAGATGACAGATCTTGTGTGCCGGAAGCTTGTCTCCGAGGGAAGCACCGGCGATATCGTGCTGAAAAACGTGACGGCGTCCGAAAGCTTTTCCCTTGCCAGAAGAACGGGCGACGTGAGCTTTGAAAACTGCGACGCCGGGGAGATCACGGTGAGGACCACGACGGGAGACGTGACCGGTTCGATCAATTCCGCCAAGGTTTTTCAGGTACAGACAGACACCGGTTCGATCCGGGTACCGCATACGACGGCAGGCGGGACGTGCAGGATCAAGACTTCGACCGGCGATATCCGGATCGATATTGCCGGATCCTGAGCCGATTCGCCGGAAAGAAGGGAAGACAGTGAAAGCCATCACGGAAAATCCGCATTACGGGAAGCGCGCGCCGAAAAAGCCCGCGATCCGCAAGCTCGGCACCGTCCAGTGCGACATGGTGGAAACCACGCCGGTCGTCTTCGGCGGGAAGCTGTACCGCTTCGAGTATGTCCGCCCCGCCTCCCGGAACGAGGCGAATCCGTCGGAACGATCCCACTTCCGCTTTCGGGATCTTTATTCCAACGCGCTTACGGCGCCTTTCGGCTTCGATCATCATCTGGGGAGCGCCTTTTCCGACAGCGGGGAGATGTACGTGATCGGCGTGAAGGAAAGATGGGCGGGGGACGCCCTGACCGTGTTCCGCTCGAAGGATCTGGAAACCTGGGAAGCATTTCCCGTTTCCTTCCCCGGCCTCGAATGCTTCAACACCGGCGTCGCGAAAAAGGACGGGAAATACGTCCTTCTCATCGAAACGGCGAGCTTCGTACCCTTTACCTTCCGGTTTGCCGAATCGACGGATATGATCCACTGGACGCTCCTTCCGGACGACTACGCCTTCCAGAAGGATCGATACGCCGGCGGCCCCGCCCTCTATACGCTTCCGGACGACCCGTACTATTACGTCCTGTACCTGGAGGCATGCCCGACGGAAAAATACGTGACCTCGATCGCCCGCAGCCGCGATTTGAAAGAGTGGGAATACAGTCCCCTGAACCCGGTTCTGGCGTATGACGCGGAAGAGGACAAAAAGATCGCGAATCCCTTCCTGACCCCGCATGAGCGGGAACGGATCGAACGGGCTCTGGACGTCAACAACAGCGATATGGAGATGTGCGAATTCCTGGGGAGAACGGTCATCACGTATTCCTGGGGCAATCAGCACGGGATCGAATTCCTGGCGGAAGCAGCCTACGAAGGTCCGATGGAGGACCTTCTGCACGGCTTTTTTGAGGGATGAAAGGAGCGCCGCTTTGCCGCACGGCAAAGCGGCGCTCCCGCGCGGATTCCGTCTTGCGAAAGAGCCCTCTCTATGGTAGAATACGGCTGTAGACCGGTATGACCGGAAGCTGTCCCTGACGGAACGCCGGCGACGGCGCCGATCCTTTCCGGCCGCGCGCCCACTGCCGCGGCCGCATCACGGGGATTCCGGTCTGCTCTCCCATCTCCGGCAGAGTATCGCCCGCCGCGTGGCGCGGACGCGGAAATGAAAGGACGCCTATGAGAACCGAGTACAGGAACGACGCCGCGATGGATCCCTCTGGCTTTGTGCTGCTGGCGGATTACGTGCCGCACGCCGTGCAGGAGATCCGGTATTATTCGACCTATAATTTCATCGGGGACCGCATCGACGGCTATGAAGAGCCCTGCGCGCTTCTGACCCGGGAAGCGGCCCGCGCTTTGAAGTCGGCCAGCAACGAGATGATCGTGCAGGGATATCGGCTGAAGGTGTTCGACGCTTACCGCCCGGTCGCAGCGGTCAAACACTTCATTTTGTGGGGGATCGAGGATCAGGACGTGCGGATGAAGCCCTATTTCTACCCCGATCTGGAGAAGCAGGAGCTTTTTGCGAAAGGCTATATCGCCAAACGCTCCAGTCACAGCCGCGGAAGCACCGTCGATCTGACGCTGCTCGATATGCGGACCGGCAAGGAAGCGGACATGGGCGGGCCTTTCGATCTTTTCAGCGAGGTTTCCCATCCGGACTACCGCGGGATCACCGACGAACAGGCCGAAAACCGCATGCGCCTGCAGCAGGTCATGGTCCGCAACGGCTTTCTGCCTCTGGGCTGCGAATGGTGGCATTTCACCCTCGGGAACGAGCCTTATCCGGACACCTACTTTGAATTTCCGGTATCGTCGGCTTATCTGAAACGCTGACGAATCGTGCGGGACCCTGTCCCGCCGGTCATCAAACACAGAAAGGATCTGACGTCGTGAGTGAAAAAACGAAGCTTCTCATCAACGCGGACGACAGCCATTGGTTCCGGTTCTGGAATGAACTGGCAAGGGAAAACCGGTTCGACGAGGACAGCCTGAATCAATACGTGATGCAGTATGCGTCTTCCGGTGTGACCGATCTGCTTTTCAATATCTTCGGCCAGTCGTCCAACACGCCGACCGGCGTTCTCACCTTCCGCGGCGCGCTTTACGGACAGACCGAGCAGCACGGGAATCCCGTGGATTACGGCGATTATTACGGACTGGCTGAGTTTTATCTGAAACACGGCGTCGATATCTTCGCCGTCTGGATCGAAAAGTGCCGTGAAATCGGCGTCCGCCCCTGGATCTCGCTTCGGATGAACGACTGCCACCACCCGGACGAAGCGGCGCATCAGATCCGGGGAGAGCTCTTTTACGAGGCGGAGAAGAACGGATGGACCATCGGCGAAAGCTACGGATATTTCCGGCACTGTGTCGATTACGCGGTCCCGCAGATCCGGGAGACGATGCTCGCCTATCTCCGGGAACAGCTTTTCCGGTACGACGTTTACGGGATCGAGCTGGACTTCATGCGGGAAATCACCTGCTTCGATTACTGGCACGAGGACCGCGGCGAGATCGTGGGCATGATGAACGACTTTATGCGCAAGGCCGCGCGGATCGTGCGGGAAGCCGGTGAACGGCACGGACACAAGATATGCATGAATGTGCGCATGATGCGCGATCTGGATCAGTGCCGCATCTTCGGCTTCGATATCCTGACCTGGTGCCGGGAAAGCCTGATCGATTCGATCACCGTGACCCCGCGCTGGGCTACCAACGACAGCGCGATGCCTCTGGACGACTGGAAGCTCAGATGTCCGGAAGCCGAGATCTATATGGGGCTCGAAACGCTGATCAATACCCAGCGGAAAGGATGCGTTGCGTCCGCCGCGGCGGCGCGCGGCTACGGCGCGGCTTATCTCTCGGGCGGCGCAGACGGGCTTTATCTCTTCAACTACATGTCCGACGGGATCGAATATCTGCGGGAAGGCAGGATCGGCGAGCGTGAGCGCGAGGTGTACGACACCTGCTCCTCTCTGGAGGAGATCCTGAAATATCCGCGCCGCTTCGTCGTGACCTATCAGGACACGGTCCCGAAAGGATGGAAAGCCTACGAGCCGCTGCCCGTGACGGCGGAGCGGGAAAAACCGGCGAAGCTCAGGCTCGAGGTGGGACGGATCCCGTCCGGCGCTTCGGTCGACGTCCTTCTAGGCCTTGCGCGGGCGCTTCCGGAGGATAACGCGCTTTGTCTGACCGTCGACGGAAAAGACTGCGCTTTCTGCGGCCGGGACGAGGTGTGGGGCAGAAGCGAGGCCGACGGCTCCGACGTGCCGCAGGGATACTGCCGGGAGGATACCGTGATTTACCGGTACAGGGCGGAAGGCCCCGCGGATCCGGAAGGGCGTCTGACCCTGGAATTCCGGAGCGGAAGCGAGACATTGAAGATCACCTATTGCGAAATCGACGTGACGCCGGCCTGAAGCCGGCGTCCGTGTTCACAGAAAGCGGGGGAAACGGCAAATGAGGATAGAAGAGATCCGCAAAGCGGGGTACTATCCGATCGAGGGGAAGACCGTCGGCCAGCCCTTTCCGACGGGGCGGGGCGGCTCGGTGAGCTTTCGCATCCCGGGGCTCATCCGGCTTCACAACGGAAACCTGTTTGCCACCTCCGACGCGCGGTGGACCCGGCCGTACGACGACTGCGGCGGGATCGACACCGTGTTTGCGCTTTCGGAGGATCGGGGCGAAAGCTGGCGCGCGGGCTACGCCGCCTATTTCCCGGACAGTCTCGGATCTCCGCGGGATCTCCGCGACGCCACGATCCTGATCGACTCCACGCCCGTCGAGACTCCGGACGGCGTGCTCCATATTTTCGTCAATCTCGGTCCCACCGGCGTCACCACAGCGCTCCGGCGGCCGGGAAGGGGAGAGGGATTCATGACGGTCGGGGGAAAGAAAAGACTGGCTTTGACCGACGACGACGGGAAGGCCGACGGAGATCCCGCAGAGTATCCTTACTTCGTGGGAGAGCTGTCGCAAGGCTTCGCGCCGATCCTGACGAGAACGGAAGAGGAAACCGGCTTTGCCGTGGATCCCTTCTTCAACCTCTATCGAAAGGACGGCGGCGCGTGGCGCGAGCTTTTGGGGAAACAGATCGACACGGGACGGGAGATCGTCCAGAACGTTTTTTACCGCGACTCCTCCTTTCACGTGTATCACACCATGTACCTTCTCCATCTTTCCTCCCTCGACTGGGGAGAAAGCTGGTCGTGGACGCTTGTCGACGGGATCAAAATGCCGGACGAAACCGCGGTGATCGCCTCCCCGGGAAACGGTCTCGTCACCTCGGACGGCGTCATGGTCCTGCCCTTCTACCGGGCGGAAAACGGCGGCTGTCATTCCTTCCTCGCATTTTCCTCCGACGGAGGCAAAAGCTTCCGGAGAAGCCCTGTTCTCCCTCCCGCTGACGGGATCCCCGAGAGCAGCGAGGGGAAGCCGGTAGAGCTTCCGAACGGAGATCTCCGTCTGTTTTTCCGGACCGGCGTACAGAGGATCTGCTGGGCGGATTATCACCGCGCTTCCGGCGCGTGGGGGGAGGCGAAGGCGCTTCCGGTCCGGGTCCATTCGGACTGCAATTTCGCCGCCCTTTGTCAGGACGGCCGGATCCTGATCGCCTATGCGCGCGGGATCGGGGACGACGCGCGTTATCGCATGCGCGGAAGGCTTTACGTTTTCGC
Source organism: Clostridia bacterium (assembly GCA_017441705.1). Classification (GTDB taxonomy): domain Bacteria; phylum Bacillota; class Clostridia; order Oscillospirales; family QAMX01; genus RUG11797. The sequence continues at coordinate 39,223 of JAFRWU010000093.1, read as the reverse complement.
CCTGGATGAGAAGAACGACATGATCCTGACCGACGTCCTGCCGATCACCGACGGCGCGTTTTCCTACGCGGTGCTCGCGCCGGTTTCGGAAAACGAGGCCGCCTGCCTTTACGACACCTGCGGCGACGGGCTTGTGATCTTTCAAAAGATCGGCCTTCCGGGAAGAGGATCCGCCGTGTGAACAAGAAAAGACGAAAAGCGCGCTCCGCCGGATCCCGGCGGAGCGCGCTGACGTTACGCGGTTTTATTATGGTACACGGCGCCGGTACGATGCGTCGTACGGCGCTTCCTTTGGGATCCCGTCATCCCACCGGGAAGACGCTGCCGCCGATGAATTCGCGGATCAGGCTGTTGTGCGGCACGTCCTCGGGGGAGAGACCGAGGAAGTATTCCAGAAGCTTCAGGAGCCGTCTGGCTTCGGAATAAGCGGGGGAATCCTCCGGGATGGCGAAGAGCAGAGGCTCCGCGAAGATCTTCAGGACCGCCAGCTCGTAAAGCGTGGCGGAGTTGAACATGACGTCGGCGTCCTCCTGATAGGGGAAGATATGCAGTCTTTCCCCATGGCGCACCGATTCCCACCGCATGATGGTTTCCTCCGCCGGGTATCCGCGGGTGCGGGCGTCGCGGACCATGCGCCGGATCTCACGGTTGTCGGTGGTGGCGATGCGGTTGTGCTCGTCGACGTTCAGCGCGGTGACCGCGCTGATGTAGATCTTGAACTTCTCCTCCGGGGGGATGCTTTCGGACATCCGGTCGTTCAGCCCGTGGATCCCCTCGATGAGAAGAACGTCGTTTTCACCGATCGAGAACGCGCCGCCGTTGTATTCCGGCTGCCCGGTTTTAAAATTGAAGGAGGGGATCTCCACCTGCCCGCCCTTGAGAAGAGAGGTCATCTGCTCATTGAAAAGCTCCAGATCCAGGGCCTCCAGGCATTCGAAATCGTAGTCTCCGTTCTCGTCCCGCGGCGTCCGGGACCGCTCGACGAAGTAATTGTCGCAGGCGATGGGATGCGCGTGGAGACCGACGTTCTGAAGCTGGATCGAAAGCCGGTGGGAAAAGGAGGTCTTGCCGGAGGAGGAAGGCCCTGCGATCATGACGACGCGCCTTTTTTCCTCCCGGATCCTCCGGGCGATCTCGCCGATGTTGTGCTCCTGATAGGCTTCGGAGGCCAGGATGATCTTTCGCCCCTCGCCTCTGCAGATGGCGTCGTTGAGGGACGCGACGGTGGGCACGCCGATGTGCTCGCCCCAGAGATTGGTCCGGCGCATGACCGAAAAGAGCTTTTCCGGGATCGCGGGACTTCCGGGAGAAGCGGGGCGCGCCCGGTTCGGCAGGACGAGCAGGACCCCGCCGTTGGCTTTCCGCAGATCGAAGACCGAGATATATCCCGCCGAAGGCGGCATATATCCGTAGTAGTAGTCCACGTAATTGCCCAGCTTATATACGTTGGTGGAGGAAGCGCGCCGGAAGTGGAAAAGATGTTCCTTGTCCTTCATGCCGTAGCGGCGGAACAGCGCGATCACCTCTTCGGTGGGAAGACGGGTCTTCGTGAATTTTTCGTTTTCCCGGACGTACCGCTCCATGGTCGCCTTGATCTCGGCGATCTGCTCTTCTGTCGGGCCGTCCGGCTCGTTTTTCAGGCGAACGGTGAAATACAGGCTGTCGCCCGTGGCGTATTCCAGCTTCATGAATTCGACCCGCCTGCCGTAAAGACGGGTCACGGCGCGTAAAAACATCATGGTGGCGCCGCGCTCGTAGGTTTTGTGACCGTCCCGGTCGGCGGTGGTGATGAAGGAGAGCGCCGGAGAAGAAAGACCCGCGCGGCGCAGAGCATCGTCGTCGGGGATCTCCTTGTTCAGTTCCACCAGCCGCTGTCCCAGCTTTGCCAGGATGATGGGGGCCGGATAGTCGTTCTGCACCTGCCGCGCAAGCTCCAGAAAGGTGGTCCCCGCCTTGATTTCGAGCGGGGCGTCGTTATACATCAGGGCCATGCTTTCGCCTCCGGTTGTCATATTTCTGTCATCAGTATATCCGCGTATCCGCTTTTTGTCAAACCGTTCCCTCACTCATAAGCGCCGCGCGGTTCGGGAAGCGCCCGGAATTCGGGCAGGCTCCGAAGAAGCTCGTTCATTTTTTCGCAGAAGGCCGCAAAACGCCCGGCGTCGGGAACGGTTTCGCGGTAAAACCAGGCCGTGGCGTCGCCGTCGACCCGGTACGTTTTTCCGCCGGCGCGGAAAACGACCCGCCAGCACGAAAGAGGCTCGCAGGAAACCCGCTCGTCTCCCGTGGCCAGAACGTGGGAGGTCATGGACCGGCGGATCGAGGCGATCCCGCTTTCCCGGATCGTTTCGTAGAGTTCTTCGCGGAGCGGTTCGGACGGGGTGAAGACCGCTTCGGCCCTGCCGTCCTCCACCAGATCCTTTTCGATTTTTCCTTCGAAGGTGTCCAGGACGTTTTTTCGTTCCGGAACGAACCAGGTTTCAAACCGGACGGCAAAATCCTCCGGCATCGCATCGGGAAGGGAAACGGCTGTCTCCTCCGGCGCGGACTCGCTTTCCTGCGTAAAAGGTTCTGCTTTTCCGCAGGCGGAAAACGGCAAAACGAGGGCAATCAGAAGCAAGATCGCCGCTTTTCTCATTCGGATCCCCCCTTTTATCGGTTGGACGAAACGGGAACGGGATCGGTTCCCGGAAAGAAAGCCTCCGGTCTCAGAAGAGACCGGAGGCGGAGGCCCGGTCAGAGGACTCCCTTTTCCCGCAGGACTTCGATCAGGGGCAGGGGATCGTTGGCGGTGATCAGACTTGCGCCTTCCCGGAGGCAAAGCGCGGCGTCCTCGCGCGTGTCGGCGCAGTACATGTGGATCGGCATGCCCTTCGCCCGATAGAAGGGAAGAAGCTCCGATTTGACGAGATTCATGGAAAGCCCCAGCTCGTCGTAATAGTCGTAGGTACCGGGGGTGAATTCCCGCATCTGAAAATCGGGATACCCCATGGTGCGCGCGCCGTATCCGGTTTTCAGATAACGGATGATCCGCCCGTTGAAGGCGTAAAACCAGCAGCCGTCGAAAAAGCCGTATTCTTTCAGGAGAGCCACGGTCAGATCCACGTTCTCCTCGGTGTATTCCTTGATCTCCACGCCGAGGCGCAGATCGGGCCTGCCGGCTTTCACTTCCTCCAGGACCTCCCGCAGAGTAGGGACGCGCTCGCCCGCAAAGGCCGGATCGAAAAGCCGTCCGGCGTCAAGCGTTTTGATTTCTTCCAGGATCATGTCCCGCAGATCCCGGTCGACGCCGCAGGTGCGCCTGGCGTTGCCGTCGTGCATGATCACCGGGACCTTGTCCCGTGAAAGCCAGACGTCGAACTCGAAGGCGTCGATGGGAAGCCGCATCGCCGCGCGGAAGGAAGCAAGGGTGTTTTCAGGGTATTTCGCCGCGAAACCGCGGTGCCCTTCGACAAGAACTCTTTCGTATGACGCCATGAGAAGCCCTCCTTTTTCTCTCTCTGCGTTTATCTTATCCTCTGACGGGGCGGTTTGTCAAGAAGAAAGCGAAACCGCGAAGAGAAGACTTGCGCTTTCTTTTTCGGCGTGGTAAACTGTGGGGGAAAAGAAGAGAGACGGAGGAGAAAGATGATCCATTCCTTTTTGCTGATCGGTCAATCCAACATGGCGGGACGCGGCCGGCTGGACGAGGCGGTGCCGGTGGATCCCGAAAATATCCGCGTGATGCGCAACGGGCGGTGGCAGGGGATGTTTCGCCCGGTCAATCCCGACCGCCCCTTTTCGGGCGTCAACCTGGCTGAAAGCTTTGCGGAGCGCTACGCCGCGACGTACGGAGTCAAGGCGGGGATCATACCCTGCGCCGACGGCGGGACCAGCCTCTGGCAGTGGGAGAAGGGAAGTATCCTCTTTGAAAACGCGGTCAACCACGTAAGGCTCGCGAAACGCACCTCCGCGGTGGCGGGGGTCCTCTGGCACCAGGGGGAAGGCGACTGCTCGCCGGAGGATTACGCGGTCTACGAAGCGAAATTCCGGAGATTCATGGCGGACTTCCGGGAGGCGGCGGAGCTTGAAAACGTGCCCTTCCTGCTCGGCGGTCTCGGCGATTTCCTGCCCGACCGCCCCGGCACTCTGACTCTGATGAATTACGGCAAGGTGAACGAAGCGCTGGAAAGAGTCGCCTCGGACAGCCCCATGACCGCCTTTGTCCCGGCGACGGGGCTCGGCGCCAATCCCGACAATCTTCATTTCAGTTCTGCGGCGCTTTACGAATTCGGCCAACGCTATTTTGCCGCATGGCAGAGATTTGAGAAGGACATGTCCTGGCTCTCTTCGGTGATCCGCACCGAGGACGAGGAGAGGACCGAGATGGAGCTTCTCTGATCCGGAAAAGAATACGAACGCCCGCCGGCAGACGCGCCGGCGGGCGCTTTTGCCCGGTTGACATATTTGACGCGTCCCTGAGGGGAAAGGACCGTGACCGCATATAAAAAAACCGTCCGCTTGACGGACGGGGGAGGATTCAAAAAAAACGGGGCGCGCCGGGGATGCGCGCCCCGCGAAGGGGGAAAGCGGAGGGGGGATTGGGGGAAATCCACACCCATCGCTGAAAGAAAGGAGGCGTGATCAAACAGGGGGGCGATCCTCTTTCGGACACCCGAAGACCTTATATAGATTATACACGATCTTCCCTTCACGGTCAAGAGGCAGATGGGTCCAATTTCGGCCCGCCGTCCGAAAATCGCATAAAAAAACCGGATCAAAAAGATCCGGTAAGCTGTGCGGGCCCCCCGGAAGGTGGCGCTTTTTCCGGGGAAAGGAATTCGGTCATATAGGTGCGGTAACGCAAAGGAAGGTGTGTGCGCTGGCAGAGGGGATTCTTCCGCTCGGCAATGGAAAGCGTCTCAAAAAAGCGGGTCCAAAGCGCGCGGGTCTCTCTTTCGGTCCGGTCGGGCGGAGGCGGCGTGAAATCCTCTCCGGCAATCAGGGCGTATTCTCCGTTCCGGCAGAGCATCGCTTCCCGGTGCGTCTTGTCAAAGATCAGAAAGGTCTCCCGGGGGAACCGGTCGGCGAAATGATCGGCGATCAGGGGAAGCACCCGGTTTTTCGGATCGATCACGGCGTAAAGCATGCCGTCGGCCTCGCTGAAACGCAGAAAGCCGGTGAAAAGGTGAGCTTCTTCCCGCATGTGCGCCACCGCGCGATAGACGGGATACGCCGTATCGTCAGCCATCATCCGCAGGATCCGGGGACCGGTTTTCATGGCCTTGCGGATGAAAGCGAGGATCCGCATCTCCTTGTCCGGAAGGATCGTGAGAAAGGCAAACCGGACAGTCGCCTCGGTACGGGATCCGGCTTTTTCGGAAAGTCCTTTGGTGACCCGCGCCGCGAGAGCCGGATCGGAAGGGATCGGCCGCGTCGGGCACAGGGGGTGCGGCGCGTCCTCCGGCAGGATCGCCGCGGGCGTCTCCCGGCGGCGGTAGCTTTCAAAAACGCAGGAGAGGAATCCGTCGTAGCTGCCGTCGTAGAGATAACAGACGTCTACGCTTTCAGGCATAACCGCACGTCCTCCATCGAAAGCTCCTCCGGGATCAGGGTCAGCTGCTCCGCCGGGGGCGAGAGGATCGCCGCGGCGTCCCGGGAGGTCAGGGCGCGAAGGATCGCCTCGTCGGTGACGCGAAGTCCGTCGGCAAGCTTTCCCGCGCAGGTGATGAAATACTGCGCCCGCTTCATCACAACGCCGAGGCGGGCGACCGCTTTGAAATCCAGCTTGCCCGCACGCCGGGCGGCAAGGATCCGTCTTGCGCTCTTCGGGCCGATCCCCGGGACACGGAGAAGCTCCTCCTCCCGGGCGCGCATGATCTCCACGGGGAAACGCTCCATATGATGGACCGCCCAGTTGCATTTGGGGTCCAGAACCGGATTGAAGTTGGGATGCGCTTCGTCCAGGATCTCGCCGGCGGAGAAATGATAGAACCGGAGGAGCCAGTCTGCCTGATAAAGCCGGTGTTCTCTGAGGAGGGGCGGCTTTGTGTCGGGAGAGGGAAGGTTCCGGTCGTCGCCGACGGGGATATACGCGGAGAAAAAGACCCGTTTCAGATCGTACGAGCGGTAAAGCGATTCGGTCAGGTGAAGGATCTGAAAATCGCTTTCGGGCGTCGCGCCGACCACCATCTGGGTGGCCTGCCCCGCCGGGACGAACTTAGGCGCCCGGCGGTAGCGCACCAGCTCTTCGCGGTTCTCGCCGCGGCGCAGAGCGATATGCCGCATCGGCCGGAGAATGTCGTGCTTTGATTTGTCGGGAGCCAGCTTTTGAAGGCTCTGGCTGCTGGGAAGCTCGACGTTGACGCTCATGCGGTCGGCCAGAAGGCCGATGGCGTCCAAAAGGCGGGGATCGGCGCCGGGAATGGCCTTCACGTGGATGTATCCGCCGAAGCCGTATTCCTCCCGGAGAAGACGCAGCGTTTCCAGGAGCAGCTCCGACGTGTGGTCGGGGGAGCGCACGACTCCGGAGGAAAGGAAAAGCCCTTCGATATAGTTGCGCCGGTAAAAGGCGAGCGTCAGATCGGCCAGCTCTCTGGGGGTGAAGGAGGCTCGCCTGGCCTTGTGATTGGAGACGCGGTTCACGCAGTATTTGCAGTCGTAGATGCAGGCGTTGGAAAAAAGCACCTTCAGAAGCGATACGCACCGTCCGTCGGCGGTGAAAGTATGGCAGATGCCGTATGAAACGGCGGAGCCGATCGCGCTCCCCCTGCCGGAGCGGTCCGCCCCGCTGGAGGTGCAGGCGGCGTCGTATTTTGCGCTGTCGGCAAGGATCGTCAGCTTTTCCATCAGATCCATCGGGATCCCTCGCTTTTCCTGCTTCGGCGTCAAATCCGCCAAGGCAAACATTTGTTTTATTATAACACCGAACATCTGTTTTGTCAAGCGCAGGACCCCACGAATCGAGAGAAAACGTCTTCCGTCCGCAAAGCAAGCGGCTTCTCACAAGCGGACACGTCTCTTTCCCGTCAAAGACGCGCCGCACGCGCCGCACGCTCCGCCGGCTCCGGAAAGCGTGCCGACCCGGCCGGCAGGCGAGACAGGCGGCCCCTCCTCCTCCGTCCCAAAAGCCTTCCCCTTTGAGGGGCGCGGGTCTCCGGTGGAGACCTTTGAGCGCAAGCTCAAAAGCGCCGACCGAGCCGGCAGGCGAGACAGGTGGGCCGCGAAGCGGCTCGGATGAGGTGGCCTCCGGCTTCACCGTTTTGCGTCCCTCCGGGGAAAGCTCTTTCGATCCTTTCACATGCCCGGGTCCTTGGGAACTGCTCGTATAAAGAGCGTTTATCGAAATGCAAAAGCCGACCGGGTTGCCCCGGCCGGCTTCTCTGTTTATGGACCCGTGCGGCACGCTTTCGGAAGACCGGTCATTCCACCGGATATCCGTAGGCCGAAAGGATCTCCTCTCCGCATACGTAAAGCGCGCGTTCCAGGGCGTCCTGCACCCGAAGAGGCGGCTCGGCGATCCGCTCCTCCTTCCACCGGCGCCGGTCGCCCTGCCAGAAGGAGGCCGGACGCGCCGACGATTCGCATTCAAAGGTAAAAACGCCCTGATAGCCGGAATCCCGGAGGCCGCACAGGATCTCGTCCACGCACATGGTGCCGAGATAGGGCATGACGTGTTCGTCGCCGCCGCCGCGATTGTCGTTGAAATGAATGGCGCGGAGGTCTTTTCCGAGGGTGATGAGATCGTCGTACTGATGTCCTTCGACGTTGGCGTGTCCCGTGTCCCAGACGGCGCCGAACAGAGGATGGTCCGCGTAGCGGAGAAAATCCTTCATCTCCCGGCCGGTGTAGAGGTACCAGCGGTCGCCCATATTGGCGTGGGTCGTGTTTTCGACAAGCACCATGACTCCGGTCTTTTCCATCGTCGGGATCAGCTCGCGAAGAAACGCCATATTCCGCTCGAAATAGGCTTCCTCCGCGTATTTGTCGGCGTAGAGAAGATCGTCAGCCCAGCCGACGTGTACGACGGTGTTCGGGATCCCCAGCATGGCGCAGATCTCCAGGGAACGGATCGTGGCCGCGAGCAGCAGATCCCGCGCCGCGCCTTCCTGCAGAGGGTTCCCGCCGGGCGCGTGCGACTGAACGAAATCCATACCGAGCTCTTCCGCAACCGAGCGGATGTGAAGGACCTCCTTTTCCCATCCGTCCCGCATGAAGACCGAGGCGGGGTCGGCGTCCTGGTAAAGGCTCAGATCGATATGGCGGAATCCGGCGCGGGCAAGCCCGCGGATCCTCCGTTCGTTGTCCGGGAAATAGCGTCCGAAATCGCCGGTTGAGGTGGCAAGCTTCATGAGGATACCTTCTTTCGTTTATTCTGTCTGGGGAAGAAAGCCTCCGGACCCTTCGCCGGGAAACCGGCGGACTGCGTCCGGAGGAGCTTTCGGTTTATCAGCGGTTTTCTCTCGACAGGAAGCGGTCGACCACCTGCTGGCGGTATTCCCTGGTCAGAGAGGAGAAGAAAGCGGAATATCCGGTGACGCGCACCACCAGATCCGGATGGGTGGAAGGATCGGCGTGCGCCTCCAGAAGTACCTTCCTGGAAAGGCAGTTCAGGTTGATCAGGGTGCCGCCCATGTGATTGTGCGTGTGGATCAGGGCCGCCAGAGCGTCGATGCCGCCGGCTTTTTCCAGCATTTCGGTGTCGATGTCCAGATGGAGCGGAGCCGAATTGCCGTATCCCGGCGCAGCCAGAGCCACCGCGTTGGATTTCAGGGTCGGGGAGAAGGTGTCGATCCCGCGGGCAAATCCGGGATCGGGCTCGTTGGAATGGGAAATGGGCTCGTAATCGCGGCGGCCGTTGGGGGTCGCCTTGAGCTTGCGGCCGTGGATATAAATGTCGCCGTGGGAAAACATGCCGGGGATGATGGGCAGGTTGTGCTTCGGCGTGCCCGATTCCTTGCAGGTCTTGACGTAGAAGTCGCGGAGACGGAGCGCCCACTTTTCGGAAGGCGAGTCGGGGCTCCCGAAGCGTTTGATGTTCGCCATCATCAGCCGGACGTCTTCGCGTCCCTCGTAGTTCCGGTTCATGATCTCGAAGAATTCTTCAAAGCTCATGCGTTTTTCCCTGACGATGCGCTGCTCCAGCGCGCCGAAGGAGTCGGCTACGGTCGCAAGGGCGATGCCGTCGATATTGAAGTCTACGATATCGACGCCCTGGGAGGCGTTGAGTCCTCGCTCGATCGGGCCGTGCATGAAGAGATTCAGGACCAACTCGGGGCGGTATTTTCCGACCGCCTCGTAATGCTTGTCGTAGCCGGCCTTGATGGAATCCACGATGATCCTGATGTGATGACAGGTGCGCTCGAAGAGATACTCCAGGTCGAAATTCTTTGTCTCCTGCATATCCTTCAGGGCTTCCTGGAAGGCCATGGCCATGTTGCAGCGCGTCACGTCCTGCAGAGGATACTCGATCCCCGGCAGAGCCACCCAGTTGCAGCCGACCTTGGCGCGGAGCCTGCCGAGCTCGATGGGATAACCGTTTCTGGCGTACCCCTCCTCGACGCCGACGTTGCAGGAGTAATCCACGCCGGATCCGTCCTCCAGCGTGTATTCCAGAGACCGTCGGAGAAGCGTGGGATTGACCTTGTCGGAAACGCGCAGGGCGACGTTGATGGGAATGTGGAGATAATGCAGCGCATCCAGGATCAGGAAGGAAAGACGGCTGGTCATGTCGCGGCTGCCGTCGGGAATGAGACCTGCGATCTGGGAGTAGTGGGTGTCGTTGAAGAAGAGAGAGGCCAGATACCAGACGGCTTCCTCATCGGAGAGGATCCCGGCCCTGACGTCCTTTTCGTAATAGGGTCTTAACAGCTCGTCGAGCTGCGAAAGAGCGCCTCCCGAAAAATAGGTACGGTCGACGGACTGGAAATGCGCCAGGAACTGGCAGGCTTCACGCATGGTGCGCGGCGGCGCGGAGACCAGATACCGGTTCATTGCGGCGATTTCCAGAAGATTCTTTTTCGCGTTCTCATCGGTTTCGAGACCGGCCATGCGCTCCGCTTCGGCGGCGACGTTTTCCACGTAGGTCTGGATGCCGAGGACCGTCTCCTCCTCCATATCGTAGAAGGAGGTGTCGGCGGGGGAAAGCTTCGCCCGGTAATGCCGGATCTTGGCGAGCAGACCGCCCCAGCCGAGATCCAGACCGATCTGCATATCCGGACCGCAGTGATTCATTCCCATGAAACCGGGGGAGGTGTTGTATTTCGCCCAGCATGCCCGGATCTCGGGGGATACGTCGTCCTCGGGCCGCAGGCCGATCCGCAGATGATTCTGGATGATATCCACCCATGCGCCGCCCAGGGCGCTGTCCTTATGAACGTACGGCGGCATGTCGTGAAGCCATTTCCGGAGCGCCTTCGCGATCTCCAGACCGCCGTAGAGCTCGCCGCTCTCCCGGAATTTCGGCGGCTCATAGTGAAAATCCTCGAAGACGACGAATCCCCAGTCGTCGCTGTCGTGAACGCGATTCAGACGGCGCTTCACGTCGTTCATGGCGATCTTCGATTCGTGCAGAGACGCGATGCGATCGGCGTAGAGAGCGGACAAAACGACCCTTTCTTCATTCATGGGAACTCCTCCTTTATACTGAGGACCGTACCGTCAGGTCCTTCGTGCCGGAATGCCGCGGTGCGCGAAGGCCGTGACGGCGGCCTCCAGCGCGTCGTCGGACGGGACGCGCGCCTCGGCTGCACGGTTTTCCATACCGAGCGGCCGGTACTTGCCCTCGCCGAGGTGGTGATAGGGCATGATCTCCACCAGCTCGACCGGAAGCGGCGCGAGAAGCGAGGCGATCGCTTCCGCCTCTCCGTCGTTGTATGGCGGGATAAAGGGATAGCGCACGATCAGGCGCTTGCCGAGAGACGCCAGTCTTTTCAGATTTTCCAGGATCCGCTCGTTCCCGACGCCGGTCAGGCGCCTGTGCAGATCGGGATCGGCTGCTTTGACGTCGTAGAGAAAAAGATCCGCATATGGAAGGACCTTTTCAAAGCTTTCAAACGGCACGTTGCCCGCCGTATCCACGGCCACGGAGATCCCCTCCGCGGAAAGAAGGGCGGCGCATTCCCGGATAAAGTCGGGCTTCAGCATGCATTCGCCGCCGGTGAAGGTCACGCCGCCTCCCGATCGCTCGTAATAGCCGCGGTCGGTGAGGACTGCCCGGACGACCTCTTCGGAGGTCGTCTCTTCGCCCAGCATGGTCAGCGCCTCGGCAAAGCAGTCGTTCGCACACTTTCCGCAGGAAACGCATTTTGTCCGGTCGATCGTATGCCCGTCGGGGGCGGCGATATGCGCTCCTTCCGGACACGCACGGAAGCAGTTGCCGCATCCGATGCATTTTTCCGGATAAAAACCGAGCTGCCTTTGCGGGGAAATGGATTCGGGGTTGTGACACCACAGACAGCGCAGGTTGCAGCCCTTGAGAAAGACCGAGGTGCGGATGCCGGGCCCGTCGTAAATCGAAAACCGCTGAATGTTGAAAACGGTTGCCTTTTCCATGGAAGACTCCTTTGAAATGAAGCCGGATCAGTCAGAAAAGAAGGAAGGAAAGCTCTCCTCAAGGAAACGGGCGACGCCGTCTTCCCGGTTGGAGGGGATCACCCGGTGGGAAACCGCGCGCACTTCCTCCATAGCGTTCGACACCGCGAAGCGGTAATCGGCCGCCTCCAGCAGAGGAAGATCGTTGAGATTGTCGCCGAAGGCGGCGATTTTCGAAAGATGCGCCGCGTCCCGGATCCGGAGCGCGCTTTTTTTCTTGGAGGCGCGGCCCGAAAAGACCTCCAGGAAACCGGGACCCTCCACGTATACGTCCCGGTAGCATTCGCACCGGATCCCGGGGATCCTTCGCATCTTTTCGGCCAGGGCGCAAAGAGTCCGGTAGGGAGCCCGCGTCACAAAATAGATGATATGCCGGCCCTCCCGGATGAGGGAGGAAAAATCGTCCGTCTTGTAAAACCGCTTCCCGTACAGCCGGATCCGTTCCTCGGCGTATTCCCAGAGAAGGGTCTGCCGCATGCTTTCATACCAGGGAAGGAAGCGGGTTTCGGAGACCTCGAAGGTCACCGGATCGATCCCGCTTTCCCGGAAAAGAGCAAGGACCCGCTCCGCGTCCTCCGCGGAGAGCGATTCGGAGGCAAGGCAGCGTCTTTCGACCGGATCGTAGATCAGGACGCCGTTCATCAGAGAAACCGGAAGGCGGAGATCCAATCCCTCCAGGATCGCGAACACCGTGGCGGGAGAACGCCCGGTGGAAATCGAAAACTGTCCCCCGCGGGCAATGAACCTGTTCAGAAGGGCCTTGCTTTCCGGCGTCAGGACGGCGTCGGGCGAAAGGAGCGTTCCGTCCAGGTCCGCGAGACACAGGGTTTCGCGGGGATCGAAGAGAGCCAAATCAGAAATCCTCCTGCGACAGCGCTTTGGTGGTCAGATTGCTGTCTGCGATCTGGTACAGGGTCAGGGTGTATTTCATGTCCTTCTTGATGGAGATGGTTTCGTTGAAGGCGAGATAGTCTCCGTCCGGACCGAAAAGCTCGCTGAAGCCGTACCATTTTTTCCCGGTGGCGTAGCGGATGCGGTAACGCCCGACCGGGAGATATACCGTGATGGAATCGCCTTCCCGGATATAGATGGTCATGTAGGTGTCTCCGGTGGAGGCGTCGTTGATCTTGATGTAGTGGGAATCGTATTTCGCGGGCGTATAGATCTTCAGAGGGATGCCGGTTTTGGAATTGGAGGCGCCGCGCAGGATCTGGGTGCGGGGTTCGGAGACCGATTCACGGATCATATTCTCGCGGATCCGGGTCGACAGATCGTCGACCTCCACGCTGAGCTGTTCGGAGACGACGTTGGAAATCAGATCGCAGATGTATTCCGCGTCGTCGCTTTCGGACGTCAGAACGATCTCGGTCATCACCAGAGGATGCCCGGTGGATTCCATCCCCGCCTTCAGCATGCCGCCCAGCACTTCGTCGTCGGGAGGCGCGTACACACCGTCCGGGTTGGCCTCCTTATAGGACTGATAGACCTCCTCGGAGACCGCGGCCAGAAGATCGGCGTAATCCACGGTGTCCAGGGTCACCTCGTAACCGCCTTCCTCATGGGCTTCCAGCTTGCGCACCGAGGTGTTGGAGAAGATGACCGGGAAACGGCTTTCGGTATCGATGGCTTTGTTGACGCGCTCCGCCGCCACGATGGAAAGATAATCGCCCGCGGCGCGGTAGTCCTGGAACAGCGCGTTGGCGTCGGAAATAAAGGCGCGGCAGGCGCTTTTCAGCGCCTCCTCGTCCGGATGCGCGGTCAGACTCCCGCCGTCGCGGGTAAAGGTAAAGGTCACGCTTTCCCGGTGCGTGGGAACGCGGTCGCCCGCAAGGAAAACGCCCAGCGCTTCGTTGAAGGCGGTGCGGAGCGACGCCGAATAGCTCGTCCGGTCCACGTGTCCCCAATCCACCTCGGGATAACCGGTGATGATCTTATCGTAAGTCAGGACAGAAACGTCGGGGTAACGGACGGAGAGATCGTAGGTAAAGACGTGGCCGATCTTGCTGCCGCCCTGTCTCTGGGAGGCGATCTCGTCCTTCGCGTCCTCCAGATAACAGGCCTCGGCGAACCGGGCGATCAGGAAGTTTGAGGAATCGGCGTCCTCCAGGGCAAGGCTTGCGATATAGGCTTCGGCGTCCATGGAGGCAAGGGCTTCCTCCGCCATGACGGCATGGCGGGTCGCCACGTCGGAGCAGGAGGAAAAAACGGCGATGAAGATCGCCGGGATCAGGATAAGCAGCGGGGAAAAACGGATTCTCTTCATGACGGTCCTTTCGTTTGCGGGACGCGTTCGCGTCGCGCCGGATTGACCACATTATAGCATATCGCGTCTTGAAATGCTACTGCGGATTTGCAGGCTGCGCGGTTTTTGATGAAAAAGAGCCTCCTGCGCCCGGAAAGGGCGCGGGAGGCTTCCGGCGAGGCAATCAGTCCAGGACCCCGTGCATGGGGTTGTGCTTCATGGCGGGAGTGCGCTCGTAAGTGGTGGAAAGCGGGTGGAACGCGCGTTCCTTCGAGGATTTTTCAAAAGCGGTCAGGATGTCCAGAACGTGCGCCTGCTGATGATAATCGGCGCGGTGGGGACGGCCGGTCTCGATGGCCTTGGCCATGTCAGCAAGCCCCAGGGCACGGCTGTTTTCCCGGTAATCGAACATCAGCGGGAGCTCCCGGTAGCCCGGATAGGGGTCGATCACGATCTTCCGGAGTCCGGGATCGACCGCCGGCGCCGGCGCGGCGTCTTCGGGACGGTAAAGCAGGATCGGTCCGCCGAAGGTGTTGGGATCGGGCACGATAAGCGTCCCCTCGGTGCCGTAGATCTCAAAGTGCGCCTGATTGGTATAATACACGTCAAAGGTGGTGAAGAGGGAGACGATGGCGCCGTTTTTGAACAGGATGTTGCCCGCGAGATGAGTGTCCACGTCTACCGTGATCTTCTCGCCGCAGTGCGGCGCGGAGGTGATGATCCGTTCGGGAAAGCTCTTTTTCGTCAGGGCGGAGACTCCCTCTGCCTCTCCCAGAAGCTGTACCAGCGCGGTCACGTAGTAGGGACCCATGTCCAGCATCGGCCCGCCGCCCCGCTTGTAGTAAAACTCCGGATCGGGATGCCAGGTCTCATGCCCGTGGCAGATCATGGAAAGATTGCCGCCGACGACTTTTCCGATGGCGCCGTCGTCGATCAGCTTCCGGCAGGTCTGGATCCCGGCGCCCAGGAAGGTATCCGGCGCGCCGCCCAGACGGAGTCCTTTTTCTTCGGCGATCCTGATAAGCTCCGTCGCCTCGTCCATATCCACCGCCAGCGGCTTCTCGGAATAGACGTGCTTTCCGGCCAGAAGCGCCGCCCGCGTGACCTCGTAATGCTCGTAGGGACGGGTCAGGTTCAATACGATATCCACCTCGGGATCGGCGAAGGCTTCGTACATATCCCTGTAGTTTTTGGGAAGAGCAACGGGAACGCCGGCGTCGATCATTTTGCGAAGCTTGCGCAGGCCTTCCTCTGCGCGCTCCGGGATCTTGTCGCAGATCCCGACCAGACGGATCTCCCGGAAGGTTTTGGAGATGTTTTCCAGATAGATCCCGCTGATGGCGCCGACACCGATCATGGCAATGTTCATCATGGCTTTTTCTCTTTCTCCGCGGGTCACCGCAGGATGTCCTTCATGGCGATGTTCTTTTCCTGGGTCACCTCACGCAAGGTGGTGGAGGTGCCTTCTCTGCCGAGTCCGGAATGCTTGTATCCGCCGAAGGCCTGATGCACCGAACGGTAATCGCCGGTGCCGTTGATGACGCAGGTCCCCGCCTTGACCGAGGTCGCGAACTTCATCGCGGTCTTCATATCCCGGGTCATCACGGTGCTGGCAAGGCCGAAGGAGGTCTGGTTGGCGATCCGGAGCGCTTCGTCGAAGCTCTCGAAGGAGATGATGGGGAAGACGGCGGCGAAGATCTCCAGATCCTTTGCCACGTCGCTTTCCGGGCTGACGCGATCCAGCACCGTCGGCCAGACGTAAGCGCCTTCCCGCCGGTTCCCCAGAAGGCAGACCGCGCCCTGATCGAGGGTGTGCCGGATGTCGGCCATGGCCTTCTCGGCGGCTTTTTCGTTGATCAGCGGCCCCATGTCGTTTCCGGGATCGGAGGGATCGCCCAGCTTCCAGGAGGAGAGCGCGTCGACGAGCTTTTTCGCGAAGGCGTCCTTCACGTCCTTGTGAACGATGAAGCGCTTGCTCGCGCAGCAGACCTGCCCCGCGTTGTGGGCGCGTCCGCCGATGGCTTCCCGGACGGCAAGATCCAGGTCGGCGTCGGGGAAAATCACGAAGGGGTCGTTGCCGCCCAGCTCCAGGAAGGTGCGGCGGATCTCCTTTGCGCCGCCCGCCAGAAGCGAGCTGCCCACGGCGGTGGAACCGGTAAAGCTGACCGCGTCCACGTTTTTCGTCTCAGCCAGCCACTCGCCGATCTCTCTGCCGGAGCCGGTGACCAGCTGCATCACGCCGCCCGGCACGCCGGCTTCGATCAGGAGCCCGGTGAGGATGCCAGTGGCGAGAGGCGTATCGGACGCGGGCTTGGAGATCACGGCGTTGCCGGTGATCAGAGCCGGAGCGACCTTGTGCGCGTAAAGCTCGATGGGGAAGTTGAAGGGGGTGATGGCCACCAGAACGCCGAGAGGCTCGTGCACCGTGAAGATGATGTCGTTTTCGGTGCGGGCCTCGGCCTTCAGGGGAATGGTGCTGCCGTAAAGATGATGCGCCGCCTCGGTAAAGGTTTCGAACACCATGCAGAGGGTCAAAACCTCGTCGTGGCATTCCTCGATCCGCTTGCCGCCTTCGGCGCAGGCGGCTTCGGCGATCTCGTCCACGTGCTCCCGGACGAGCTTCGTGTACCGGTAAAGGATCTCCGCTCTCTTGTAAAAGGGCATGGCGGCCCAGGCGGGCTGCGCCGCTTTCGCGATGCGGGCAGCCCTTTCAAAATCCTCTTTCGTGCCGGCCGGCACGGTGCAGACGACTTTGCCCGTGGCGGGATTGATATTGTCGAAGGTCTTTCCGTTGGAAGCGGGGACTCTTTCCCCGTTGATCAGCATCAGCATTTTCTCTTCTCCTTTCGGTTGTCAGCTATCTGTATCTTACACCATTTGCCGCGGGAAATCAAGGAGAAACGCGCGCCGCGGAAGAGAAGCGCTTGCCCGACGGAGGGTTTTCTGATATAATCGTCGCAAGAGGAGAAAAAGGGCGTCTCCCGGGAAAAAGGAGACGCCGTGCGGGAAAGAACGGGCACAGAGCATGACGCTGGGAAAAACGGGGGAAAGGATCCTCGCCGCGGTCGCGCTTTCAGGCGGGATCGGGGCTTTTCTGCTGTGCCTGGAAAGCCGGGACGGATGGGACTTTACGCCCGGCTTCGCCCTTGCGGCCGGGACGGCGCCGGTTCTTCTGAACGCTTTTCTCTTCCGGGAACGGAAAGGGCTGCGGCGCGCCCTTTTCCTTGTCGAAGGCGCGTTGATCCTTCTCGGCGTACTTCTTCTCCTCTTCCGGGGAGAGGTCGACTGGGCAGCCCTGCTGCGCGCGGTCGGCGGCGGGACCTCCGTCCGGGAAGAACGGGTGCCGGTCCTTCTTGCGGCGATCCTCGCCTGGACGGGGTCGGCGGCGGTCTTTCTTCTGTCCCGCCCCGGGATCGCGGCGTTTTCCTTCGCGGCGCTCTGGCTTCTTTTCCCGATGCTCGGGGTACGGCCGGGCCTGCCGCTCTTTCTGATCTTCGCTTTTTCGCTCTGGCTTCTTTTGCGCCGGAGGGGAAAAAGAGGGGGCGGCGCTCTTTTGCTTCTCGCGGCGTTCGCCCTGGCGGTGCCGGCGGGATATCTTCTGACGGAACCGGCGAGCGGCGCGCTTTACCGGGCGGAAAACGCCGTCTACGCCCTCCGGAAGGGCTCTGCGGACGGGTCCGGCGCGATCGGCGGCCGCGTGTCCGCCGGCAGCGCCCTGCGCACCGGGCGGGAGGTCATGAAGGTCTCGCTCTCCCGGCGTCCCTCCGAGCCCCTGTATCTGAAATGCTTCACCGGGATCACCTACCGGAATGGGGTATGGCAGGCGGAGGATCCCCGGGAGACGGCGGAGCTGGTAAAAAAGCGGGTGAACTGGGGCGGCTGGCAGGACTTCCTGGACAGCATGACCGTCAGCAAATTCTACGTTCTGAATACCGTGACCTACGGCGCCCTGGTCATGAACGGCAGTCCGCAGGTGAATCCGGTGGAAATGGAAATCACGTTCCCCACGGGAAACGGGCCCGCCTTCGAGCCTTATTACGGGAAGGAAGCCGACCCGCTCCCGCTGTTTTCGGATCAGGCGGTCCTCGGACGCCGGTATGAATACTATGAGACGAAGGACATGCTCTTTCGATGGGACGAGGTGCCGGAGGCAGTCATCGGCGCCTGGTACCGCGCGCTGGAGAACGCGCACCGCGCGGTGATCCGCGATACCTGCATGAAGGTGCCCATGAACGACCTGCCGCGGCTCCGGAAGCTGACGCTGGAATACCCGGCCGGAAACCGGGAGGAGGCCGCCGCCCGGATCCTCAGCCTTCTGGCCGACCGTACCGGTTACGCGTTGAACCCGGGACAGGGGAGCCTGGGCAGCGACCCGGTGGAAGAATTCCTCTTCGTGAAAAAGAGAGGCTTCTGCGAGCATTACGCGTCGGCGGCGACGCTGCTTTTCCGCCTTTACGGCATCCCCGCGCGCTACGCGGCGGGATACCGTATCGGCCCCGAAGAGTTCCGGGAGGACGAGGACGGGACTTACCGGGTCGGGGTGACCGACCTTCGGGCCCACGCCTGGGTGGAGCTTTACCTGGAGGATTACGGCTGGACGCCCCTGGAGGTGACGCCCGCGGCGGACGGCGGCGCCGTCCCGGTCGCGCCGGCCTTCGACAGGGAAACGATCGCGGATCTGATGCGGCGGGAAAAGGAAGAAAGCGCCGGGGAAGACGCCGCGCGGAAAGAGAAGAGCGGAGAGACGGGGATCGCCTTCCGGGATATCGGCAGCGAAGAGGAGATCGATTCGATCCGGCGGGACGCCCGGGAGTCCCTCCGGAAAGCGCCGTGGTCCGTCATCCTGCCCCTGGCGCTGTACGCCGCTCTGTGGGCGGCGATCCTCCGCCTGCGAAGACGGGGAAGACTTGTATCCGAAGAAGGAGAGATCAGAATGGGAAAAATCGAAGAGGTGATCCGGGAAGTCCGGAAGGCGGTCCTCGGCAAGGACCGGGAGATCGACGAGATCATGACCGCGATCCTGGCAGGCGGCCATATCCTTCTGGAGGACGTGCCGGGCGTGGGGAAGACCACGATGGCGCTGGCTTTTGCACGGGCGATGCAGATCGATATGAAGCGCGTCCAGTTCACTCCCGACGTAATGCCCTCCGATCTGACCGGCTTTTCGCTTTACCGCCGGGAGGAGGATCGCTTTGTGTACCAGCCCGGCGCCGTGTTTACGAACCTGCTTCTGGCGGATGAGCTGAACCGCACGTCGCCGAAAACGCAGGCGGCGCTTCTGGAGGTCATGGAGGAAAAGCACGTCACCGTGGACGGCGTCACCCGCGCGGTCCCCGATCCCTTTATCGTCATCGCCTCCGAAAACCCGGCGGGCGCGACGGGGACCGAACCGCTTCCGGAAACGCAGATCGACCGGTTCATGATCTCGCTTTCGCTGGGCTATCCCGACGAAGCGTCGGAACGGGAGATCGCCCTCACGGCGGGTGAAAAGCGGAGGGAGACCCTGGCGGAGCCGGCAATCACGGCGGAAGAGCTTCGCGCCATGCGAAGCGAGGTCCATCGGGTGGGTCTGGACGCCGGGACGGCGGACAGGATCGTCGCACTCATATCGGCGACAAGAGAAGACCCGATGCTCTCCCGCGGCGCGTCGCCCCGGGCGACGGTCGCTCTGACCATGATGGCTAAGGCTGCGGCTTACCGGAAAGGCAAAAAGAACGTGACCGAGGAAGAGGTGCGGGAAGAGTTTCCCTTTGTGGTCAGACACAGGATCGAGCTTTCCCCCGCGGCGCGCCGGGCCGGCGAGACCCGTGACGGGATCATCCGGAAGATCCTTTCCCGGACGAAGGGGAAGAAATGAGAGGCTGGATCTTTCTTCTGGGATGCGCTGCGTTCCTCGCGGTCGGCGCGCTCTACCGGGCGCCGTTTTTCCTGGCCGCCGGCGTGCTCGGCGTCCTGGTCTGGTTCTGGATGCTGGGGACGGCGCTTCACAGGAAAAGGAAGCTCCGCGTCGCTTTTGCCGGGCAGGATGCGGAGGCGACGGCGGGAAGAAAGGCCGCTTTGCCTCTGACGGTCGTCAAGACGGGGGAAACGCCGCCGGAGGATATCCGGATCCGAATCGCTTCGGAGCTGCGGGGAAAACGCGAAAAGCGGCGCCTTGCGCTTTCGGAGGACGGAAGAGCGGAAACGGTATTCAGGCATGCCGGGCTTGTGCGGCTGACGCTCGTCAAGGCGGAGGTCTCCGATCCGATGGGCCTGTTCTGCCTGAAGATCCCGGAAAAAGAAGCCCGTGCGCGGGAGATCCTCGTGACGGTCTGTCCCGCGGCGGGGGAGGAAAAGGAAACCGGGGCCGCCTGTGCACGTCTTTCCGAAACGCAGAGAGCAAGCCGGGACGGCGGCGGCAGGGAGGAGATCCGCGCGTATGCGCCGGGAGATCCCGCGCGAAGGATCCACTGGAAGCTTTCGGCGCGGTTCGACGACCTCCTGGTCCGGAAGGAAAAGGAAAACGACAGGCCGCTTCTCGTGATCCGGACCGAAGACTGCGCGCCTCCCTTCCGGGAGGATCCGGACGGATATTATGCGGATCTTGCGGGGAAGATCCGCAGCGCTCTCGGGGAAGGATATCTCGTGCAGGTGGCCGACCGGGACGGGGAAGTCTTCCGGATCGCGGACCGGGAGGAGGAGAGAGTTCTTTATCGCCGTCTTTACGAAAAAGAGGAGATCTGAAAAGAAAAGAAGCGCGCTTCCCGCGGGAAGCGCGCTTGTATTCTGCAAAACCGGGGGCTTACGCCTTTTCGGCGGTGACGGCGCCCAGCTCCATCAGGCGGGTGGTGTTGATCTTCACGCCCGGGCCCATGGTGGAAGCGATGACGCAGGAACGGATATACTGGCCCTTCGCGGCGGCCGGCTTGGCGCGGACGATAGCGCCCAGGAGGGTGTTGAAGTTCTCTTCGATCTTCTCCTTGCCGAAAGAAACCTTGCCGATGGGGCAGTGGATGATATTGGTCTTGTCCAGACGGTATTCGATCTTACCGGCTTTTGCTTCCTTGACGGCTCTGGCGACGTCGGGGGTGACGGTACCGGCCTTCGGGTTCGGCATCAGGCCCTTCGGACCGAGGATACGGCCCAGGCGTCCCACCAGACCCATGGTGTCGGGGGAAGCGATGACTACGTCGAAATCCAGGAAGCCTTCCTTCTGGATGCGTTCGACCATGTCTTCGGCGCCCACGTAATCGGCGCCCGCGGCTGCGGCGGCGTCTGCCCGATCGCCCTTGGCGAACACCAGGACGCGCACCGACTTGCCGGTGCCGTTGGGCAGAACGATGGCGCCGCGGACCTGCTGGTCGGCGTGACGGGAGTCAACGCCCAGCTTGACGTGCACTTCGACGGTCTCGTCGAATTTCGCCTTGGCGGTGGACAGGACGACGCCGATGGCGTCTCCGGTCTCGAATTGCTGGGTCTTATCGTAGCTTTTTACGCTGTCAACATATTTTTTACCGTGAAACACGTTATTTCCTCCTCATAGTGGTTGTGTCTTCGGGTCCAGACGACCCTCCCACCGTGTGTTGAATCTCTTAAGGGATCAGTCGTCGACGACGACGCCCATGCTGCGGCAGGTGCCGGCGATCATGCTCATGGCAGCCTCGATGGAGGCGGCGTTCAGGTCGGGCATCTTCTTCTCGGCGATTTCGCGGACGGCGTCCTTGGAAATGTGGGCGACCTTGTTCTTGTTCGGAACGCCCGAGCCGGATTCGATGTGGCAGGCCAGTTTGATCAGCTGGGAAGCCGGCGGGGTCTTGGTCACGAAGGAGAAGGAGCGGTCGGCATAGACGGTGATGATCACCGGGATGATGTAGCCCATGTTGGCCTTGGTGCGCTCATTGAATTCCTTGGTGAAGCCCATGATGTTCACGCCGTGCTGGGAAAGGGCCGGGCCTACCGGGGGAGCCGGAGTCGCCTTGCCCGCGGGGATCTGTAATTTCACGTATCCAACGATTTTTTGTGCCATCGGATATTACCTCCTAATCTTCAGGTCATTCAAGCGGCTCGACCTGATCGAGCTCAAGTTCCACCGGCGTTTCCCGGCCGAACATGGAGACGATGACGCGCACCATGTTTTTGCCGGTGTCGATGGCGTCCACGTTGCCGATGAAGCCGGAAAGCGGCCCGTCCACGATGCGGACGCTGTCGTCCACGGCGTAGGCCACGTTGATTTCCGGTTTCTCCATGCCGAAGGCAAGAACCTCTTCCTCGGAGAGGGGGACCGGCTTGGACTCGGGTCCGACGAAACCGGTGACGCCGCGGGTGTTGCGCACGATGTACCAGCTTTCGTCGTTCATGACCATTTTGATCATGACGTAGCCGGGGAACAGCTTGCGTTCCACTTCCTTTTTCACGTTGTCGGCGCCGATTTCCTCCTCCACGATGGTGGGAACCTTCACGTCGTGGATCAGGGATTGCAGTTTGCGGTTTTCCACCGCCTTTTCGATTGTCGCGGCGACCTTATTCTCATAACCGGAATAGGTGTGCACCACGTACCATTTCGCGTTTTCAGCCATTTCTCAGCCTCCGCTTACGCCACCAGCGAGCGGAGCAGACTGATCCCGTAACTGAGCAGAAGATCGAGGATCCAGATATAAGCGCCCACCACCAGCACCATGACGATGACGATGAGGGTGTTCTTCAGGGTCTGGCGCATCGTGGGCCAGGTGATCTTCTTGATCTCGTTGATGATGTCGCGGAACCATTTGCCGATGCGTTTGAAAAGATTGGGCTTTTTTGCCTTCTTGGCGGCAGAAGGCTTGTCGGTCTTTTTGACCAGTTTCTTTTCGCTGTTGTCTGCCATCAGAATTCACCTTTCCCCGCGCGTTTACTTCGTTTCTCTGTGAACGGTATGCTTGCGGCAGAAACGGCAGTACTTGTTCATTTCCAATCTGTCAGGCGTGTTTTTCTTGTTCTTGACAGTGTTGTAATTGCGCTGCTTGCATTCCTGGCACGCGAGAGTTACTTTGACTCGCATTGTTCGGCACCTCCTTAATCCATTGCCTCCCTGCTGAAATTAAAGGCCCGGCCCTGTTTTTGGGCACAAAAAATAAGCCCTTTGCAGGTAAGGAAAAGTATATCATGGGGAAAAGGAAAAGTCAAGGCTTTTTTTCGCAAAAAAGAGGCTTTTTCCGAAGCGGAAAACCGTCCCCTCCGCGGATGCGGAAGGGACGGAAAACGCACGGGGAAACCGTTATCTGCTTCCGGGAATAGGCGGGATATGGTTCCACTCCCGGTCGGCGTCCTCCTTGATATACGTGCGGAGGATCGTTCCGCAGGAAAGGCAAAGATCGGAATAGACCTGAGCCGTACCGGTAAAAAGTCCGGCTTTATAGAGAAGCCCGACGTTTCCCGGGACCGCCGCCGTCTTGCCCCAGACGACGCCGAGCTCGATCCTCTCGCTTCCGCAGTGGGGACATTTCACGCATCGCACCTCCTTTTTCGGGGGGAAAAGCCCCGTCCCTTCCGGACGGGGCCGGCCGTCATTTCAGATTCAGCGTGCCGTTGGCGGCGCCGGTCAGATAAGCGTTGATGAAGCCGTCAAGATCTCCGTCCATCACCGCGTTGATGTTCCCGGTTTCGTAATCGGTGCGGTTGTCCTTGACGAGCGTGTAGGGCATAAAGACGTAGGAACGGATCTGGCTGCCCCATTCGATCAGCTTCTGTTCGCCCTTGATGTCTTCGATCTTGTCCAGGTGCTGGCGGATCTTGATTTCCAAAAGCTTGGATTTCAGCATGCGCATGGCGACTTCGCGGTTCTGGATCTGGCTTCTTTCATTCTGACAGGCAACCACGATGCCGGTGGGAAGGTGAGTGATACGGATGGCCGATTCGGTCTTGTTGACGTGCTGGCCGCCCGCGCCGCTGGAACGGTAGGTGTCCACCCGCAGATCCTCGGGACGGATCTCCACCGAGACGTCGTCGCCGATCTCGGGGGTGACCTCCACCGCCGCAAAGGAGGTATGGCGTCTGCCGGAGGCGTCGAAGGGGGAGACGCGCACCAGCCGGTGGACGCCCGCCTCGCATTTGAGGTAACCGAAGACGTTGTCTCCCTCCACCATCACCGAGGCGCTCTTGATGCCCGCCTCGTCGCCTTCCAGATAGTCCACGGTCTTGCATTTGAAGCCCTTGCGCTCCGCCCAGCGCAGATACATCCGGTAAAGCATCTGCGCCCAATCCTGCGCCTCGGTGCCGCCGGCGCCGGCGTGGAAGGAGAGGATGGCGTTGCAGTTGTCGTATTCGCCCGAAAGCAGGGTTTCCAGCCGTTTCTTTTCAATGCCTTCGGTGAGTTCGGTATAGGCCGCCTCCACCTCCGGCAGAAGGGATTCGTCGTTTTCCTCGTCGGCCAGCTGGATCAGGGTCAGAAGATCCTCCTGCTTTCCCAGCAGGGAGCCGTAGGATTCGACCTTCGTTTTCAGGTTCTTGGTGCGCATCAGGACCTTCTGGGAATTCTCCAGATCGTTCCAGAAGCCCTCGCCCTCGGCTTCCTTTTCCAGCTTTTTCAGCTCGTTCTTCGCGCCTTCGATATCCAGAGATACGCCAAGCTCCTGGATCTGCGGCAGAAGAGCCTGGGTTTTCAAACGGTATTCG
Source organism: Clostridia bacterium (assembly GCA_017441705.1). Lineage (GTDB taxonomy): Bacteria > Bacillota > Clostridia > Oscillospirales > QAMX01 > RUG11797. The sequence goes on along the minus strand of JAFRWU010000093.1, from coordinate 14,781 downwards.
TCGTATTGTATCATATTCTGCAACTCACTTTCGCGTATGGCGCCGCCGGACGGCGCCGGGGCATATTTCTATATAGTATACCGAAAAAAGAACGGCTTGTAAAGCGAAAAATGCAAAAACGGCGTTCGCCTGTTTTCATCTTATTCGACGATCACCAGATCGTCCCAGCCTTCCCCGTACTGAACGATCCGGGATACCAGGCCGCGGCTCGCGATCACCCGATGGTCTTCGGTGAGGAGCAGGATCTCGAAAGCGTCCTTTTCTCCGTACGTCCGCCAGTAGTCCGCGGCTCTTTCGGGTCCCATCACGAATAACGCCGTGGAAAGCGCGTCGGCCAGAAATCCGTTCCGGGCGACGACCGTCGCCGACACGAGACCGCTTTCGGCGGGGGAGAGAGTTTCGGGGTCGAGGATATGATGGTACCGTTTTCCGTCCTTCTCGAAAAAGCGCTCGTAGGAACCGCTGGTGACGGCGGAAGTGTCCGAAAGCGAAAGCGTCAGGGCGTATCCCCCCTCCGGGGCGCGGAGCGCCACCGACCAGTCTTTTCCCGCCGCCTTATCGCCGAGCAGGATCACGTTCCCGCCGAGGGAAAGGACGCCCCGGCGGATCCCGTTCTCTTCTGCGATTTCCCGCAGCCGGTCGCCGGCGTAGCCCTTGGCTACGGCGCCGAGGGTCAGGGAAAAGCCTTCGGGAAGGGAAACGGCGCCGCCGTGAAAGGAGATGCTCTCCCAGCCGGTCTTTTCCCGGAGAGAGCGGAGCTCCTCCTCCTGCGGCACGCGATAGTCCCCGGAGCGGAAGCCCCAGGCCTCCACCGCGGGATTGACCGTCACGTCCATCGCGCCGCCGGTTTTTTCCGAGACCTCCGCCGCCGCGCGCAAAAGCGAGACGATCTCGGGATCCCGGACGGAGCTTCCCCGGCGGAGCGCGGAGAGCGCTTCGCCCTCGGCGTCCAGAAGACCGTTCAGCCGGTCAAGCTCCGCCGTCAGCAAAGGAAGAACCTCCTCCGCCCCTTCGCCCTCCAGACGGAGGATCGCCGCGGTATCCATGGCGAATACCGTGGCTTCGGCGCTCCTTTGACCGCAGGAGGGGAACAGCGCGAAAAGCAGAAAGGGAAGAAAGAACGCGGAGAAGAGCCGCGGAAACAGAGTTTTTTTCCTCAAGAGCGTACGCCTCGTTTCATGAGATCGCAGGAAAGACGCAGTGTATAAAAAAGAGCTTCCGTCTCCGGAAGCTCTTTTTTGCAGGTTGAGTTACGGATGGATGATGATTTCCTTGATGGAATGGCAGAAATCGTGCACGCCGGCGTCCTTGGAACCGAAGGCCACATAGGTGGGGCCGGAATCCTCGACGATCTGGTTCTTGTTCTGGATCCATCCCACGATGGTGTTGTCGCTCCATACGATGTCGTGATCGTATTCGAACGGGGTGGAAAGAGCGTTGTGAGTGACGGTGACGGAGGAGCATTCGGTGACGCCCAGATCGGCCAGAACGTCCTTGAACAGAACGCCTTCCAGAATGAAGGTCGCGACCTGCGGCGCGTTGTTGCCGGCGCCGTTGTCGCCGATGAGCTGATAAGCCGAGATGTAGGTTTTGGCACGGTCGTGCTTCAGGGCCTGTTCCATGGTGTAGGTGACGGTTTCGCCGGTGGCTTCAATGGTGATGGGGATCGACCAGTTGACGTCGTCCAGGGTCACCATCTTGGCTTCGGATTCGATGACGTCGGGAGTCTTGCCGGTGCAGGAGGCAAGAAGAGCGAAGATCATGATCATGGCGCAGAGAAGAGAAACGGCTCTTTTCATGGTATACTCCTTCTTTCTTCCTTTGTGATGGTATCATTCTATCATATCCCGCGCGGAAAAGCAACCGTGAATTTGCCCGCGGGCCGGATCCGGAAGCCTTTCCGGGAAAAAGAGGATCGCCGGAAATCCGGCGATCCTCTTGCATGACGGATCAGGCTTACGGGTGGATGACGATATTCTTGATGGAGTGGCAGAAATCGTGCACGCCGCCATCCTTGGAACCGAAGGCAACGTAGGAGGGCGCGGAATCCTCGACGATCTGGTTCTTGTTCTGGATCCAGCCGATCACGGTGTTGTCGCTCCAGACGATGTCGTGATCGTATTCGTAGACGCCGCGGTCCGCCGCGTTGTGGGCGACCGAAACGGAAGAACACTCGGTGACGCCCAGATCGGCCAGAACGTCCTTGAAGCGAACGCCTTCCAGGATCAGGGTGGTGACCTGCGGGGCGCCCTGCGCCTGAGCGTTCTCATACTGATAAGCCGAAATGTAGGTCTTGGCGAGATCGTGCTTCTGGGCCATCTCCATGGTGTAGGTGACGGTTTCGCCGGTGGCTTCAATGGTGATGGGGATCGACCAGTTGACGTCGTCCAGGGTCACCAGCTTGGCTTCGGATTCGATGACGTCGGGGGTCTTGCCGGTGCAGCTTCCGAAGAGGCAGCAGAAAAGACCCAGAAGAAGAATCAATGCAGCAATCCGTTTCATAGCAGTTGTAGTCCTTTCATCAGGTGATAAAGGAATTTTACCATAAACCGGGCGACAAGTCAACGACGAATTGCACAAAATGCACATTGCATTTTTGTTATGGATGCACGACGATCCTGGCGATCGAATGACACATATCGTCCACACCGCCGTTTGCTGCGGCAAAACCGACGTAGGAATCGGATTCCGCGATGACCTCTTTCTTGTTCTGGATCCAGGTGATGATGCTTCCCGGATCGTTGAGGATCTCTTTGTCGAATTCAAAGGGCTTGTAATAGGATTCGTTGGTGTGATAGATGGTGACCGAGGAGGCGTCGGGATATCCGATATCCGCCAGGAAGTCGGAGAAGAGGATCCCTTCGAAGATGGCGGTGGTGACCTGCGGTGCGGTATTGGAAGAACGGGGCACGAACCGGTAGGAGCAGTAGATCTTCACGATCTTGTGCGCTTTGGCCTGCGCCAGGGTGTAGGTGGTGGATTCACCGCCGTCGATCTCCACGGGGATCGCCCAGTCCAGCGTTTCCAGAGTGACCTTGGCGTTCTTTTCGGATTCGATGACGTCGGGGGTCTTGCCGGCGCAGCCGGCGAATAACGCGGAGATGAAAAGCAGGATCATCAGAAGAAGCGGGATCCTTTTCATGATGCGAAACCTCCGTTCTGTGTATTGCGGAAACGATTTCTCTGCGGGGCGCCTTCCCGGGACCGGGGGAGCGGGCCGGCTTCGGCTTCCCTGCAAGGTTTGCTTCCTTACCTTTATTATAGAACAAAAATGCGCAGATGTAAAGAACAAAAAAAGAAAAAATTGTGCAATTTGCCTGGACCCGGGGCGCCTGCCGGGACACGTGAAAAAACCACCCTGCTATGGCGCAGGGTGGTTTTTTCAATCGAAACGTTTTTGTTTTTCTTGCGGCCCGTTTGACAGAGGCCGCGTCAGGAACGGCCCTTTTGGATCCTTTCTGTATACGGCCCGGCGTTTATTTGGTTTCCAGCCCGTAGTAGCTGACCGAGCTCTGATTGAGGGTGGAAAGAAAATCCGCAAAGGAATAATCGACGAGCGAGGTGGTCAGGATCATGGTGACGTAGTATCCTTCGGCCACGGTGGTCAGATAATAGTACCGCAGGACCGTGTCTCCGTTTTTCAGGATCATCTCCAGCGCCACGTATTCGTGCCCCGCGATCGTGACGGTTTCGTTTGAAACCGTGCGGATCTCCCAGAGATCGCCGTATTTTTCCAGCTGCTCTCTCGCGGAGGCGATGTAGGAAGCGCTGTCGCCGTCGCCCGTGTTTTTCTGGAAGAGAAGATCGAACCGGTCGAGCCCGCCGTCGGTAGAAAGAACGAAAGCGTAACCGAGATCGAAGGCGTGATCCTTTTCGACCTCTGCGAGAGCCTCTTCGTCATACGTATCGTAAACCGTGCGCTTCATGCCGAGAAGCGATTCCGCCTCGGCCGCGTCGGCGCGGTGCCAGGAGGCGGGCAGACGGAAATAGAGGGACAGCATGTCGTTATGGTATTCGTTCCCCTCGAACCGGCCCAGCGAGAACCCCCCGGATCCGCAGGCGGCAAGCGACAGGAGCATCAGGGAAACGAGTAGAAGAGCAAGCGTTTTTTTCATACGAGAAAAACCCCTTCCTTTTGCATTGGCGTATGTGGACGCAGGGAATCCTCAGCCCATCAGCTGAAGGCTTTCGTCGTTTTTGATCCATTCCTCCACGTCGGTGACGGTACAGTCGTCCCTGGAGATCCGGCAGACGACCTTTACGATACCGGCGTTGATGATGAACCGGCGGCACAGGGCGCAGGGGGTGCAGTCGGAAAGGACCTCTCCGGTTTTCGCGTCCCTGCCCGCGAGGTAGAGCGTCGCTCCCAGCATTTCGTCCCGGGAGGCGGCGATGATGGCGTTCTGTTCGGCGTGGACCGAACGGCACAGCTCATATCGCTGACCGCGGGGCACATTGAGCGCCTCTCTCCGGCAGGTTCCCATGTCGGTGCAGTTGCGGCAGGACCGCGGCGCGCCGTTGTATCCGGTGGAGACGATGGAGTCGTTCTTGACGATGATGGCGCCGTAGCGGCGGCGCAGACAGGTGCTGCGTTCAAGAACCGTTTCGGCGATGTCGAGATAATAATTCGTTTTGTCGCGTCTTTCCATATGGCTTATGTGTACTCCCAATCGGGCGGAACGCCCGGCGCATGACGGTGAGATGTCAGATGACGGGACGGCGGACGTCCCCGATCAGCTTGCCGCGGTCGATGGTGACGACCCGCCGGAAAGAAGCCGCGGCCCGGGGATCGTGGGTGATCATGACCACGGCGGCTCCCGCCCGGTTTTCCTCCCGCAGAAGGGCGAGCACGCGATCGGAAGCCTCGGGATCGAGATTGCCGGTGGGCTCGTCCGCGAGGATCAGAGGCGGATGCCTTACCGTAGCGCGGGCGATGGCCACGCGCTGCTGCTGGCCGCCCGAAAGCTCCCGCGGCAGGTGATCGCGCCGGTCCCACAGCCCGACGCGGCGGAGCGCTTCTCCGGCGGCGATGCGCCGGGCGTTCCGTCCCATGCCGGCGATCAGAAGCGGCAGCTCCACGTTCTCCAGCGCGGTGAAGCGGGGATTCAGGTGAAAATCCTGAAACACGAACCCGATGAATTCGGCCCGGAGAGCGGCGCGTCTTGCGGGGGAAAGAGCGTAAACGTCTTTCTCCGCCAGAAGATAGCGACCTCCGTCCGGCTTCAGAAGAAGCCCCAGAAGATGGAGCAGAGTGGTTTTCCCCGAGCCGGAGGAGCCGACCACGGCAATTTCCTCCCCGCGCTCCAGATCGAGCGATACGCCGTCCAGCGCGGCGATGGTTTTCCCTTCGATCAGGTAGCGTCTGGTCACGTTTTCAAGTCTGATCACGGTCGGATTCCCCCTTTCCGGATACGGCTATTTTTCGCCGGGAAAGGGGAAATATGCGGCGGAGGAAAGAAAAACCGGTCAAAACCGGCGCGCTTTCTCCGTATGACTCGGTTCTCTTAAGTATAACATAACGAATCGCAGTTTGCAATATTTGTTTTTCTGTGCTAAAATCAAGACGGAAAACAGGGAAAAGAGGCCGGAGCATGAAGGATCGGAAAGAAATGGGGAGCCTGGAGCTGGCATACCTTGGGGACGCCGTGTACGAACTGGAGGTCAGATCGTATCTCACCTCGGCCGGGAAAGGCGCCATCGGCGAACTGAACCGCAGGGCGCTTTCCTTCGTGACGGCGGCGGCGCAGGCGAAGGCCGCGGAGGCCGCGCTCCCCGGTTTACGGGAAGAGGAAGCGGCGGTTTTCCGCAGAGGACGGAACGCGCACCCCAAAGCCGCCGCCCGGCGAAGCGATCCGGGCGAATACGCCCTGGCCACCGGGCTCGAAGCGGTGTTCGGCTGGCTTTTTCTCGGCGGGGAAGAGGAACGGATCCGGGATCTTTTCGCGATCTGCCGCCGTGCGCTGGAAGCCGGGGAAGAAGCGGAATAGAGCTTTTCATTTTCCTGAATACAGAGAGCAATACAAAGCGGCGGACGGTTTCATGCGTCCGCCGCTTTCCCGGATCCGAAGAAACGGGGGCTCCCGTTTTCAGAACTCACCGAAGATCCTGAGAACGAAGAGAAGATAATAAAGAAGCAGAGCGTGCCCCAGGATCATCAGGGGGAACCCCAGCATGAATTTCGTATGCGCAGTCTTGTGCCGGACGATCCGCATGCAGAGGAACATGGCGAAGGCGCCGCCGAGAGCGCCGGTCAAAAAGAGCGCCGCTTCCGGCACCCGCCGCGCCCCGCGCTTTGCGGCGCTTTTGTCGAAGAGCGTGAGGAGCACGCCCCAGACAGAAACCAGGATCAGCCAGACGATCAGCCATCGCATGCCGCTTCCCTCCCCGTTTTTTCTGATTGTATCACGAAGGGACACTTTTTGCAAACGGGGACAGAAAGCTCTTGCATTTGCAGAGTTTTATGCTACAATATAAAATGACGGAGGGTGAGGGCAAGTGAAGCTTTATATCAAGCAGAAGGTTTTTTCCTGGCGAAGCCGCTTCACGGTGACGGACGAAAACGGAGGCGTCCGCTACATGGTGGCGGGAGAGCTCCTGACCTTTGCGCGAAAGCTTCACGTCACCGACGGCGCGGGAAAGGAATGGCTTTTCATCCGGGAAAAGCTCTGGACCTTCCTCAGCCGGTACGAGCTGTGGACCGAAGGCGCGTACGCCGCTACGATCCGGCGGGATTTCACCCTGTTCCGTCCGCACTATACCTTTGAAGGCTCCGGCCTTACGATCACCGGCAATTTCTGGGAACACGATTATGAGTTCCTGATGGACGGCGTCCCGGTGGGGAGCGTCAAAAAAGCCTGGTTCACCTGGGGCGATTTTTACGAGCTCACGATCGACGACCCCGGGCTCGAGCTTCTGCTTCTGGGAGCGGTGCTCGTGATCGACAGCATCGGAGAAGAACAGGCGGCCGCAGCCGCGGCGGCCTCTCACTGATTCCGCAAACCGGCGATTCCAGCTTTTCCCGATCGCGAATAAGACGAAAAAGGGGATCATCATGGATATATTCTCTCTCCTGACCGTGCTCGGCGGCGTAGCGCTCTTTCTCTACGGCATGCGCGTCATGGGAAACGGACTGGAGAAGCTTTCCGGCGGCAAGCTTGAAAAGTTTCTGGAACGGGTCACCAGCTCCCGTCTTCTCGGCGTTCTTCTCGGCGCCGCGGTGACGGCGGTCCTGCAATCCTCCTCCGCCACCACCGTGACGGTGGTCGGCTTTGTCAACGCCGGGATCATGAAGCTTTCCCAGGCGGTCGGCATCATCATGGGCGCCAACGTGGGCACCACGGTGACCGGGTGGATCCTCACTCTCTCCACCCTGCCGGGCAACAGCATCTGGGAAGACATCTTCCGCGCCACCACCTTTACGCCGGTGATCGCGGTGATCGGGATCTTGTTCATCATGGCCGGGAAGAAGGACCGGCAGAAGGACGTCGGCACCATCATGCTGGGCTTCGCGGTCCTGATGTTTGCCATGCATTCGATTTCGGAGGCGGTGTCTCCCCTCCGGGAGGATCCGGTTTTCACCAGGGCCATCGGATTCTTCAGCAACCCGCTGCTCGGCATTCTGGTGGGCATTGTGATCACCACCGTCCTGCAATCCTCTTCGGCTTCGGTCGGTATCCTGCAGGCCCTTTCGGTGACCGGCAGCATCACCTACGGCACGGTGCTTCCGGTGATCATGGGTATGAACATCGGCGCGTCGGTCCCCGCTCTGCTCTCCAGCATGGGCGCCAAGGTCGAAGCGAAGCGCGCGGCCTTCATTTATCTCTATTTCAACGTGCTCGGCACGGTGATCTGTCTTCCCCTTTATTATCTTCTGGACTATATCTTCTCCCGGACCGCCGTGGGCGGCATCGGCGCGGCTGCGGCTACCAGCGTGGGCATCGCGCTGGTGAACACGGTGATCAAGGTGGTCGCGACCCTGATCCTTCTGCCCTTCTCCAATCTGCTCTGCAAGCTTGCGGAGGTCACCATCCGGGACAAGAGAAGCATCGGCGGCGGCATCCTTCTGGAGGAACGCTTCCTCAAAACCCCCGGCGTCGCCATCGAGCAGAGCCGCCGCGCGGCGGCCGACATGGCGAACAAAGCCCGCAAGGCTCTGTTCCTCTCCCTGGAATGCGTGGACGAATTCGACCGGCATAAGGACGAGGAGATCAAACGGCTGGAGGACGAGGTGGACCTCTACGAGGACAAGCTCGGCACCTATCTGGTCAAGCTTTCCAGCGCCGACCTGACGCTTTCGGCGGGAAATGAAACCGTCAAGCTTCTGCACGCCATCGGCGACTTTGAAAGGATCTCAGACCACGCCTGCAACATCAGCGAATCGGCCGAGGAGATCGACGACAAGGAGATCACCTTCTCCGCTCCGGCGAAGGCTGATCTCAAGGTCATCACCGACGCCCTGCGTCAGATCGTGAACATGACCTTCGACGCCTTTGAACGGGACGACGCCGTGGCCGCCCGGGAGGTCGAGCCTCTGGAGCAGGTCATCGACGACCTGAAGGAATCGATCAAGCTGCGGCACGTGGAACGGCTGGTGGCCGGCGAATGCACCATCGAAATGGGCTTCGTGTTCGCCGATCTTCTGACCAGCTTTGAAAGGATCTCGGATCACTGCTCCAACATCGCGGTGGCGCTCCTGCAGATCAGAGACGCGAGCTTTGAAACCCACAGCTCCCTCAACGTCATCAAGAAGGGCGGCGCGGAATTCCTGGCCGCCTATGAAAAATACAGCAGCCGGTATCGCCTCTCCGACGAGGTGCTGCCGGAAAAGAAGAACGCGGCGCAGACCGCGGAATCGTAACGCCTGAAAGCCGGTCCCGAAAGGAACCGGCTTTTCACAGAAGAAACCGTCTTTTTCGCTGGAAAGGAGCAGAGCATGGAACTGAAGGAAGCCATCCGGAAAAGAAGAAGCATCCGCCGCTACGTGAAGGGAGCCCCTCTCGCCGAAGAGGATCTGAAGGGCATCCTGGAGGCCGCCATGATGGCGCCCAGCGCCAGAAACGGCCGCCCGTGGGAATTTGTGGTGGTGGAAAGCGAGGAAAAGAAGCGGGAGGTCGTCGCGCATCATCCCTACTGCCGGCATCTTCTGGACGCCGCCGTGGGGATCGTGGTGACGGTGCCCGGCGGATATGATAAAGTCGCGCGGGAGTTTACGCCGCAGGACGCCGGCGCCGCCATCGAGAACCTGATGCTGGAGGCGCTGGATCGCGGATACGGCACCTGCTGGTGCGGGATCTATCCCGACCCGGCGCGAAGCGCGGAAATCGCGAAGGTCATCGGCACCGACAGGATCCCCATCGGGATCGTCACGCTGGGAAAGGCCGACGAGGAGCCCGCCGCCCGCGGTTATTACGACGAAAAGAAAGTCAAAAGGATCTGACGGAAAGAAAAAATCCCGCGGGCCGTTCGTCGACGGCCCGCGGGTCTTTTATGCGGGGATGCCGTTTCAGCCGATCAGCTTCCGGAGGAAGTCGGCCGCCATGCGGATATCGGCCTCCGGATCGTCGCCGCATTCGCGCTCGATGGTCAGGAAGCCCTTGTATCCGATGTCGTTCAGAGCCTTGAGGTAGTTCGGCCAGTCCACGTCTCCCTGGCCGAGCGGGAGCTCCTGCCACGGGCGGTTTTCCTCGCCGACGATCATCACGCCGTCCTTGGCGTGGGTGTGTACGATATAATCCTTCAGGGTGTAGACCGCCTGCACCGCGTCGTCGCCCACGCACATGGTGAGGTTGGCGGGGTCCAGATTGACCGCGACGCCGGTGGAGCCCAGGGAATCCAGGAAGGCCTTCAGAACGACCGCCTTTTCGGGACCGGTTTCCACGGCGAAATGCGCCTTCAGGGAATCGGCGTAGGCCGCAAGCTCCCCGCAGGCCTCCTGCATGATCTTGTAGGTGTCCGAGGCGTCGTCGTCCGGCACCCTGCCGATGTGGGTGGTCACCACGTCGGTGCCGAATTCCAGAGCCAGGTCCAGAACGCGCTTGCTTCTCTCCACGTAGATCTTGTTCAGCTCCGGATCGGTAAAGCCCTTGCCGAAGTCGCCGCAGAGGGCGGAGACCACGAGCCCCAGATCCTGAAGCCTGGTGAGAAATGCCTTTTTCTGATCTGCGGTCAGGTTTTCTGCGCAGAAATCGTCGTGGGTGGCGTAGACCTGCACGCCTTTGGCGCCGATGGACGCCGCCTTTTCAAGCGAAGCGAACCGCTCCACGCGGAAGCTTTCGGGGATGACGCCGATTTTGAAAGGATACATAGCCGCTACCTCCGTTGTTCTTTCGTTTGGATGATTTCATTATACACAAGCCGCCCGGAAAAGGCAAGCGGCGCTTTCCCCGAAAGCCGCCTTTTTCCGGGAAAAACGCGATTCCGCAGACCTCTCCCTGTCCCGGAACGGACGTTTGAAACGAATTTGGCCCGCGCTGTACTTTTTTCCGGTTCTGTGGTACAGTATATACGGGAAAGAAAACCGCGCGCCGCCCGGACCGACGGCGGCGGAGAAGGAGAAGCCGATGAAGATCGCCCTGTTTGATACGAAGAATTACGATATCCCCGCTTTCCAAAAAGCGGGGAGGGAAAAGAACGTGGATTTCCGCTTTTTCGAGGCGAAGCTCGGACCGGATACCGCGGAGCTCGCGCGGGGCTTTGACGGCGTGTGCGTTTTCGTCAACGACACGGTGGATTCCCGCGTGATCGGAATGCTCGCCGAAATGGGCGTGAAGCTGGTGGCCCTCCGGTGCGCGGGCTACAACAACGTGGACGTGCGCGCCGCTTACGGCAGGGTGCACGTGGTGCATGTGCCGGCCTATTCCCCTCACGCAGTGGCCGAACACGCCTTCGCCCTGCTCCTGACCTCCATCCGCCGGATCCACAAGGCCTATAACCGGACCCGGGACTTCAATTTCAGCCTTTCGGGGCTCACCGGGTTCGAGCTTTACGGCAAAACCGTGGGCGTGATCGGCACGGGAAGGATCGGAAGAGCCTTCATCGAGATCGCGAAGGGCTTCGGCATGCGCGTCCTGGCCTATGACAAATTCCCCGCGGAGGATGCGGATTTTTCCTACGTCGATCTGGAAACGATTTTCCGGGAAAGCGACGTGATCTCGCTTCACTGCCCGCTTACCGGGGAAACGAGACACATGATCGGGAGAGAGACTCTCGGCCTCCTGAAAAAGGGCGTGGTGATCGTCAACACCTCCCGCGGCGCGCTGGTGGACGCCGAGGCGCTTCTGGAAGGGATCAAGAGCCGCGTGATCGGCGCGGCGTGCCTGGACGTTTACGAAGAAGAATCGGATATCTTTTTCGAGGACGTTTCGGGGCATATCATGGAGGACGACGTTCTGGCCAGACTTCTTTCGATGCCCAACGTCATCGTCACCTCGCACCAGGCGTTTCTCACCGGGGAAGCGCTCTCAGCCATCGCGGAGACCACGGCGGAAAACATCGTCGAGTTTTTCCGGGACGGCTTCTCGAAGAACGAGCTGTGCTACCGCTGCGGGAAAATCGAATCCTGCCGCGCGCTGCGGGAAGGAAAATGCTTCTGAAAAGACGGGACCGGCAGACGCCGGTCCCGCGGTTTTTCCCTTTCTCACCGTCAGCATTTCTGCCTGGCGGCGTGCTGCCGCTCGAATTTCCGGACCGCCCGTTTCCAGCCGCCGCCGTAGTAGTAGACGGCGATGGCCGCGGCCCGGAGGAAGGATGCGATCAGAAGCGCGTAAAAGATCCCGCGCCAGTCGCCGGCCCTGACGCCGAGAAGCCAGGCGAGGGGGATCCGGGAAAAGGCCCCGAACTGCGCGGTGATCATGGGCACCACCGATTTGCCCGCGCCGCGCATGGCGTTGACCAGGCAGCGGTCTGTCCCGTGGAACAGGCAGACGAAGGACATGATGAAAAGGCCTTCGGAGGCGTACGCCACCACCTCCTTCTCGTCGGTGAAGATCCTGGGCAGAAGATTCCGGCAGAGGATCAGGACCCCCGTCAGACCCACGCCCACGGCGGTGAGGAATCCGATGCTCTGATTGATCCCCTTCTTGATCCGGTCCATGCGGAAGGCGCCCATGTTCTGCCCCACGAAGGTGCAGAGCGCCGTGCTGAGAGCCATGATGGGGATGTAAAGAAGATCGTCCACCTTGGTGACGATGGAGTTGGCGGCGATGAAGGACGGACCGAAGAAATTGACCGAGGACTGCACCGCCAGCGCCGCGATCGCGTTGCCGACGTTCTGTACGGCGGCGGGAAGACCGATGCCCGCGATCCTTTTCATCTCCGCGGGATCGGGCTTCAGATCCGCAAAGGAGAGCCTGACGCCGTAATTCCCGCGGCGGATGCGCAGGATCACCCCGATCCCCGAAACGAGCTGGGAAAGGGCGGTGGCGACGGCGACGCCGAGTACGCCGAGATCCAGGACCAGGACCGCGACAAGATCCAGCGCCACGTTCAGTCCGCTGCACAGAAGCAGGAAATAAAAGGGCCAGCTCGCGTCGCCCATCCCGCGCAGCGCGCCGGAGCCCATCTGATAGATCATGTTGCCGGTGGTGCCGGCGTAGATCACCACCAGATAGGAAAGAGACGAACCGAAGATCTTTTCGGGCGTGCCGAGGAGGAGAAGCAGCGGCCGCGCGGCCAGAAGTCCCGCCGCCGTGATGAAGACCGAGCAGGCAAGGGTCAGAAAAGCCGTGGTGCTCACGGCCTTCTGCAGGGCGTCCCTGTCGCCGAGGCCGACGCGCTGGGCGATCACCACCGTGGAGCCGGAGGAAAGCCCGATCAGGAACATATTGATGATGCTCATCACCGGTGAGCTGGCCGACACCGCGGCCAGAGCGTCGGAATCGACGAACCGGCCGACGATCATGGAGTCGGCCACGTTATAAAGCTGGCTTACGATGCTGCCCAGCAGGATGGGCAGCGAAAAGAGGAGAAGACTCTTGAAAATCGGGCCGTTCAGAAGATCCGCGCGCCCGCGCCGAGATCCGAGTGCCATTGCCGATCGATCCTTTGCCGTTACTCGCGCGTCCGGGGTCCCGCGCTTTCGTTTATCATACCATGCGGACGTGAAAGTTTCAACCATTCCCGCCATTCCGACGGGGAATTTGTGCAAAATGGATATTGCAAAAACGGCCGATTCTGGTATAATCGTAAAAATATCTTTTTGCCGGAATCGCCCGTCCTCGGGGAGGGCGGAAACCGATCCAACAAAGCGCCCGGCGCTTTCGGGAATAGAGAACAGAGAGAAGAGAGGAGAAGCACATGGCCATTTTCATCAACGAACCGTCCCATACCTTTAACGAGTATCTCCTGATCCCGGGATATTCCTCCGCGGAATGCATCCCCGCCAACGTCAGCCTGAAAACCCCTCTTGTCAAATTCAAAAAGGGAGAGACCTCCGCCATCACCATGAACATCCCCATGGTTTCCGCCATCATGCAGTCGGTCTCTGGCGACCGTCTGGCGGTGGCGCTTGCCACCGAGGGCGGCGTTTCGTTTATTTACGGGTCTCAGTCGGTCGCCGACGAGGCCGCGATGGTCAACCGCGCGAAAAGCTACAAGGCCGGCTTCGTCACCAGCGATTCCAACGTGAAGGAGGACGACACCCTGGCCGATATCGTGGCGCTCAAGGAAAAGACCGGGCACTCCACCGTGGCGGTCACCTCCGACGGCACCGCCTCCGGAAAGCTTCTCGGCATCGTCACCGGCCGCGATTACCGGGTCAGCCGCATGTCGCCGGACACGCCGGTCCGGGAATTCATGACCCCGTTTGACAAGCTCGTCTGGGCGCCGGAGGGCACCACCCTGAAGGAAGCCAACGACATCATCTGGGACAACAAGCTCAATTCCCTGCCCCTTCTGGACGGGGAAGGCAGGCTGAAGTATTTCGTCTTCCGCAAGGACTACGACACCCACAAGCAGAATCCCGACGAGCTTCTGGACGATCACAAGAGATACGTGGTCGGCGCGGGCATCAACACCCGCGACTACGCCGAACGCGTGCCCGCCCTCCTGGAGGCGGGGGCCGACGTCCTGTGCATCGACTCCTCCGAGGGCTTCACCGAATGGCAGAAGAGGACCCTTGCCTGGATCCGCGAGCGTTACGGCGACAAATGCAAGGTCGGCGCGGGCAACGTGGTGGACGGAGACGGCTTCCGCTTCCTGGCCGAATGCGGCGCGGACTTCGTGAAGGTCGGCATCGGCGGCGGATCGATCTGCATCACCCGCGAGACCAAGGGCATCGGCCGCGGTCAGGCCACCGCTCTGATCGACGTGTGCCGCGCCCGCGACGAATACTACAAGGAAACCGGGATTTACGTGCCGGTCTGCTCCGACGGCGGCATTGTGTTCGACCATCACATCACCCTGGCGCTGGCGATGGGAGCCGATTTCGTGATGCTGGGCCGCTACTTCGCGCGTTTTGACGAAAGCCCCACCAACCGCGTCAACATCAACGGCACCTACTATAAAGAATACTGGGGCGAAGGCTCCAACCGGGCCCGCAACTGGCAGCGCTACGACATGGGAGGAGACAAGAAGCTTTCCTTTGAGGAAGGCGTCGATTCCTACGTGCCCTACGCCGGTTCCCTCAAGGATAACGTGGCGCTTTCCCTCAGCAAGGTGCGTTCCACCATGTGCAACTGCGGCGCGCTTTCGATCCCCGAGCTGCAGCAGAAGGCCAAGCTGACCCTGGTCAGTGCCACCAGTATCACCGAAGGCGGCGCCCACGACGTCATCCAGAAGGAAGCC
>JAFRWU010000092.1 GCA_017441705.1 Clostridia bacterium | reverse complement strand
TTCGGAGAAGTTGGGACGAAAAAGCGGATCCAGTCGGTCCTCAGCTATAAAAAGCCCGCGTTCTGGATCATCCTCGCCGCGATCCTCGCGCTTTCGGCGGCGGCCGTGTGCCTCCTGACCGGCCCCCTGCGGAAAGGAGAGGAGCCTGAAACAGAGCTTTCGGAGGAGGTGCGGGCGGCTCTGGAACAGAGCATTCCCGGTCAGGATCCCAACAGTATGGTCTACAGTGACGACAGCACCTTCAGGACCAGCGACTATGTCGTTCTGGGCACGGAGGAAAAGGGAAACGAGACGACTGTCTACCTCTGGATATACTATGCGGTATATACCGAAAAGGACGGGTTCATGGAAGAGGCCAGCGCTTCCCATATCCCCACAGCCGTCACGCTCAGAAAAATTCCGGGAACGGGCGGGGAGAAATATGAGACCGTCGAATTCTGGGAACCGCGGGACGGAGGCTACTTTACCGACGATATAAAAGGGAAATTCCCGCGCGCTCTCTGGAAAGCGGCGTTCGATTCCCAGCTGTATGTCGGAGAGCAGAGCAGGCGCTGCAGCATAAAGTGCGAAGAGTGGCATGCGAAGCCCCGTCTGACGCCGGAGATCGTGATCCTTCTTTCCGAAGAAAAGGGAGAGGGACTGACCTGGGGCGATTTCGCGGACTACTGGCATATCGTGACCGGCTCAGGTATGTATATCCGCCTTTACAAAATGGGAGATGATTTCTCCCTCTGGATCGGCGGTGCGGGGAATAAGCCGGATCCGGAAGATAAGCCGTCATTTATCCATCTTGTTCACGTCGATACCCTCGGGGAGGATCCGGAGACTGACCGGGTCGATGTATGCACCGGGGATGTAAGAGGATTTGTGGAGAGGATGCGGGGAAAGACGCCCGGCGAAGGGGAAAAAGAAACGGAGACCGGAGAGACGGACGGTCTGACCGCGCTTTCTCCCGTGGAGGACTGGATCGCGGGAACCGGGACCGGCCCGGAACGGGACGAAAGACTCGCCACGCTGCTTCATGCCCGATCGGAATACGTGAAGGGGCAGTATCTCAGACCGTCGTATTCGACAGAGACCGACAAAGCGACGGTCACCTGGAAGGGCGGGAGCGTCGAGATCACCGATCCGGAGAAACTCGCTGCGCTCGCTTCGCTGCTCGCACCGGAAAAACTCCGCGCGGCTGTACTCTCGCCGGAGATCGACAAGGCTGCTTCCGCGGAAGGAGGACTCCCGTCGGAAGAATTCCAGAAAGAAGAGACCCTTTACGGCAGCTACGGAACGACGGAGAACCTGCTTCTCGATCTGCACAACGGGACGGTGATCGGGATCCTTTACGGTCTCACGGATAAGCGGGAGACCACACAGCTCACGATCGGCCGGGCGGGGCAATACGACAGCGGAGACGATTGCGTGAGCATCACGCCGTACGACGAGACAGCGCTGCCGTTCCCGGCAAACCCCGGCTGCTATCTCACCGGTCGGGATATCGAGTCGCTTCTGAAGGAGCTCCTTTCGAGTCGGGGGAACACAGCGGCGGAAGCGGAACTGCGTCAGGAACTCGATCGGCGTATAGAGTATTATTGGCCGTTTATGGAGACACGGAGAAAACTGGAGGAAGGAAAGATCAAACAGGAATTGATCAGCGCCGCCGAGGAGGAAAATGAAGAATTCCTGATTCGCATGAATTACCTGACGATGGTAGAGAAGAGATATCTTGCGGGAGAAGATCCGGAGGTACTTCTGACTGCCAGCCGCAATTTCCGAATCCCAGGCATTGCCGAATGGCGCGAACGACTGGAGAAAGAGAGCTGGTGGGATGAAGTCTGGAACGGAGGGAAGCTGATTCCCTTTACCTACGATGGAGAAACCTATTCCGACGAGCTTTCGTAAATCGGATATAAAACTGCAATCAATACGGCAGACGGCTTTACAGGTAGCTGTCTGCTGTATTGATTGATTCAGAAAAGAGTTGCCATGGCGTACAGAATCCCATATAATGTACATATGGCAATAAGAAAGTTCGGAAGGAGGGGACGGCATGGGCGTGTTCAAGGCGCTTTCCGGCGCGATCCGCGGCACGGCGGCGAATCAGTGGAAGGAGTATTTCTACTGCGACGGATTCCGGGACGGCATGCTGATGCGGCGTGCCTACCGTGCGGCCGGGACGCGGAGCGTGAACAAAGGGGACGCCGATATCATCACCGACGGATCGGTGATCGCCGTCGCTGACGGCGAAGCCGCGATCGCCGTCCGGAACGGCAAAGTCATCGACGTATGCACCGAACCCGGCGAGCATCTTTTTCAGAGCGGCGACGCTCCCTCGATTTTCAGCGGGGCGGGCGTCGGCTCCTTCGCCCGCGCGGTGGGACGGAGCTTCGCCTACGGCGGCGATCCGCCGCCTGTGGTCCACCGGATCTATTACGTGAACACGAAGGAGATCGTCTGCAATTTCTTTCAGACCGAAAGGCCGATCCCCTTCCGCGTGCGTGCCGATTACGCGGATATCGACCTGGACTGCGGGCTGGAGTGCAGCGGGGCCTTTTCCTTCCGCATCGTCGATCCCGAAAAGGCCTACAAGCGCCTGACGGCGTCGGTCGGCGGATGGCGGTCGCAGGCGCTTCTCGGCCAGATCAAGACCGAGATGGCTTCGGTCCTGCAGACGGCCGCGGGCAGGATCTCGGAGATCGGGGTCTATCCCTCGACTCTTCCCGAAATGGTGCCGGCGCTGGAAGGTTATGTCCGGGACGAGATGAACGCCCGGATCGGCGAGCTCCGCGGGATCGAGATCGTGGCGGTGGGCTTTTCCTCCGTAAGCCTCACGAAGGAAGACGGCGCGCTGGTCACGCAGCTCGAGAGGGCCACCCTGTGGCGCACGCCAGAGGTCGCGCGTCTCTTTTTCCCGGACGGCGTCGTGCCGGAGGCGGAGAAGCCCCGGGAGCGGGACGTCGTCGGTCCGGACGGGAAATGGCTCTGCACCTGCGGGAATCTCACCGTGGACAAGTTCTGCCGGGAATGCGGCAGGAGCCGCCCCGCGGACTGGATCTGCGCGTGCGGAAAGCGCAATACCGCGAATTTCTGCACCGAATGCGGGAAGAAACGGCCCTTCTGAACCGCCGGGCGCTTTTGGCCCCCGCCTGCCGGACGATTCTCGATATACGAATATACGAAAAACGCCGCCGGAGTTTCCGGCGGCGTTTCATCGGCAGGGTCAGGCTTTCCGCTTCGCTTTCTTCGCGAAGACGACGGCGAGGATCACGCAGAGGACGATCCCGAAAAGATAGGGGATCGCGTGGATCAGCGCCGTCTCGGGAGGGGCGCTGTATCCGAGATAACGTCCGCCCCACTCCATATCGCACCAGGCGTAGGCAGTGACGGCGCACATGACGTCGGAAAGCAAAACGGACAGAGCGGCAAAAAGAACAGCAAGCTTTTTCATAACGGGCTCCTTTTCATCTTTTTTTCGGAAGGATCAGAAGGAGAACTCCCGCGGCGAGCAGCAGGACCGCGGCGATCGCCAGGATCCCCCCGCCGTCGATATGGATCACGCTGCTTTCGGCGATCCTTTCGGCGGCCGCCGGCGCAAGAAGCGCGAGAAGCCCCCGGAGCAGGAGAAGAAGCGCGCCTGCGAAGGCGAGGATCACGCCGAGACTCAGGAGAGCCGGTCCGCTTCGCCGTTTTCCTTCTCCCGCCGCTTTCATGCCGGCGGGCTTTTCCCCGGAAGGCGCCGGGCTTTCGCCCGGAGCGGGCAGAGGATCGTCGGAGAGAAGCGCCTCCATCGGGACGCCGTAGAAGCGTGAAAGCGCCTGCAGCCGGTCCACGTCGGGCCGCGCCGTGCCGGACTCCCATTTGGAGACGGCCTGGCGGGAGACGTCGAGCCTTTCGGCCAGCTCCTCCTGGGAAAGACCGGCCTTCCGGCGAAGCTCGTAAAGCTTTTCGGAGAGCACGGGAATTCCTCCTTCCGGGTTCTATCATACGAAAAAAGGCGGGGGAAAGCCACCGCCTGCGGCTTGCAATCCCGCAACCGGAGGTTGCGGTTTCCTTTTGCGGGTCTTTCGGGTATTGTATCACAAAGCGCCGGATTTGCCAAGGGAGGGAAGACTTGCAAAGCGGCGCAAAAGCCGATATAATAACGTCGGAAGGAAGAACGGGGAACAGACGCGAAGAAGATCCGGAAAACGGCGGTCCCGTTCTCCGGGCGAAACCGATGCGGACGGAAGAGAAAGGCGGTTGTCGGCGCATGGAAGAAAGACCCTTTGAACGCAGCGAGCTTCTTCTGGGCAAAGAGGGCATGGCGCGTCTCGCCGCCTCCCACGTGGCGATCTTCGGCGTGGGCGGGGTAGGCGGTTACGTTCTGGAGGCCCTGGTGCGCACCGGCGTCGGAGAGATCACGGCGGTGGACCGGGATACGGTGAACCTCTCCAACCTGAACCGCCAGATCCTCGCGACCTATGATACTCTGGGCCAATACAAGGTGGACGCCGCCGAAAAAAGGGCGCGCTCCATCCATCCGGAGATCGTCTTTCATGCGATCCGGGCTTTCTATCTGCCCGAAAATGCGGAGGAGATCGATCTCTCCCGCTTTGATTACGTGGTGGACGCGGTGGACACCGTCGCGGCCAAGATCGAGCTTGCGGTCCGCGCGGCGCGCGCGGGGGTGCCGCTGATCAGCTCCATGGGCGCGGGCAACAAGCTGGATCCCGCGCGGTTCGAGGTGGCGGATCTGGCCGACACCTCGGTCTGTCCTCTGGCGCGGGTGATGCGCAGGGAGCTCCGGAAACGGGGGATCGAGCATTTGAAGGTGGTCTATTCCCGGGAGGAGCCGATCGCGCCGCTGCGGGAGAAGGCCGGAGAGGGCGCGGACGGCGGGAAAAGAGAGAAGCTTTCGCCCGGGAGCGTCGCCTTCGTGCCCTCCGCGGCGGGGCTCATCCTGGCGGGCGAGGTCGTGCGGGACCTGGCCTTTCTGGGGTAAGGATCCGTCCGGCGCGCCTCTTGACAAGACCCGTCCCTCTGTTGTATGATATACGTACAGGCAATTGCGGTATGAAGTACCGGATGAAACGCAGAAGCGTTAGACGAACAACCATTTGGCAGAACAGGAGAGCCGGAACGCGCGTATCAGGGAGATACAGCGCCCCTTGGATGAGGGTGCCGTGTCTCTTTTTTCTGCGAATCATCAAGGAGGTATTTCTCAATGGCATGTTTTCTCGTACCCACCGCGGAAGCACTCGTGATTTCGGCCGTTAACAAGGCGCAGTCGGTCAAAGAAAAGAAGCAGGAACCGGCGAAGGCGGAAAAGATCCCCTTCTCCCGCAAGCTGAAATGGCTGACCAACCTTTTATGGGGCGGCTCCTTCCTTCTGGCTTTCGAACACGTCTGGCACGGAGAGGTCGTTCCCTTCTTCCCCTTCCTGACGGCGGCATCGAATCCGGAGGACGCGGCGGAGATGCTTCACGAAATGGCCACCGCGGGCGTCGGCATGGCGGTCGCCGTGACGGTGGTGTGGCTTCTGATGCTGGCCGGTGCTGCGATCATCGAAAAGAGAGCGGCAAAGGCGGAAGTCAAAGAGGAGGCCTGACTTGACGCTTCTCGTGACGGTTTTCGCAGCGCTGGCGGCTACGCTGGTTTGGTATCTGAGGGACCGGAACGGCGAACTGAAGACCAGCCTGCTCTGCTTCATGTTCTGGGGCGCGTCGATCATGTGGCTCGTGGACGCGATCGTCGAATATGCCGAACTCGGCGCCGAATACTTCACTCCGGCTCCGGCCGACATGCTCAACGATCTGTTCCTGGGCCTCTCGGTGATCGCTCTGGCTATGATCGTCTGGGTGATCGTGCTTCTGATCAGGGATCCCAGGGGAAAGATCAAGGCCATTCTGTTCAAGAAGAAATCCTGACCCGAAGGAAAGGTGCGGCTCTTCCGAAGGATCGGAAGAGCCGCTTTTCAAAAAACGCGGCAGACAAACATTCACCGGAGGTATCTATGAAGGTTCTGTATCTGGATCTCGGCATGGGCGCGGCGGGAGATATGCTCGCGGCGGCTCTCTACGAGTTGTTGGAGGAAGAGGAGAAAAAGGCTTTTCTGGAAAAGATGAATGCGCTCGGGATCCCGGGCGTTGTCTTCGAGGCGGAAAAGAGCGTGAAGTGCGGCGTCACAGGGACCCATATGCGCGTGACCGTGAACGGAGGGGAGGAGGAGAGCCGCGATCATCACGATCACGACCACGAGCATGATCATGAGCATACTCACGGGCACGATCACGAGCATACACATGAACAGGATCATGATCATGAACATGAACACGAGCATCATCACGAGCATCACGGGATCCGGGAGATCTACGCGCTGCTGGAAGGGCTCCCCCTCTCCGAAAAGGTGAAGGAGGACGCGAAGGCGGTCTATGCCCGGATCGCCGACGCCGAAAGCCGGGTCCACGGCCATCCGGTGGAGGAGATCCATTTTCACGAGGTGGGATCCATGGATGCGGTGGCCGACGTCACGGCGGTCTGCCTCCTTCTGGAGATGATCGGGCCGGAAAAGATCGCCGCGTCTCCGGTGCACGTAGGGTCCGGCACGGTGAAATGCGCCCATGGGATCCTGCCGGTCCCGGCGCCCGCCGCGGCGCTGCTTCTGGAAAACGTCCCCGTCTATTCCGGCGCGATCCGGGGCGAGCTCTGCACGCCCACCGGCGCCGCGCTCCTTTCGCGCTTCGTTTCCTCCTTCGGAGAGATGCCCCTGATGCGGGTGAAGAGGATCGGATACGGCATGGGGAAAAAGGATTTTGAAATCGCGAACTGCGTCCGCGCCATGCTGGGCGAGTCCGGGGACGGCCGGGACGAGGTGGCGGTCCTCACCACGAATCTCGACGACGACACCCCGGAAAAGATCGGCTTCGCCGTGGAAACGCTTCTCGCCGAAGGGGCGCTGGACGTGACGACGGCTCCGCTCGGCATGAAAAAGAACCGTCCGGGCGTGGAGCTTACGGTCCTGTGCAGACCGGAGGACGGGGAAAGATTCGCACGGCTCCTCTTCCTCCACACCTCCACTCTCGGCATCCGGGAACGCGTCGAGCGGCGTTACGTCCTCTCCCGTTCGGAGGAGACGAGAGAAACCGCGCTCGGTCCGGTCCGCGTCAAAAAAGCCTCCGGCTACGGCGTCCGGAGGGAGAAGATCGAATACGAGGATCTCCGCCGCGCAGCACGGGAAAACGGCCTTTCCCTCCGGGAAACGGAGGAAAAGCTCCGCGGATGATCCGCATACTCTCTGAAGACTCCCGGCACGGGCTTTTGCCCGCGCCGGGATTTGCGTTTCGGGAGCGTTTGTGATACACTGAGGAAAACACGGAAAGCTGTCGACAGCCTGGAGGCCGGATATGAAGCTTGCGGATTTCTGCACGTTCGCGGGGTACGGGATCAGAACCGTTCTTTTCGGGCCGGATCACCCCATCCTCGGCACCGTCATCGTCACCGACCGCTGCAATCTCCATTGTCTGCATTGCTCGGTGAACAATATCACGTCCCGTATGGCCTCCTACCGGCAGATCCGGCGGGAGATGAAGGCGCTTTACGATCTCGGCGTGCGGATCCTCTTTTTCTGCGGCGGGGAGACCTTTCTCTGGCGGGACGGGGACAAGACCTTGCGCGACCTGGTGATCGACGCGAAGAAAACGGGCTTTCTGATCGTCAACGTCGTCACCAACGGCACCTTCCCTCTGGAGCTTCCCGAGGCCGATCTGATCCTTCTCAGCCTGGACGGGGACCGGAAGCGGCACAACGCCATCCGCGGCGACACCTTCGACGCGATCCTGGAAAACGTGCGGCATGCCCCGGCGCGGAATATCTGCTTTTATATGGCGATCAACCGGATCAACAAGGGCGCGATCCGGCGCGTGGCGGCTCTCGCAAAAAAGCTCCCCGCGGTGCGCGCCGTATCCTTCAATTTCCATACTCCTTATCCGGACACCCGGGATCTGGCGCTGACGAAAAAAGAAAAAGCCGTCTGCCTGGACGTGATCCGGGATCTGATGAAAAAAGGATATCCCGTCTTCAATCTGAAAAGCGCCTTCCCGGCCCTCCTTTCGGGGAAATTCCCGAAACCGTGCCGGGAGTGCGTGGTGGTGGAAAACGGAAAGCTTTCGATCTGCGGCCGCTGCGGCGAGATCCCGGGGCTCTGCGCGGAGTGCGGGTATTTTTTCGCCGCCGAATACTCTCTGCTTTTCGCGGGGCATCCCGGCGTCATGCTCGAGATGCTTCTGACCTATCCCCGGTACGTATAGGAGAACGATATGGATTTTCTGCCCGATCTGACCAGAACGGTCCTGACCCGGTCGCCCCGCCCCTTTCTTTTCCTGCGGGGAGGAGAGCGGCGCCTCGCTTACGAAGACGAAGAAAACCTCGGGCTTTACGTGCACATCCCCTTTTGCCGGAAGATCTGCGCCTTCTGCCCCTACTGCAAGACCCTGTACCAGCGGGAGGAGGCGGAGGCGTACGTCCGGGATCTTCTGCGGGAGATCGAGCTGACCGCGTCCGGGAAACCGAAAAAGCGTGCGACGAGCCTCTATTTCGGCGGCGGCAGCCCGGCGCTTCTTGCGGAACGGGTCGGCGAGATCGTCGGAAAGCTCCGGGAACACTTTGAGATCACCGGCGGGATCGGGATCGAGCTGCATCCGGACGACGTGAAGGAAGAGACGCTCCGCCTCCTGAAGGACGCGGGCGTCACCCGCCTTTCCATCGGCGTGCAGTCCTTCGGGAAAAAGTTTCAGAGGATCCTCGGCCGCCCGCCCTTTGACCCGCGCGCCATGAAAAAGGCGCTTGACGCGGTGAAGTTCGAGACGGTCAGCATGGATTTTATCTTCGCCCTGCCGGGGCAGACCGCGCACGATCTTCTGCGGGACGTCCGGATCGCGGAATGGGTCGGCGCCAACCACGTCGCGCTTTACCCTCTGATCGATTTTTCCTTCACGGGAAACGGGATCCCCGCCATGCCGAACGGCAGGAAACGAAGGCTTCTCCGGGAAACCGCCGCGCGTCTTGCCTCCCGCGGCTTCCGCCGCACCACGATCTGGACCTTTGCGAAAGGGGACGCGGCCTATTCCTCCATGACGCGGGAAAGCTTTCTCGGCTTCGGCGTTTCGGCGGTCAGTCTGCTCCGGAAAAGCTTCAGGATCAACACCTTCTCCCTTGCCGCCTATCGGGAAAGGATAAAACGCGGAGCGCTTCCCACCGCCCTGACCCTGCGCTTCACCGAGCGGCAGAGGATGGTCTACTGGCTCTTCTGGACGGCCTACGGGATGGAGGTGCGGGAGAAGGACTTCGAACGCTTCTTCGGCGTCCCGCTCCGGAAGGCCTACGGAAAGGAGCTGCTGTTCGCGAAGGCCATGGGGTACGTCACCGAAAAAGACGGCGTCTGGCGCATGACCGACCGGGGAGCCTTCGCCTATCACCTCTACGAGAAGCACTACACCTACGCCTACATCGACAAAATGTGGAACCTTCTCCGCCGCGAGGCGTATCCCGAAAAGATCGTGCTCTGAGAAGGACCGGCCGGCCGCCTTGACAACGGACGGGAAACGGGATATAATGAGATATATACCGTAAGATACGAAAAACGAAAGACAGACGCCCTGCCGGCGCGGGCTTCCGCATGCCGGCGGGGAAGAAAGAGAGGCAAAAATGAAACATCACGATTATGAGACGAAGAGCGTATGCTCGCGCATCATCAGCTTCGACCTCGACGGCAACGTCGTCCGGAACATCAGGTTCCTCGGCGGATGCCCCGGCAATCTGAAGGCGATCTCCAAGCTGGTGGACGGCTGGACGGTGGAAAAGATCGAGGAGTATCTCCTCGGCAACACCTGCGGCGGCAAGCCCACCTCCTGCGCCGACCAGCTCGCGAAGGGCGTCAGAGCGGCTTACGACGAAGACCGGGGAGCCTGAGCTCCCGGAAAACCCGATCCGGAATCAGGGTATCAAATAACGGCGATGGGATCAGTGAGGATCCCATCGCCGTTTTCCGGCCCTGCGGAGAGGCTCAGGCGTTGTAAAGGACTTTCTTCGCCCTGTAGTCATAGGAGAGAACGCGCTTTTCCCGGAGGGAGGAATCCACCTGGTCGCCGATGCGGACAAGCTTCAGAAGGGAAACGTTCGTGTCCACCGCCGTCACGTTGAAGCAGTCGAAGCTTCTCGTGCCGCGGACCTTTTCTCCCTCGCTCCATCCGGCCCAGTCGGTCGCGCAGGCGACCGCCACGTTCAGGACGCCGCTTTTCGTGTAGCCGAACCAGTCGCTGTGATAATGCCCCGCGAGATTCGCCACGTGGACGCCTCCGGCCCGGATGAAGTCGGCGATGATCCCGTCGAAGGGCGTGACTTCGGAATAGTCGGCGATGGCCCGGAAATCGGTGACGTTCTGGAAGGTCACGCCGGGGGAATCGACGATCTCCGCCGTAGGCTGGTGCATGGCGGTGAGCACGTGAACGCCGTCCCGCCGCGCCTGTTCCAGCTCGTCCCGGAGCCAGGCGGCCTCCGCTTCCTGATCGTAATAGAGGTCGAGAACGAAGAGACGGAGGTTGGATGCGGGGAAATCCTTCCGGTAGGCGGTGGGAAGCGGGCCGGGCATGAAGGTCACGCCCCAGTCGCCGGTGTGGGAAAAGAGCTTATCATGGACCGGCTTCTTCTCCGTCTTCTTTCCGTTCCCGTCCACCGTATCGTGATTGCCGACGCAGTTCAGGATCGGACGGCGCGCGGGGATCCCCTCGGCGTAGCAGTCGATGAATTCCGCCTGGGAACCGCTGCAGTAGTCGCCGGTGTGCAGCGCGAAGGAAAGGATGTCCGCGTAATGATTGAGGAACTCGGTCATCCGGTCCCAGAGCTCCAGAACGCCGTGCACGTCGGACAGGTGGATGAAGGAGAGCACTTCGCAGGGGTCGCCGAAGAGCTTCGTCCGGCCGGAGGCCGCGCGGCGCACGTAGGGATCCATATCCCGGTTCAGGGAAAGGATGCTTTCGATAGGCGGCAGAGGCGTTTCGGGGATGCCTTCCGGCAGGAAGGGACGGCGGTAGGGCTTGATCGAAATGGAATCGTAGTAAGCGACGACCGATTTGACGTCGACCGGCTGCTTTTTCATGGGTCTCTCCTTTCGGCGTCCGGCCGCGAAGGAGCCGGCGCGCGTTTTTTCTCTTTCCTATTCTATCATTGGAAGGCCCGGAAAGCAATCGGGGATTTTGCGCCGGTCCCGCCCGCCGCGCCGGAAAAAGAATTCAAAGAAAAATCTCCCGGTCTTCATAAAGCCGACACAATCGGGGATTATGATAAAGAGAAGATAAGGGAGGTGTTCCGGTATGACATCGGAGGAAGAAAGAAAACTGACCGGCACGGCGCCCGATAACGCGCCGCCGGAGAACGATACGGAACAAGAGACGGGAAACGGAACGGTGCGCAGCGGAGAGAAAGAGAACGGGGCGGAAGAGCAGGGACGGGAAGGCGTCCCGGAGTCCGCGCCGGCGCGGGCGGGAAGAGTCTATACCCCCGAAAACCCCGCGGGTATCGCCTACGGCGGCCGGAGCGCGGAGGAAGAGAAGAGCGGCGGCAGCGGAAGAAGGACCCGCGAGAGAGCAGGAAGGACGGGAACGGCGCGGGGATGGACCGCCGTCGCGGCGGCTGCCGGCTTTCTGCTGTTTGCCTTCGGCGCGGGATTTGCGGGCGCCGCGGTCTTCGCGGGCCTCCGGGGCGGCGAAACGGTGGAAAGCCCCAAAAGCGTGATCTATCAATCGGTGATCCGCAGCGTGGGAGAGGAAGAAGATGAAAGCGAGACCCTGACGGTGAACAGCGTGGCGGAGATCGCTGCTCCCTCGGTGGTGGAGATCGTCACCGAATCGGTTTCCTACAACGCTTTCTTCGGCCAGGTGCCGGTCTCCGGCGCCGGATCCGGCGTGATCCTTTCGGAGGACGGCCTGATCGTCACCAACTATCACGTGGTAGCCGGCGCGACGCAGGTGACCGTGACGCTTTCCACGGGAAAGAGTTACGAGGCCAAGATCGTCGGCGAGGACGACGAGGAAGATCTCGCGCTTCTGCGCATCGACGAAAAGGACCTGCCCGCCGCGGTGCTGGGCTCCTCGGGCGCTCTGAAGGTGGGGGACGGCGTGGTAGCCGTCGGGAATCCCCTGGGAAAGCTCGGCGGCACGGTCACCGACGGGATCGTCAGCGCTCTGGACCGGGAAATCGAGATCGACGGCAAGGATTACCGCCTGCTGCAGACCAACGCCGCCGTCAACCCCGGCAATTCGGGCGGCGGACTCTTCAACATGCGGGGCGAGCTGATCGGCGTCGTCAACGCCAAGGTGAGCGAAAGCAGCGTGGAGGGTCTGGGATTTGCGATCCCGATCGATCACGCCAAGGGCATAATCGAGGAGATCTCCACATACGGATATATCCGCGGGCGTATCGATCTGGGCGCGGATCTGATCGAGATCAACGACGCGGTCACCGCGCGGTATTACAACGTCAGCGAAGGCGGCGTTTACGTCTCGTCTGTCAGCGACGCGGGCACCGGCCTGCGTCCGGGCGATCTGATCCTTGCGGTCGACGGGAAAGAGATCCTGAACATGGAGGATTTCGAGGCCGCTCTGAAGGAACGCCGCGCGGGCGACACGCTGTCTCTGACAGTCAAGCGGCGGGTTTCCCGCAGAGAATACGAGGAGAGCGAGATTTCCTTCATCCTGAAGGAAAAGGTCCCGGCGGATCTGAAACGGTGATCCCCGCTTTCCGGAGACAAAAGCACACCGGCCGATCCGGCCGGTGTGCTTTCGGACTTTCCGGGGACCTTGCCGGTCCCGGAAAAGCGCCGCGTCTGTTTCGGAAAGGTCAGAAGCCTCCGCAGCCGTTGTTGCAGCCGCAGCTCCCGCCGCATCCGCCGTTTCCGCCGCAGAGAGAGCGGTTGCCGCAGGAGAACCAGATGATGATAAAGGCCAGAATGATGATCCAGGTGCAGGATGAATTGCAGGTCTGATTGCAGGGCATGGATAAACCTCCGATCGATGGTGTGAGGCTGGGCCTCCATCCCATCATATTACCGGAGAGGCGATTTGGTGACCAAAGAGAAATCTGTCGAAAAAAGAAGACGGATCGATTGTATTTCCCGTCGCCGTATGGTAAAATCTAAATGGTATCTCCCTTCGGAAAGGATCGGTTGGAATTGGATCTTCTGGAATCTCTGCCCTGTCCCGCGCTGATGCGCGGCGAGGAGCTTATGGAAAACCGCGGCATGCGGGATCTGATGGAGCGGGAGGAAGCGGCCCTCCTCCTGGATTCCGTGACGCCCGGCGAAAAGAAAACGGTGATGATCGGCGGGAAGCGGTATACGGCTCTGCTGTCCGCCGCGGGTCTTCTTCTCCTCGTCCCCGGAGACGGAGAAGAACGGGACGGGGACGATCCCGCGCTTTCCAACGCGGCCGCGTCTCTCCGCGACGCGGTGTCCACCGCCGTGCTGGTGGCGGCCGCTCTGAGAAAGAAGAACGATCCCGTCTCCCGCCACTACGCCGAACCGCTTTCCCGAAATATCGACCGGATCGTCCGGATCGCCGACAATCTGCAGACGGCGTCTCTGGGGGCCAAGGACGTCATGCACGAGGAAAACCTGGCGTCGGTGCTGATCGAAGCCGCCGATCAGGTCAATTATTACCTCGGCGCCGGATCGGTGGATCTCCGCGTGGAGCTTGGGGACCCCGTGCTGGTCTGCTGCAGGGAGCTGATCGTCTCTCTCTTTATGAACCTCACGGTGGAGGCGCTGCTCCCCGCGGAGAAGGAAAAGATCGCGGTTTTTCTCCGCCCGGGCAAAACGTACGCTCTGGATTTCCTCATCCCCTCGGCGCCCGGCAGGCGGGAAGAGTGGGAAGAGATGCTCTTCGGCGGCAAGGGCGAGGGCACCGGCTTCGCTGCGGCGAGACGGGTCGTCTCTCTGCACAAAGGCGGGATCTTCCTCCGGGAAGAGGGAGATAAGCTCCTGGTACACGTCACGTTCTCCCGCTCGCTCAGAGTCGGGGCGGACGTTTTCGGTCCGGAGACCCTGTACCGGGGCGGCGACTACGTCTATATGATGCTCTCCCCGCTGAAAAACCGCTCCGCAAGAGACTGAACGCAAAAAAACGTACCCGAAACGCTCCCTCCGTCCGGAGGGAGCGTTTTTCCGTTTTGTCAACGGATGAAACAGGGAAAAACCTTTTCTTGTAAAGAAAAAACAACTGTGTGTTGAATGACCCTTCAGATTTGCATAGAGTTATAGAGTATGCGGAATAAATATACAAAGATACGAATTATGCGTGTGATTATGCGGGAAAACCGGCTGCGGGAAACACACAGAGAGAGGCTTGCAAATCGATTTCCTCGAACGGGAAAAAGCTGTCAAAAAAGCGCAAACAGGCTTGTCAAGCCTGTTTGCGCCTTGTGGAAAACCTTGTGGATAATGTGGATAACTCCGCGTATAGCAGATTTCGGTCGGGTATACCGTGCAAAACCGTGCGGCGATCAGGTCTTGCTTTTTCCGAATAGCGCCGCGGCAAGAGAAAGGAGGATCGCGGTCGAAAGGCCTCCGCTCGCGGCTTTGAGCCCGCCCGTGAGGATCCCGACGGCGCCTGCGCGGTCGATCTCCTCCCGGACGCCCTCGGCGATCAGATGACCGAACCCCGAAAGAGGGACCGTGGCGCCGCAGTGCGCGAATGCCGCGAAGGGACCGTAGAGACCGAGGCCGGAAAGGATCACGCCTGCGACCACCGTTCCGGTCAGGATCCGGGCCGGGGTCAGCGCGGTGCGGTCCACCGCGATCTGCAGAAGGGCGCAGAGGGTGCCGCCCACAAGAAAGGCGGCGAGAAGACGAAGCAGCATCAGAAATCCTCCTTTCCGGACCGGGCTTCCACTTCGATCAGATGGCAGATCCCGGGGATGCTTTCCCCCTGCAGAAGGGAAACGGCGGAAAGAAGCGCGCCCGTGGGGGCGAGAAGCACCCGTTTCAATTCGCCCCGCAGAAGACGCGGCAGCACGGAAGCAACGAAAACCAGAGAAGAACAGCCTGCGCCGGAACCGCCCGCGTGGGCGTCCTGCTCCTCATGGTAGAGAAGACGGCCGCAGTCGTCGTAGACGCCGCCCAGGGGAAACCCCATGGCGCCGGTCAGATCACGCACGATCTCATAACCCACCTGGCCCAGATCTCCCGTGAGGATCAGATCGTAATCGTCGGCCTTCCGCCCGAAATCCTCCAGGAAACCGGTCAGGGTCTCGGCCGCGGCGGGAGCCATGGCCGCGCCCATGTTGCCGGGATCGGCGATCCCCATGTCGCGCATGCGCCCCACCCGGAACCGGGTGACGGCCGCGTACGGTTCGCCGTCGGGCGCAGGCCCGGCGGCAAGCAGAACGGCTCCGCCGCCGGTGACGGTGTGCTGGGCGCTGGGCTGACGCTGCTTGCCGTACACCAGAGGGGTGCGGTATTCCCGTTCGGCGGTGGAAAAGTGGGAGGTGGTGATCACCCCCGCAGCCCGGCCGAATCCCCCATCCAGAAGGGCGGAGGCGAGGATCAGTCCCTCTCCGAAGGTGGAACAGGCGCCGTAAAGACCGCAGTACGGCACGTCGTAGGGCAGAAGGCCCTGGGTGGAGGCCATGCACTGCCTTTCCAGATCGCCCGCGAAAAAGAAATCGGTTTCGGCGGGGGAAAGGGAGCTTTTCTCGTAAAGACGCGCCACGGTCCTTCGGGCCAGACTCCCCTCCGCCTTCTCCCAGGTCTTTTCACCGAGATACGGATCGTCGAAGGTCAGATCGAAGGCGCCGCGAAGCCGGCCTTTCTTCTCAAAAGGTCCCGCCGCCGAGGCTGCGGCTTCGATCCGGACGGGCGAGGAAAGCTCGAAGCTTCCCTTCCCGCGCTTTTTGAGGGTGGGTAGATTCATCGGATATCCTGCCTCTTCTGCCGCCTGCGGCTTTGCTTGCGGTCGGGAAGAGGCGGCCCGGCCGGTCAGATCCTTTCAAGATCCACCGTGAAAAGGCACGCACCCCGCTCGCCCGAGGCAAACCCCAGGGTGGCGATGATGTGAAGGGAGCTCCCGGAGGCGAAGGCGGCCGGATAGTGACAGGCGGCGCCGCCGGGGAATTCCGGTTTCGGATCCTCCCGGTCGAAAAGGACCAGGCGGGAAGTAAAGACCGCCCCTTCCGGTCCGGTCAGATAAAGGACGAGCCGCGACCGGTCGAACCGGTCTGTGTTGGCGACCAGATACCGTCTCCGGTCGGGCAGCACGCCCGCGTAGACCTTGCTGGAAACGGTGGGGACGTCGTGCGCGACCGGACCGGTCCAGGTCTCGCCGTCGTCGGAAGAAACGTAAGCGAGGGGCACGCGCCGGTTGTCGTCCCGGCCGAAGGCGACGAGCCCGTCGTTTGTTTCGACGACGGTCATTTCGGGATGCACCAGGGAGCTTCCGTCGGGAAGAACGCCGTCGGGCGTCATTTTCCGCATCCGCCATGCGCCTTCGATCCCCTCCGGGCCTTCGATCAGGACGGCGGGGGTGTTCGGAAAGCCGTCAAGCTCTCCGCACCGCCCGGGAAGGATCAGCCGGCCGGAGGAGAGCCGCACGGCGTTGGTGTTCAGCTTGAAGGGGACCGGGCGCGACCAGAGCCGGACGAACCGGTCCTCCGCGGGATCCAGCCGGTAAAGATCCAGCGTATGGATATGGTCGGGCGAGACCATCTGATTCAGGAAGAGATAGAACCGTCCGTTTTCCTCGGCGTACACCGGCGGGCAGAAGAGGATCCTTTCGCCGGGATCGTCGGCGATCACGCGCGGCTCGCTCCAGGTCCGGCCGCCGTCGTCCGAACGGCTTTCCCGGATCGGCGTGTATCCCTGAAGCTCGCGCACGGGGCAGGTGTACCAGGAGGCGAAAAGCCTTCCCTCAAACCCGGCGATCGCGGCCTCGTGAAGAAAGCGGTGTCCTTCTCCGGGAAATGCGACGATCCGGCGCGTCACGGCCTCCTCCGGAAGAGAAGAAAGCGACGGCGCGAGAAAGCGGCGAAAGGGAAGCATGGCGAGAAGCCTTTTGTCCGCTTCCCCGTAAAAAGGAAGCGCGCGGGAAAGAAAATCAGCGGTGTTCTGCTCCGACACGGCGAACTCCTCCCTTCGTTTTGTAACGTGATTGTATCACAGAGAGGGCGGGTTTGCAAACGCCCGAAGGTCAGAACAGGCCGGTCAGCCAATAGACTGCGCCGTAAAGGATCCCGGCGGCGATCCCGTAGACGATCACCGGCCCCGCGATCCGGAAAATGTTGGCGCCGAGTCCGGTCACCATGCCTTCGCTTTTGAATTCCACCGCGGCCGAGATCATGGAGTTGGAAAAGCCGGTGATGGGCAAAAGGGTTCCCGCGCCGCCGTAGCGGGCGAGCTTCGCGTATAGCCCGGTCACCGAAAGGATCATGCCGACGGCGATCAGCGCCGCCGAGGTCAGAAGCGCGGCGGTCTTTTCTTCGATCCCGAGCGAGAGAAAGAGCTCGGAAAAAAGCTGGCCGAGAAGGCAGATGCCGCCGCCGGTGAGAAAGGCGAAAAGCATATCCTTCGGAAGCGGGGAAGAAGGCGTCAGGCTTTGGATGCGGCGGGCGTATTCTTCCCGCGAAAGCGGCACGCGCACGGGCGATCAGCTCCTTTCTCCCTCTATTCTTTCCGGAAACGGGAAAATCATACCGTTTCCCTTTCCCCCGATGCCGATATGTGATATAATGAAAAAAACGGCCGAAAGGAGGATCCCCATGGAAACCCGAATCACGCTGGAACCGATCCGGGCGGAGGACACAGACGCCTTCTTTCGGATGGCGAACCGTCCGGGGGTGGTTCGCTGGCTCCCCGATTTCCGCATGACGCCGACGCTTGCCGAAAGGCTCGCGCGGGAAAGCCGGGACTCCTCCTTTCTTTCTCCCCGGGAGCAGAGAAGGCTTTACGGGATCTACCGGGACGGTTCTCTGCAGGGAGCGGTTTCTCTCGGCCCGGTTTATGAAACCGACTACCGCCCGGCTCTGGGCTTCTTCCTCGCGGAGGAAGCGGAAGGGAAGGGGATCGCCTCCCGCGCCGTCGGGCTCGCGCTGGAGATCATGCGGCGGGAGGGAGCCGACCGGCTTTTCGCTCTGACCGAAAGGGAAAATCTCCGCGCGTCCCGTCTTTTGGAGAGGGCGGGCTTTCGGAAAAACGGAGAACGCTCCTTTCGCGTCGCGGGCGAGAGGGAAAAACGGCGCTACGATCTTTGGGAAAGGAATCTTTTGTAAGGGTATGGGAAACGGCTCTCTGACCTATTACTCCTTCGCCTCTTCTTCTGACGGGAACGCAGGCGTTGTGACCGACGGGGAAACGCATATCCTCCTGGACGCGGGGATCTCCGCCGCTGCGATCTTCGCGGGACTCGGAGAAATCGGGATCGAACCCGGGGCGCTTTCCGCGCTTCTTCTGACGCATACGCACGCGGATCACGTGCGCGGCCTTCCGGTCTTCAGAAAGAAAACGCCGCTGCCGGTCCTCCGGATGGGCGACGGGATCGCTCCTGGCGGAACCGGGATCGGGACGATCCGGGTCTTTGCCTTTCCGACGCCGCACGACGCGCCGGATTCCTGCGGCTACCGCTTTGAAAGCGGGGCGGACGCCTTCGGCTTCGTCACCGACCTCGGGCATGTGACCGGGGAGGTGCGGAAGGGCGTCAAAGGCGTGCGAAAGCTGGTGCTGGAATCGAATTACGACCGGCGCATGCTCTGGGAAGGGCCTTATCCCTACCTGCTGAAGAAGAGGATCGATTCGGAAGAGGGACATCTTTCCAACGCGGACGCAGCCGCCTTCCTGCGGGAGATGGCGGAGGACGGTCTGGAGATCGCGGCGCTCGGACATCTGAGCAAAATCAACAACACCCCGGAGACGGCGCTGGCGGAGGCGCGGCGCGCGGCTGGCGAGGGATCGCCGGTCCGGATCCGGGTCCTGGAGCGGAAGGAGATCTGCCGGGTATGATGAACGTGCGCGTCCTTTGCGTGGGCAGACTGAAGGAGAGCTTTTACGAGGAAGCCTGCCGGGAATACGAAAAGCGGCTGAAGGGCCTTTGCCGGCTGGAGATCGTGGAGCTGAAGGAGGAGAGCGGCGAAAAAAAGCTGGAAAAGGAGGCCGAGGCGATCCTTGCCGCAATCCCGCGGGGGAGCTTCACCGTCGCGCTGGCGATCGAGGGCAGGCTTCTTTCCAGTGAAAAGCTCGCGGTGCTTCTCTCCGAAAAGGCGCTTCGCGGCGAAAGTCGGATCACCTTCCTGATCGGTTCCTCCGACGGCCTTTCGGAGCGGGTCAAAAACGCGTGCGACGAAAGGATCTCCATGTCGCCGATGACCTTTCCGCATCATCTCGCGCGGGTGATGCTTCTGGAACAGATTTACCGCGCGTTTTCCATCGCTTCCGGCGGGAAATACCACAAATGACGGGAAAGGAACACACGATGGCCGAGGTGCGAACGGCGCATTATTCCGAAATCGCCGCGCTCGGGCGGGTGCACAGCGCCGCCTGGCGCGAGACCTACCGGGGCCTGATCGACGACGGATATCTTGATTGGCTGACCCCGGAGGTCAGTGTGAAGATCTTTCAAAGAAGACAGAGGTCGGGTCTTCTCGTCCTGGCGGAGGACGGCGTGATCGGCGGCTTTGCTGCGACGGGCCGCGCGCGGGAGGAGGATCTTCCGGCGGAAACCGGAGAGCTTGCCGGCCTTTATCTCCTGAAGGCATACCAGGGAAAGGGATACGGCAGGATGCTTTTTGAAAGGGCGGAGGAACGTCTCTTCGCCGCCGGATGCCGCCGGATGGTCCTGTGGGTCCTCGCCGGCAACGGCAGGGCTGCGGGCTTTTATGAAAAGATGGGGATGCGGTTCGACGGACGGCAGAAGCTCGCCGTTCTCGGGAGCCCCGTCGTCGAATTGCGGATGGAGAAGGATCTTCGGTAGGAAGCGCCGCCGAAAGGAAGGAAAGGAGAAAGCCCGTATGAAAACGCGGTATTATAAGGAAGAAAGAGAGGAAGCCCGTATGAAAACGCGATATCCCGTCCGGCGCGTGACGGCGGCGATGATTGCGGTCATGCCGGTATTTTCTCTTTTCGTTTCCTGCGAAAAGACGGAAGAGCCGGAGACGTATTTCACGGCGGAGCCGACCGAAATGCTTTCGGTCGACGACTGCGGATTCAACAAGAGCCTGCTGGAAGAGATCCTGGATCTGCACGGCGTCGCCGTGACCGTGGGCGAAGACGTTTTTACGTTCGACGACGTCCGGACGCCGGAAAAAACGGCGGAGGAAGAGACCGGCGCCTTTCTCCTGAACGCCTATGCGGAGGGCGTCACGGATATCACGTCTCCCCGCGACGAATCGGACGACTGGATTCCGGAGGGGGACGCGGCGCGGGAGATCGCCTCCCTGATTCCCGCTTCCTTCTCCGAAGAGACGAAGGATTCTTCGTGGGCGGTGTCCTGCGGGACCGGGATCCAGATCGAACGCAGGCTTCCGGACGGCGGACGGGAATTCTGTTTTGCCCGCCCCGACGGATATATCGTCCGTCCGGCGGACCCGTCGGAATATGCGGGCGGCGAGATCGAATACCTTGCTTTTGCCGATCTGCCGTCAGGCTTCCGGTACGCCTCCTTTCCCAAGGAGAGCTTTGCCCGTCTGGCTGCCTGGGAAGCCGCTTTTTCCGGAAAGAGCTTTGAGCGCGAAGTGGATTTCGGGGCGTATGAAATACCGCCCGGGGATGCCGGCGGTTACCGCCTTTGCGTCAGCAGCCGCGACCGCCATCTCGATCTCTCCCTCGGGCAGGCAAAGGAGTTTTTGAAAGACCGGCTCGGATACGAAAAGGGCGATCGCTTTACGGGCTTTGCGCTGGATCCCGCGGAGCGTCCGGCCTCCGCGGACCTGATCCGGATCGCCGAATTTCATTCCTACGGGGAGATCGTGACGGTCTGTTATCTTGCGCCGTCCGGAAAGCTTTTCCAACTGTGGGAGATCCTGGCGGCTGTCGGGCGCGGCCCCGGCTTCTCTGTGACCGGGCTCATGACGGTCTCCGCCGATAAGGATTATTCCTATGACGCCGTGCGCGATCTGTTGACCAGGCTGGGAGAAGAGAGAGGATGAAGGAAAAGCCTTGACAAAGATCGCCGGCGGTATTACAATGAAGCAGATCTCATGAAAGGATTTCGATATGCGATTCTATTCCGGTATCGTGGAATTCATACGAAGACTCCGCTCCGCAGAATCGGATCAGGACGGAACGTTTTGCGGAGCCTGACGGAAGGATTCTTCCGCTCTCCGTCGGCAGATAAAGCGCGGCTTTGGGAGCCGGGCTTCGTTGGGTGTCGCCGTTTGTCTGCCGGGAGATCGGAGGATCCGTGACGAAAGGATAACGGCTGACCGCGGACGTTTTGTCCGCGGTCAGTTTTTTTGTCCATGAGAGCACAAGGCGCAAGCCCTGTCGCCGTGTCTTTTACGGAAGGAGCGTTTTGAATGAATACGATACCTTATGAACCGGTCAAAAGACTCGCCGTTATGGCCGACATGGCCGGATGCCCGAACCGGTGCCGCCATTGCTGGCTCGGACACAAACCGAACGGAAGCATGAGTCGGGAGGATTTCCGGGAAATCGCCGCAGAGTTCCGCCGATACCGGGACGAGAGAGGAGATCCGATCGAACGGCTCGGTTTTTTCTCCTGGTGGCGCGAGCCGGATTTCCGGAGCGATTACCGGGAACTTTGGGAGCTGGAAAAGGAGCTTTCAGATCCCGGAGAAGCGAAAAGATTTGAGCTTCTGTCCACCTGGCGTCTGGCGAGGGACGAAACTTACGCCCCTTGGGCGGCGTCGGTGGGGCCGAAGGTTTGTCAGATCACCTTCTTCGGCATGGAGGAAACCACCGATTGGGCTATGGGCCGGAAAGGCGCTTTCCGGGACCAGTTGTCGGCCGCAAAACGGTGCCGGGACGCCGGGATCGAGCCGCGCTGGCAGCTCTTTCCCCTGAAAAGAAGCCTCGGAGAGCTTGACGAATTTCAAAAGCTGATGGAAGACGCCGGCGTAAAAAGCTTTTTCCTCAACGGATTTACGCCGGAAGGAGCGGGAATCGATCTGTGGGACGACAGGCTGGAGAAAGAGGATCTGGCGGCGATCCCTCCGGAGCTGAAAGCCCGTTCGCAGGACGGGCTGAGAAGTCTGGGGGTTCCGGAACGGGAACTCTTCGGTAAACTTTCGGAAGAGCAGTCGCCGCCGCAGATCGGCGTACAGATCCCGGCGCTGGCAGTGGATGCATCCTTCGACATCTATCCGAATCTGGCGGAGCCGGCAGCCTGGTGGCGGCTCGGAAACCTCAGAACCGACGGCGTGGAAAAGGTGATGCGGGTTTTCAAAAACCGCGGCACGCCCGGTATGCGCGCCAATGAGGAGATCCCGCTCGGCGTCCTCGTCCGGCGCTTCGGCGATCCGGAAGGGAACAAGCTTTTCACCCGGGGCGACTATCTCGCCCTGCTTCTGCACCGGTGGGGCGAAGCGGAATACCGACCCGACAGATGAAGAATCAAAAACAGGGGAAACCGGCCGGGGCTTCCCCTGTTTTTTGTCATTCGGCAAAAAAACGGTATGAAACGAAGGGCAAACGGAAAACTACCGGAAATAAACCGGTCATCCGGAAATGGCTCCCGCGCTCTTGCGGTATTTGCCGGGCGAAACGCCGGTCGAAAGCCGGAAGATCTTGGTAAAGTAGCTCTGATCGCCGAATCCGGTCGCTTCGGCGATCTCCTTCAGAGAGGCGTCGGACGACAAAAGCAGGAATTTTGCCTGCTCGATGCGGATCCCGTTGAGATAGGCGACGAAGGAAACGCCGGTTTCCGCTTTGAAGACCTTGGATAAGTAGGTCGGGGTGACCTCGGCCACCGCCGCCGCGTCCTCCAGAGAGACCTTCCCGGCGTAATGCTCCAGAAGATAGTTTCTGACCGCGCCGATCAGTTCCCGGTGCCGGGGAGAAACCGCCTCGCCGATCACGGCGAAATAGCTGTCCAAAAGGGAGGAAAGCCACGTCGAAAGCTCTTCCGCCCGCTTGTCTTCCCCGTAAAGACGCATCAGGCCGGACATGGCGTCGGCGTTGCGCTTCAGGACGTAAGAGGGATCGGCGCCGGCCTTCAGGGCCGCGCGGGAGATGACGGTCAAAAGCTCGAAAAGGCGGGCGGGCGTTCCGCCGCCGCTCCGTTCCTTTGCGAGCAGCACGTGGGAGAGAAGCCGGGAGGCGAGACTCTTCGCTCTGGCCGCGTCGCGGGACGCGATGGCTTCGGAAAGAGAGTTTTCCAGGGACAGAGGATATTCCTCGGGGGAATCGGCGCGCCGGAGGGCGCGCAGATGGGAGGCGAGCTCCACCCGTGCGGCAAAGAGCTTTTCGCCTTCCAGCTTTTCGGCCAGCGAAAGCTCCGCAAGCGACGCCGCCATAGTCTGCAGAAGGTGCGCCAGCGCGTCGGCTCTGGCGCGGGTCGCGCGGCGAACCGGAGTACAGACGCCCGGCTCGGGCTTCGGACACCGGACCGTGTCGGTAAGCGCCAGAGGGCCCGCCAGAAGAGTCGCTTCGGTTTCGCCCCCGCGGTTTTTGAGCGGTGCGGCCAGAAAGAGGCATCCCGCCTCGCAGGGCGCGACCGCCGAGGTCTTTTCACCGCGCATCTGAAGGCAGATTTCACCGAAATACCGGCAGGTCGGATGCAGCGCGCCGGGGTTGAACGCGCCGACGGGATCGGCTCTGGCGATGACGACGCCCGAAGGGTCGAGCAGCGCGCAATTGGACCCGATCGAAAGAGCGATCTCGGTCAGGATACGCCCGTACCGGACGCGAAGAAGCCCGGGCTCTTCGGGTGAAGAAGGCGTCGGGAGAGACGTGGGCATGGGAAAGGCCTCCTTTGGGGGAATAGAGAAATATATAGAAATATTTTAACCTGTTTTCAAAGAAAATGCAAGAACACGGCGGAATTTCCTTCTATGATTGTCAGAACTTTCGTCCCATAACCGCGCGCGGTCCGGAAAGAATAGATCCGGACTGCGGAAGAAGAGCCGCGGTCCTGGAAAGGGAGGAAGGATTTGGATATGAAAAAGATCCGAAGGATCCTGCCGCTTTTTCTGGCGCTGTTTCCGGCGGCGGCGGTGTGCGCATCCGGCGCGGAGCTGGTGCCGGTGGGAGAAGCGGTGGGGATCGTTCTGGACGTGAAGGGCGTCTACGTGGAGGAGATCATGGCTTTTCAAGGGGAAAACGGCAGGGTCTCGCCCGCGGAGAAGGCCGGCCTTGCGCCGGGCGATCTCCTGATCAGGGCCGGGGGACGGGAGCTTTCCGGCTCCCATGACCTGACCGAAGCGCTTGCGGACCGGGCCGGCGAGGAGGTGCCGGTGGAGCTCCTGCGGAACGGACGGCGCATGACCCTTTCGGTCACGCCGGAGCGGGATCTGACCGACGGAGAAACGCGTCTCGGGATCCTCGCGCGGGAGACCCAGAGCGGCATCGGCACCGTCACCTGGTTCGATCCGGCGACCGGCGTCTACGGAGCTCTGGGGCACGGGATCCACGCGGCGCGCGCCGAGCCCGGCGCGGTGAACCGGGGAGAGCTTTACCGCGTGACTCTGACCGGTCTTGAAAAAGGGACCCGGGGCAAGGCCGGGGAACTGAAGGGGAGTCTCACCGGCTCTCCCGTCGGGACCGCCGAGGCCAATACGCCCTTCGGCGTGTACGGCCGCGCCGAAGGGATTTTCGAAGGGGAAACGGTGGAAACCCTTTCCTCCGGCGAGATCCGCAAAGGCAAAGCCGAGATCCTGACGACGCTGGAGAACGGGAAGAAGGAACGCTATGAGATCGAGATCCTCGGAGTGGACGAAACAGAGGATCCCGGCCGGGCGATCTCCTTCCGCGTCACCGACCGGCGGCTTCTGGAAAAGACGGGGGGAGTGATCCGGGGCATGTCCGGTTCGCCGATCCTGCAGGACGGAAAGCTTGCGGGAGGCGTGACCCACGTCCTGATCTCCGATCCCGCGTCCGGTTACGGCGTTCCGGTCGACGTGATGCTCCGGGCGGCGCGCGTCTCGCTCGGCGCGGAAAAGAAGGCCGCCTAAAAAAAACCGCGGAGAAGGCTTCGGCCTTCTCCGCGGGATCCCGGTTTCCCGAAAATTCAAACAAGCTCTTCGATATAGCTGACGTAATCCAGCGAGGAAAGTGCCTCGATGATCTCGGCGTGGGATTTGTATTTTTTCAGTTCCTTTCCCGTAATGGTCAGCGATATGGAAAAGACCGCAAGTCCCGAATTGATGTAGGCGGGATTGGATTCGATGTCGTCGATTTTCAGCCCGAGCTGACGAAGCGTCGCCGTAAAGGCGCCGAGATCCAGCTTGTCGCGCAGCTCCAGATGGATCTCAAAGTGATTGGAATGGTCCTTCAGGTATTTTTCGAGCAAAGGCATGAAATGCAGACTGACAAAAACGGCGGCGAAGCAGAAAACCGCCGCGGTATAAAGCCCCGCGCCCACCGCAAGTCCCACCACGGAGCCCGCCCACAGGGCGACGGCGGTGGTCAGACCTTTTATCTGGCTTTTGGAGCTGTAGAGGATCGAATAGGTGCTGATGATCCCGACGCCCACCACGGTGGCCGCGGAGATCAGCACGAATCCCGATTGCAGAAGTCCCGCCAGAAAGAGATCCAGAAGCATGGCGGCCGTGGAACCGAGAGAGACCACGATAAAGGTGCGAAGCCCCGCCGAATGGCGCTTGTTGGAGCGCTCGCAGCCGATGGCCGCCGAGAACAGGAAGGAAAGACCGAGCCGGAAAAGCACGGCCGCGGCGCCGAGATCCGCCGACCAGGGGCCGAGCAGTCGGGCGATGGGATCGGATACGTAAGGCATAAACAGACTCCTTTCGCGTCATCGATTGAGGAACCGGCGGAAATGACTCCGCCCGGCGGCCTCGTATTCTTCGTAGGCGGCCTCGGTGAAGGCAGCCTCGTCCCGGGAGGGGACGGAGGCCTCGGCCTCCTGCGCTTTGCGGATCTCCCGGATCCGGAGAACGAGCTGCTCCACCCGGCTGAGCGGGACACCCGCTTCTTTCACCGCGGGCACCTCGGTCAGATCCTCCAGCGTCTTCGGGATGGATCCGGAAAGCGAGAGCGCAAGCTTTGCCGAAGCCGGTCCGATGATTTCATACAGCACGCTGGAGGAAAGGATCACGGTTTCCAGATCGTTTCCGATGCCGGGCCCGAGGATCCTGGCGCACATGGCGGCAAGACCGATGGCCACCCCCGCCTGGGGGATCAGAGCCAGACCGAGAAAGCGTCTGACCGGCTTCGGCTTGCCTGCGGCAAGGCATCCGACCCACGCGCCGAGATATTTTCCGAGGATGCGCACCAGAAAGTATCCGACGCCGACGGCGATCAGAGGCACGCCTCCGGAGGAAGCGGAGGATCCCGAGAGAGAGTCCAGACGGAACCCCATCCCGGAGCGCACGAAAAAGAGCAGAAGGATCGGCGGATTGAAGTAGTTGAGCTGCCGGAAAAGGCTCTCGTCCTCCGACAGATTGATATAGACGGCGCCCATGACCATACAGCCGAGAAGAGGCGAAACGTCGAGAAGGGAGCATACCGCGCAGAAGAAAAACAGAAGTCCCACCGAGATGATCAGACGGTTGTCGGTGGAATGCTTCCGCGTGAGGAAGAGCTTCAGGATCCATCCGAAGGCGCCGCCGAGCGCCATGGCGCCGAGGTTTTTCAGGATGGGGATCAGAACGGCCGCCGCCTGCCCGTTTCCGCCGCGGAGAGAGGAGAGGGCGATCGCGATCGCCGCGCTGTAGGTGAGAAGCCCCACCACGTCGTCCAGAGCCACCACCTTCAGAAGCGTATCCACGAGCTCGCCCCTGGCATGGGTCTGCCGGATGGTCATCATGGTGCTGGCCGGGGCCGTGGCGGCGGCCAGGGCGGAGAGCACCACCGAGAAGGGAAGGGGCAGCCGGAGGATCCCGGCGGTCAGACCGAACACCAGAAGGGAAGCCGTGAGCGATTCGGTCAGAGTGATCGCGATAACCTTGAGCCCGCCCTTTTTCAGGGCTTCCAGCCGGAAGTATTCGCCTACGCCGAAGGCGATGAAGGCCAGGGCTACGTCCGGCAGAAAGTCTGTGGCCTTCATGAAGCTTTCGGAGGCGAGCCCGAGGACGTAAGGCCCGAAGAGGATCCCGGTCAGGATGTAGGCGGTGACGTTGGGAAGACGGAGGAGCTTGGTCAGGCGGGTGGCTAGGAATCCGAAGAACAGCATCGCCGCCAGGGTCAGAATGGTGAGAGGCGCGCCGGATACGCCGCGGGACGTCAAAAATTCCGAAAGCAAGATATCGCCTCCTCCGTTTCAGACTGGGAATCCATTATATACTTCCCGTGGGGAAATGTCAAGCCGTGACAGGGCCGTTTTCCGCACGGAAAGAAA
This sequence comes from Clostridia bacterium, assembly GCA_017441705.1. Lineage (GTDB taxonomy): Bacteria > Bacillota > Clostridia > Oscillospirales > QAMX01 > RUG11797. The sequence goes on along the minus strand of JAFRWU010000092.1, from coordinate 3,889 downwards.
AATCCCGCGAAGCGGCCGCCGCTCCGCGGGAAAAGCGTCCGGATCAATCCTCCGTGCGCCCGCCGGCCATGCCGGAATACTCCTCCAGGAACCATTCGGCGGTCTTTTCAAAGGAAAGGCCCGCCTCGTCGCCTTTGAAGGAGAAGGTGACGTTGAGATTGCCGAAGTAGTTGTCGATCAGATAGACCCGGAGCGCGAGCTTATGCTCCTCGGTCCACACGGCGGCGGAAGCGGTGCGGTAGCCGCGTCCGGCGGGAGAACCGATGCGGATGCCGGAATAATGCTTTTCGGGGAACTCCGAGAGGACGTATTTGCCGAGCCCGAAAGAAAGCGCTCTCGGTCCCCGCAGGGTCTCGTACCGGAAAACGCCCTCTTCCTCTCCGAGATCGAGGGAGAAGGAGGTGATCCCCATGGGGTTGCGGTTGAGGCGGAAGCTCTTTCCGGAGACGGCCTTCGCAAGGGGAGAAGAGGCTTCTCCCGCGGGCAGCGCGAGCGAGAGCGAAGAGATCCTTTCGGCAAGCTCTTTTTCACCTTCGGGATCGGGGGAAGCGTCGCCCGCAGCCAGCGGATCGACGATCCGGTATTTCAGGGCCTCCACCACGCCGCCGTAGGGATCCTGATGTCCCTGGGAGTCGCCGATGAAGACCGCGATCAGATCGAGAGACGGGAAGGTCAGAGCCAGCTGCCCGCCCATGCCCGTGAAGGAATATCCGTCGTGGAAAGCCCGCCAGATCTGGTACCCGTAGCCGCGCCCGCTGATCAGCGAGCGGTGCCCCGCGGTGGCGTTATCGATCTGCCGCGCTTTTGCCTCCCGCACGTAATCGGAGGGAAGAAGCTCTTTTCCCTCCCAGACGCCGTCGCGCGACACCAGAAGCGCGAGCCGCGCGAGATCTCTGGCCGAGCACAGCACGCCCGAGCCGCCCCAGGCGATCCCTTCCGGAGCTTCCACGCAGCGGGCGTCGGGCGTGAAGCCGATCTCCAGCAGGGCTTTTTCCTTGAGATACTCCAGGAAGCTCTTGCCGGTGATCCGTTCCACCAGCGCGTCCAGCACGTAGGTGCCGGAGGTATCGTAACGGAAAACCGTTCCGGCGGGGTGATTCGGGACGGTGTTGAAGAAGGTGTAGACCCAATCGGGATCACCGGGGGTATATGTCTGATTGTTGAAGGGAGTCGCCATCATCAAAAGGTCCCGGACCGTGGCGTCGGCCACCCAGGGATGGAGATCGGGAGGGCATTTATCGGGGAAGAAGGACGCCACCCGGTCGGAAAGCTTCAGCTTCCCCTCGCCGATCAGGGCGCCGACCGCCATGGAGACGAAGGTTTTGCTGACCGAATACATCCGGTGCGGCTCGTCCTTTTGAAAAGGCGCGTAATACCCCTCCGCGAAAACCTTTCCGTGCCGGAGGAAAAGGAAACCGTGCATGGCGAAGCCGCGATCGGCCACGTCGTCGAGAAAAGCCGTCACGGCGCGGGGCGAAACGCCGGCTTCGGCCGGGGAAGAGAAGCGCAGGATATCCTTCTTCATGGGTTTTCCTCCTCTTTTTCATCGGGATCGGAAAAAACCGGAAGCTCGTCCGCCGCAAGGTTTTTCGGCGGCACGCGCTTCAGAGGGTCGTACCGGAAGGAACGGCAGCTTCCGTAGGGCGAAGCCGGCCCCCTTTTTTCGCAGAAGCCGGATTCCTCTCCCACCGGGAGATAACGGGCGCACCAGGCGCAGCGCCGCTCGGTTTTTTTGTCAAAAAGCATCGCGATCCCCTCTTTCCGTCCCGGAAGTCATCACCTGTATTATACAATAGATGAGAGGGGATTTCAAAAGCTTTTTTTCCCGCGCAGCCTGAAAAAACAGGCTGCGGTCAGAAGGAGCATCGGCGCGGCCGCCGACGCAGCCAGAGCCGCTCCGAAGCCCGGAACGCCGGAAGGCAGGACGCTCCCCGCCGCGGCGGGAACGGGGAGGAGAAAAGAGAGGAGAGACGCAAAAGCGGCCGACAGTACGCCGTGGAGAAATTTCCCCAGAAGATAAGGACGGACCGAAAGGCGGCACTCTCCCAGGAAGGAAAGCACCTGAAAATGCACCGAAAGCCCCGCCCAGCCCAAAAGGAAAGCCGCCAGAGCGAGATGCTCCGCGCCGAAAGGAGCAAGCTTCGCAAGTCCGCCGGTCATTTCGATCAGACCGGTGAAAAACCCCTCCAGGACCCCGGAGGACAGGGGAAAGCACCGCGCGGCGAGAGCCGCCGCACGGGGAAGCAGCCGGCTTTCGTGGAGGACGCGGACCGCCGCGGAAAAAAAGACCACGAACCCCGTGACCGACAGAAGGGAAAGCGCCGAGGAACGCACCGCTTCGGTAAACGCCGCGGGAAAGGACGGACGGCTCCCGCCCGGAAGGACCGGAGGGGAAAGAGGCTCGCGCCTTTTATAGAGGGAAAAGAGGATCCCGAGAAGAAGCCCCGCCGCCAGATGCGCCAGCATCAGAACGATCCCCGCCTGACGGGAGGAAAAGAGCGCAAGCCCCACCGTGCCCAGAATAAACGCCGGACCGGAATTGTTGGAAAAGCCCAGAAGCCGTTCGGCCTCGCTCCGGGAGAGAAATCCTTTCCGGTAAAGAGCCGCGGCCGTGCGCGCCCCGACCGGATATCCCGCGAGGAATCCCAGGATCACCGCCGGCGCCGCCGTGCCCGGCAGGCGGAAGAAAAAACGCATCGGTTTGTCAAGGATCAGGGAAAGCGGGGTGAGAAGCTCGCTCTCGATCAGAAAGGAGGAGACCGTCATCGCGGGAAACAGGGAAGGGATCAGCGCGTTCACCGCAAGGAGGAGCGCCTCCTTCACCGCGTCCCGCGCCGCTTCCGCGTAGAGAAAGAAACCGAGAAAAGCGATAAGCGCGGCGGGCAGGAAGAGCGCTTCGCGGAAAAGCCGTCGTTTCATGGAAATCCCCCTCGCCCGGAAACGCATATACTGGTAAGGTCCGAAGCAGGCAGAGTATTCTATGGCGTTTTTCGCGGCGGTATGACTAAAAGGATCGCGCGCGGGACAGAATAGAGTCAGGCGGGCAGACCGCCCGCACTTTTCTCATACGAAGGAAGTGATCCTGTGAGGCGAGATATGCCGGTCAAACGGGGGGAGATCTATTATGCGGATCTTTCGCCGGTGGTGGGCAGCGAACAGGGAGGCGTCCGGCCGGTACTTATCATCCAGAACGACGTGGGCAACCGTTTCAGTCCGACCGTGATCGCCGCGGCGATCACCTCGCGCACCGGAAAGACGCGGCTTCCCACTCACATCGATCTGGCCGCCCGCGTCTACGGGCTGCAGCGGGATTCGGTGGTGCTTCTGGAACAGGTGCGGACTCTGGATAAGGAACGGCTGTTGGAAAAAATGGGCAAGGTGGACGACGTGAGGATGGCCGAGGTGGACAACGCCCTTCGCGTCAGCTTCGGCCTGCACACCGATTGACCGGCCGCCTTCCGGACGAAAAAGGTCCGGAAGGCGGTTTTTTGTCCGCTGCGGCCGTCCGGCTTGCGTCCGGTCCGAAAAACAGCAAGAAAACCCTTGACAAGCCGGGCAAAGCGTGATATGATACAAACCGTCGGCGATGCGGATTTAGCTCATCTGGTAGAGCGCCACCTTGCCAAGGTGGAGGTAGCGAGTTCGAGCCTCGTAATCCGCTCCATGAAAAAGCACTTTTGTCACTTGACAAAGGTGCATTTTTTCCAGACGAAAGCCACCTTCCCGCGGGAAGGAAAAACGAAAGGGTCATATTATGGTTCTCATCGAAATGGAAAACGGAAAAACGATCAAGCTGGTCCTGGATCCCGAGGCGGCGCCGGTCACGGTGAAAAACTTCGAAAAGCTGGTTTCCCAGGGCTTCTACGACGGCCTGATCTTCCATCGCGTG
>JAFRWU010000091.1 GCA_017441705.1 Clostridia bacterium | reverse complement strand
GTCACCCCCGACACGGGCGTAACGCTGACGAGCGTGCCGTTCATCGCGATCTTCTGCCTGACGGTCGTCGGATGCGTCACCCTCTTCACCGCGCGGAAGCGTCGCGACGAAGAATAATCGTGGCCGCTCCCAAACACGGCACCCCGCGGCACGGGGCCGTCGAAAAACCCGAAAAGGAGAAAACCGCTCCGGCCGTCACGGAAAACGAGACCATGGCGGCCGAGCGGAAGGAAATCATCTCCTGGCTGAAAACCGTTCGATTCCGCCGCCGCCTTTTCGGCGGGGTGGATGAGAAGAACGTCTGGCGAAAGCTCGCGGAGCTGGACGCTCTCTATACAAAAGCTCTGGAGGCGGAGCGCGTGCGGTACGACGTTCTCCTTGCCGAGGCTCGGAAACGGGCCGCGGGGGAAGAGGACGAAGCGCCGGACGCCGCGGTACTCGCGGAAGCTCCCGGCGCCGGACCTGAGACGGGCGGTGATCCACTCGGCTAAGAAACAGAGGAAAAAACCGCTCGCCCCGGCGGACGTGATTGCCCGCCGGATCGAAAGGATCCGGTCGCGCGCCGACTGGCTGCACCTGATCGGAAGGCTTCTTCTGATCGGCGCGCTCGGATGGCTTTTCTTCACGCAGGTCCTTCTCGTAACACAGGCGAAGGGACAAAACATGTTCCCCGCGGTCAAGGACGGCGACCTTGTGATCGCCTACCGGCTGCAGCGGGAATACGTCAAGGACGATATCGTCGTCTGTGAGATCGACGGACGGCAGTATATCGGCCGGATCGTCGCCAAAGATTCCGACGTTGTGACCATCGGGGAATCCGGATCGCTTGTCATCAACGGCGCGACGCAGGGAGGCGAAAAGATCATCTATCCCACCTACGGGAGAGAGCCTCTTGAATATCCCTACCGCGTACCGGAAGGACACGTCTTCCTCCTCGGCGACCACCGTACCGAGGCGACCGACAGCAGGGACTTCGGTCCCGTACCCATGGAAAAGGTGCTGGGAAAGGTCATCACCATCCTGCGCCGGCGGGAGCTCTGACTTCCGCGTCACACCCTTTTTACCATCCGGTATAACATCCGACGGATGATAAAATAAGGAGAAGATCCACAAAATATTTTAGGAGGAAAGAAATGAAAAAGCTTATTTCCATCGTCATCGCCCTTGCGATGATCCTCAGCCTCAGTGTTGCTGCGTTCGCGGTAGACATCAGTGAGGACACGGAAGAAATCGAAATCGCAGTAAGCTACGTAGCGAACTCTGGAACTTCCCCCGAGATCGAGTTCGGTCTCACCATTGGAGCCGGTGAAGCCACGGAATGCACTGCTGGTACTACCGCTCCTGGTATTGATCCTGTTGATCCTGTTATTCTCGGTGCAGACGGAGAAGAAGAAGGCAAATTGGTTATTGCACTTCCCGACTATGATGTTGTCGGCAAGTACACTTATCCGGTAACGATCACCACGGATCCGGAAAATGCAGCGGGTGTGACCTACTTCGATGCCAGTGATGTCAGTCTGGTTGTTTGGGTCGTCAACAATCCGGATTATACTCCTGATGTTGAAGATTCTCTTAAATACTTCCGTTATGCTTACCTTACTGGTACGGTTGATGGAGAAGAAAAGAAGATCGACGAACTCGAGTATTCCTACGATGCCGGTGATCTTGAGATCAGCAAGGAAGTTGCCGGTAACCTCGGTGACAAGACTCTTGACTTCACATTCACCGTTACTCTGACGGCTCCGGAAGGCACGGTTTTCGACGAAAATAATGAATATCCCGCAACCATTACCCTCAAGCACGGTGAATCCGTGACGATCGAGAATATTCCTGTTGGAACCACTTGGAAGGTTGCAGAAACTGAGAACGAGGACTATGAAACGACTGTCAATGGCGAAGATGGTCTGAGCGCAGAAGGTGAGATCGCCACCGGTACTAATACCTGTGCGTTTGTCAACACCAGAAACGCTGAAATCGAGACCGGCGTTATCCTCGAGAGCCTGCCCTACGTGGTGATCGGCCTGGTCGTCGTGGCCGCCGTCGTCTTCATGATCGTCCGCAAGAACCGCAAGGTGGAGGACTGATCGGGTAAGACCCGCTGACCTGAAAATTTAAGCGTTTCCCTTTCCTTCCGCCGCGGGGTTTCCCCGCGGCGGGGGGAAGGATCCCCCGGGACTTGGAAAGGAGTTGATCACGGGTGTCCTTTTCGCGGCTCGCGGTCAAATGGATCAATTCCTTTGTAAGTCTCGTCGTCGCGATCGTTCTTCTGATCCTCGGAAGCTATTCGGCCTACTCCCTCTGGGACAATCAGCAGGTGTACGAGGAAGCGCGGGACGTCCAGCTCAAAATGAAGGAGCTGAAGCCCGAAGTCGTATCGGAAGACGAACCGCCCTCCTTCGCCGACCTGCGCGCGGTCAATCACGACGTGCACGGCTGGGTCACCCTGGACGGGACGAAGATCGATTATCCGGTCCTGCAGGGTGAAAACAACCTGACTTACATCAATACCGACGTCTACGGGAACTTCGCCCTGGCGGGCAGCATCTATATGGACTGCCGCAACAGCGCGGATTTCTCCGACGTCTACAATCTCCTGTTCGGCCACCACATGGCAAACAGCCGCATGTTCGGAGATCTGGACCTCTACAAGGACGAGGCCTTTTTCCGGAAGAACGTGACGGGGACGCTCCTGACCGAAGGCGCGGTCTACGACCTGCGGGTCGCGGCCCTGCTTCTGGTGCCCGCGTCCGAGGAGGGCGTGTTCGACATCACGCGGTATGAAACCGCCGAAGACGTGATCTCCTTCGTCCGGGAAAACGCGGTCTTCCTGAACGACTTTATGCCCGAACCCGGCGGGGAGGGGCAATTCCTGGTCTTTACCACCTGCTCGTCGGAATTTACCGACGCAAGAACGGTTCTTGTCACAACGATGATCCGGCACAGATAAACCTATAGGAGGAAATACGCATGAAGATGAAAATGAGCGCGGCGATCGCGATCGTGACGGCATTGGTGCTCGCCCTGTGCGCGCCTGCCTTCGCGGCGATCTCGGAAAAGGTCGAGATCCCGGTGGAGATCGCCCTGGAGGGATCGGTCCTCGACGCAAAAGACGAATTTACGGTAGAGCTTACCGCCGTGACGGAAGGCGCCCCCATGCCCGCCGAAGGAAACTCCGTGAAGATCACCGGCGCCGGAAGCGCCTCCTTCAAGATGGAATATACCGAACTCGGCGTATACTCCTATACGATCAAGCAGGTCGCGGGCAGCGCCAAGGGCGTGACCTACGACGACGCCGTGTATACCCTCACTGTCTCGGTGATCGTGGGCGAGGACGGCAAGGTCGGCTCGGTGGTCGCCCTGAAAGGCCCGGACGGTACGAAGGTCGACGAAGCCCTCTTCACCAACAAGTACGAGACGCCGGAGCCGGCGAAGCTCGACCCGCCGATCAAGAAGATCGTGATCGTGAAGAACGGCAAGATCCCCGAAGGCACCACCTTCATCTACGCCATGATCCCGAGCGAACCGACCGCCCCGATGCCGGAACCCGGCGCGGCGACGAAGGACGAAAAGACCGGCGCCCTCTATCTTGAAAAGGACTGCCCGGATCCGTCTGTCGGCTCCGAGGAATATGAATTCGGCTGGATGTATTACGATGAGGACGATATCGGCAAGACCTACACCTACACCCTGAAGGAAATGCCGGGCGACGATCCGCACTTCGAATACGCCACCAACGAGTATACCATGACCGTGAAGGTCGGCTTTGACGAAGCCGCCAGAAAGATCACCCTTGACGTGACCTACACCGAGGGCGAAAAGGCGGTTGATATCGCCGTCTTCACCAACGTATACGACGAACCGGAACCGGAACCGGAACCGGAACCGGAACCCGAACCCGAACCCGAACCGGAGCCGGAACCGGAACCGGAGCCGGAACCGGAACCGACCCCCGACACCGGCGACAACCGCAACACCCTGGCGCTGAAGATCGTCATGGGCGTCAGCCTCCCGCTGATCCTCGCCGTGGCGATCGTTCTGGTGATCCTTTCCCGGAAAAAGAAAACCAGCCGGTAAAAGCATTTCCTCCCGCATGATCTGAAAAAAGTGGCGGCGACGGGCCCGACCGGCGCCGCTTTTCCTTTCCCCGCGTGATTTCCTCCCAGAAAGGAGCGATCCCATGGCCGCCGGAAAGCACGGAATCGAAAAGAAAAGAGAAAAGCCCTCCGCCCTGCGCATCATCCTGATCGTCCTGATCGTGGCGCTCTCGGGCGTTTTTCTCGTGTCCGGTTTCATGCTCGCGCGCGAATGGATCCGTGACGAAACCGAAAAGAGCGCCTTTAACGAGCTGACGGAGATCAAAAAGCACGCGGCCGAAAAGGCCGCGAACGCCGTGAGACCGGGGGGCGCCGCCGATCCCGGTGAAAGCGATACTGCCTCCTCCGAAAAAGACCCCGGCGGCGATCCGGACGAAGACCCCGGCGGCGATCCCGCGGGCAGCGACGTCACGGCGCTCTACGAGGAGCTGGCCGCGATGAACGGCGATCTCTTCGGCTGGGTGACCATCGACGGGACGGTGCTCGACTACCCGGTGATGTTCACGCCGAAGAATCCCGAATACTACCTGCGCCGCGGCTTCGACAAAAAGTATTCCTACAGCGGCGTGCCCTTTATGGACGGCAAATGCGTGCCCGACGGGAACCATTACCTGATCTACGGGCACAATATGAAAAATCAGACCATGTTCAGCATCCTCCCGAAATATCAGAAGAAGTCCTATTTCGAGGAGCATCCCATCATCAAATTCGATACCCTGAACGAATCGCGGGAGTATCAGGTCATGGCGGCCTTCCGCAGCCGCGCCTACGGCGCCGATGAGACCGGCGTCTTCCGCTATTACGCCTACGCTGACCTGACCAAGGAGAGCCGCTTCGAGGAGTACGTGAAAAACTGCCTCCGTGCCTCGGCCTATAAGACCGGCGTCACCGCGGAGTTCGGCGACGAGCTCCTGACCCTTTCCACCTGCGATTATCAGACCGAACACGGCCGCTTCGTCGTCGTCGCCAAAAGGATCAAATGACCAAAGGGCGAATGAGTAATAGATGATTGAGCGAAGGATATATGCGCAAAGGGCGATTGAGTAAAAGATAAATGACTGTAAGAGGAATGAGCAAAGGATAAGTGAGAAAAAGGCGATTGAGTAAAAGGTGAATGAGAAATAGGCGATTGAGTAAAAGACGTATGACTGTAAGAGGAATGAGCAAAGGATAAGTGATCGGTGAAATCAACGACACCGCTTCAAAGCCTTCCCCTTGAGGGGCGCGGGTCTCCAATGCCTTCCCCTTTGAGGGGAAGGTGGCTCGGCGTCAGCCGAGACGGATGAGGTGGAACCCCTGGCAGATTCAAAGCCTTCCCCTTGAGGGGCGCGGGTCTCCCAAAGCCTTCCCCTCCGAGGGGAAGGTGGCTCAGCGTCAGCCGAGACGGATGAGGTGGAACCCCCGCAGATGAGGTGTTCCCCCCCGCGGATGAGGTGGAACCCCCGCCGTCTGCGCAGCCCCTGCGCTAACGAATTGTCCCGGCTAACGCGGAAAATGAACTTCCACCTCATCAGTCAGCCTCACGGCTGACAGCTTCCCCTCCAGG
>JAFRWU010000090.1 GCA_017441705.1 Clostridia bacterium | reverse complement strand
GGCTCCTTCAACAACAGCGAGACCAAATCCTACGCCTTCGGCGTGTTCGAAGACCGAAAGACCGGGAAGCGGGTCGCCCTGATGTCCACCCATCTCTGGTGGAAATCCTCCGACCCGGCCTCTCCCGAATACCAGAAGGATTCCAACAAGGCCCGCGCGTGGCAGATCCGCCTCGCCTCGGCCCGCATGGACGGGGTCATGGCGGAGTACGCCTGCCCGGGGATCCTGCTCGGCGACCTCAACGCCTCGATGACGAGCCTCTGCCTCGACGCCGCGCGGGAGGAGGGGTGGCGGGAGGTCCACGACCTCGCCCTCGGCGAAAAAGACGAGACGAAAGGCCACCATCCCTGCAATGGCGCGGGCTTTGCCCGCGGGGAGCCGGGAAGATTCGCCGACGCCATCGATCACATCCTGGTGAAAAATCAGGGGGAGATGAAGATCAATTCCTTCAGGCGCCTCCGGGACGCGTGGTTCGATCCGATCTCGGATCACTATCCGCTCTACGCGGATATCACCCTCTGAAAAATTTCCCTGCGCTCTTGTGTCTGAACCGGTTTCAGGCCGTATCAAAAGCCGCGCGGAAAACCGCGCGGCTTTTTGACGATAATGCACAAAAAAATAAAAGTATTGAACCATATACGATTGATAACGTAATTCATCTTTGCTATAATCAAGATAGCGCAAAATACGATAATGGAACCTTATTACGCAAATATATATACTGTAAAACAATATGACATTTCCGTCTTGGAAGGGTTTTACCCCAATCCGTAGGAAATCGCCAGTAAGATGACTATGAAAACAGTTTATATAAAGAAGGGGAAAGAATGATAAAATCTTTTTTGGCCTGGTTAGCGGCAGTTATCATGCTGATAAGCCTTGTATCGTGCTCTCAAAGGGAAGAAGAAGCGTCAGAGACGATATCGGAAGAGAAGGAAGAGATCGCGTCAACGGAAGAAGAGGCGTCGACACAGACGGAAGAAGACGATGATCCGCTGACAGATCAGAAGACCTTTCTCGAGAGGGAGAAGGAAAAGGATCCTGTGTTTTTGTGGCAAAGCTCCTTGACGGATGAGGAATTCGACGAATGGACAAGGCGCATGGAATCAACGCCGGAAGAGGAACTGGATCCGGACGAGAAAGAACGCTATGACCGGTATGCCTTCGACAGGGCGAGATACGTCGCGGCTGTCAACAATTACCCGTTCTATTACTATTATCTGAGCGGCGAGAGCGAGTTTGACGGTTCCAGGATCAAAGGCCGCCGGGATGCGGAGGAAGGTTCCGGACTCTCTGGATACGTTCCGGACAGCTTTATTCTGAACATGCGCGCGACGACCTGCTGCGTTCTTCGGTTCGCGGATTCGGTGACGGAAATAAAAGAGTATGAATATGAAAACGACGCCGTGCGCGAAAAGGATCAAAAGCAAGGGACTCCGGCGGAGTACGAGCTGGAAATCCTGTTCTTTCACGTAGACTCGGTCCTTTGGGGGAAAGACCCCGGCGATATGATTTCGCTTATCCCCCGCGTGATTACACTGGAAACGATACAGGATCTCAAGGATGAAACGAAGACCTTCGTCGTCTTTCTCTGGGAAAACGATCGGTACCATGCGCTCGACGGAAAGCAGTACAGAGAATACGACCTTCGCGCCCGGGGCCTCTTCCTTCTTGAAAACGGAAAGCTGCTTTCATACAGCAACATTGCCGACGTGGTGCAGTTTGACGGGAAAACACCCGCGGAAATGATAGGCGAAGGCGAAAAACTGGCAGCGAAGTACCCTGAATTGATCACGATGAAATTTCAGTGATCCAAAGTGCCGGGTAAAGCCCCGGGTTTTTATGCGAGGGCTCTCGCGTAACGCCGGGCGGGGAAGGAATACGCTTCCCGAAGACCTGCATATACCGCTATAAAAGTAAATAGAAGCGCCGGAAGAGCTTTTCCGGCGTTTTTTAATGCGTTATAACGCGCGCCCGGGGATCGCTTTCAAGGGAAAGAGGCGCGCCCTCCGGAAGGGACACAGAGAGAAAACCATGCCCGCCCGAGGCGTCGATCTATTCCAGAACCCGCTCATAGCTTTCGATCATGGCGGTGAAATACTGCCCGTCCTCCCGGTGCACGCTCCGGGAAAGAGGCGGCACACCGCGGGCAGCGCCTCATCGCAGGCCTCCTTTTTGAGAAGGCAGAGGCCGTCCGCGTCGAACATCGGGCAATTCCCGAACCAGTTGGGGGAGAACAGACGGTACCGCTCCTCCGAGGTGATCTCCGGGAGCGAGAAGGAGCCCTCGATTCTCCGGTGAAGCTCTTCCGAGATCTCCATTCCCCAAAGCCAGGAGTATTCGTTTATCGATAGGGCGATGTGCCGCCTTTTGCAGCAGAGAGCGCGGCAGGAGGAGCTCTTGCAGGGAAATTCCTCGTACCAGAGGGGAGCGAAGAAGGAACGGGACGGGTCGCGCGCCATAAATGACCGCCTTTCAGAAGAAAAAGTGGGGGTGAAAAAACGATGGGTATTGTACCACGGAACGCCGCGACTCAACAAGATGGCATTTGCAAAGCGAAGCGCCTCATGATACAATAGAGCGGAAGAAACGGACAAACGGGCCGGAAGGAGAGCGGATATGAAAAGGCTTGCGTTTGACGAGCGCGGCTTCACCTTCGACGGGAAGCCGGGTTTCCTCGTCTCGGGGGAATTCCACTATTTCCGCGTGCCGGAAGAAGACTGGGCGCGCCGGATGGATCTCTTCAAGGAGGCCGGGGGCAACGCCCTCGCCACCTACGTGCCCTGGCTGATCCACGAGCCGGAGGAGGGGACGATCCTCTTCGACCGGGGAGAGAAGCGGGACCTTCAGGGCTTTCTCGAGCTGTGCCGCGAAAAGGAGCTTCTGGTGCTCCTCCGGCCCGGCCCGTATCAGTATTCCGAGCTGGTAAACGACGGACTGCCGACTTGGCTGATCCGTAACTACCCCGTGATCCGGGCGACCGACCCCGCGGGAAAGCCCTTCCGGGACGAAAGCGTCTCTTACCTGCACCCGCTCTTTCTGGAAAAGGCGAGAAAATACTATAAAGCCTTTGCCGGGGTCGTAAGGCCCTATATGGCGTCGAACGGCGGGCCGGTGGCCCTTCTTCAGACCGACAACGAGCTTTCCGGGATCCACATGTGGTTTTCCGGCCCCGATTACAACCCCGAGACCATGGGCTTCGGGAAAGAGGACGGGCGCTACGCCTCCTTCCTCCGGGAAAAATACGGGACGGTCAAGGCTCTGAACGCGGCGCACGGGACCGCGTGGACTTCCTTCGGCGAGGCAAAGCCGGAAAGGGAGGACGGCGCGTCCTTCTTCTCGGCCAGACGGCGGAAGGACTATTACGATTTCTATTTCTCGACGGTCGCGGAATACTCCGCGCTGCTCGCCTCGTGGATGCGGGAGGACGGGCTCACGGGACCGATCTGCCACAATTCGGCCAATCCCCGCGAAAATCCCCGCTTCCGGGAGACGGTGGAAAGGATGGGGAAGGACTTCCTTCTCGGAAGCGATCACTATTACAATCTGGACGCCACCTGGGCGCAGAACAGCCCCACGCCCCAGTACGCCCTGAAGATCCTTCTGGGCAACGAGATGCTCCGCGCCTTCGGCATGCCGCCCACGGTGCTGGAAATGCCGGGCGGGTCTCCGTCGGACACGCCGCCCATCCTGAAGGAGGACCTTCTGGCCTGCTACATGACCAATCTCGCCCTCGGGCTCAAGGGGGTCAATTACTACGTATACACCGGCGGTCCCAACTATCCGGGGACCGGCAATACGGCGGATATTTACGACTACAACGCCCACATCCGCGCCGACGGATCGAAAAACGAGACCTACGGCGCGCTCTTCGCCTTCGGCCGCTTCCTGACGGAGCACGCCTGGCTTGCCCGCAGCCGGCGGGCGGCATCGGTCAATATCGGCTTCGAGTGGGAGGGGATCCGGTCGATCGACTGCGACTGCGAAAAGCTCTCCTACGGCGGCGGGAAGGCAGGAAAGCTTTTGGAGCGCGGCTGGCTCTACGCCCTGATGTGCTCCGCCTGCGCCCCGGCGATGACGCTGCTTACAGAAGAGCTTGATCCCGAACTCCCGCTGGTCGTCCCGGTCTCGGGAGCCCTTTCGGAGGCGGCGCAGAAGAATATCCTTTCCTTCGTGGAAAAGGGCGGGAAGCTGATCCTCACGCCGGTGATCCCCGACCGGGATCAGGAATTCCGCCCGGCGGACCTCCTTTCGCCGCTTTTCGGCGGCGCGGTCTTCAAAAAGTCCGGAAAGACCCTGCGCGCCCTTTTCGCCGAGGGGGTCGGATGCGTCTACGGCATGAACGCGGTGACCGAGGCCGAAGCCCTTCCGCCCGACGCGGAGGTCCTGGCGCGGGACGCCGACGGCGGCGCGGTCTTCGTCTTCCGGCGCCCCTTCGGGAAGGGGCAGGCCGTTTTCTTCGGCGCCGACTTCATGATGACGAGCTTCACGCAGCCGGTCTTTCTGGAGTCGCTTCTCGCGCGTCTCGGCGCGAAGAAGACGGCGTTCTCCGAAAACCGCAATATCTTCACCTCGCTTCTGGAAGACGGAGAGGGGAGAAGGATGCTCTTCCTGATGAATCTTTACAGCGGCAGACAGAGGACCTCGGTCCGCGTGACGCGGGGCGGGGAGGTCCTGATTGAGGATATAGAGCTTGAACCGATGGAGATAAAAGCTATTGAACTCTGAAGAAAAGATCCCGCGCTTCGCGCTCGCGGAAGAAAAGGAGGAAACGGAATGATCCCTGTCGATCTGAAAGGAAAAACCGCGCTGGTCACCGGAGCCAGCGGAGACCTCGGCCGCGTGATGGCGGCCACCCTGGCCCGCGCGGGGGCCGACGTGATCCTGCACAGCTTTTCCCGCCCCGAAAAGGCGGAGGAGATCGCCGCCGCGATCCGGGAGGAGACCGGTGTGCGGACCTTCACGGCCGAGGCCGACATGGGCGACCTCGCCTCGGTCATGGCGATGAAGGAAAAGATCGAGCGGGAATTCACCCTTCCCGACATCTACGTGACCGCCGCGGTGGCCCAGTATGCCTGGAAAGAGGTGCTGGACCAGCCGGTCGAGGACTACGAAAGCCAGTTCCGGACCTGCGTCCTGCAGAACGTCTTCATGGCGAAGGCCTTCGTGCCCCACATGAAGGAGCAGGGGTACGGCAGGATCGTCGGCATCAACACCGAATGCGCCATGCGCTGCGGAAAGACCGAGTCGGCCTACGACGCGGGCAAGCGCGGCATGGACGGGGTGATGCGGGTGCTCGCGAAGGAGGTCGGCCCCTTCGGCGTCACGGTCAACCAGGTGGCGCCGGGCTGGACGATCAGCGAACGGGACCGGGCGGCCCACACCGAACGGGATCCGAAGTACGAGGCGTCGGTGCCTCTGGCCCGGCGCGGCACCGATCAGGAGATCGCCAACGCCGTGCTTTTCCTGGCAAGCGACCTGGCAAGCTTTATCACCGGCGCCCATCTGCCGGTGAACGGCGGGACCGAAATGCCCGCCATCTGACCGGGCGAGGCGCCGCCCGCTTTTCGGAAAGGAGTCGGTTATGGAAAAGAAAGAGGTATTCCATCTGATCAGCAACACTCACTGGGACCGGGAATGGTACCAGTCCCACGAAAAATATCTGGTACGGCTGGTAAGACTGTGC
The DNA here is from genome assembly GCA_017441705.1 of Clostridia bacterium. GTDB lineage: Bacteria > Bacillota > Clostridia > Oscillospirales > QAMX01 > RUG11797. Next base: position 29,993 of record JAFRWU010000090.1, on the reverse strand, counting down.
GACCGGCTCGTGGCGCTTCTCGAGCGCGAGGAGCGCTACCGGTTCGTCCTGGACGGCCAGTTCGCCATGATCGGCGATTATCTGGAGGCGAAGCCCGGCATGCGGCCGCGGGTGGAAAGGCTCGTCCGGGAAGGAAGGCTCCTTCCCGGACCCTGGTATACCCAGCCGCTGGAAAACCTGGTGGGCGGAGAAGGACTGATCCGCAATCTTCAGGCGGGCGTCCGGGAATCGGAAAGGCTCGGCGGCGCGATGCGCTTTTCCTACGAGGTGGATGAATTCGGCCACACCTCCCAGCTTCCGCAGATCCTCAAGGGCTTCGGGATAACCGACGTCATGGCCTGGCGCGGCATGCCCAAGGAAGCACGGAGCTGTTTTCTCTGGGAAGGAGCCGACGGCACGACCGTCCATATGTTCTATACCAACGACGGCTACGGCGAAGCCACCGCACTGCCCCTGGAGGAGGAAGACTTCGACGAGACCATCGACGGGGTCGTTTTTCACCGGGCGGGGCTCCGAAGCCGGGTGGAGGCTCTCCGGAAGCTCCGGGATTACAAGACCGACAGCGTCCATCGCCTCTGGCTCAACGGCATCGACCATTCCTTCGCGGAGGAAGAGCTGTTCGCCGTGATCGAAAAGCTCAACGCCCTTTACCCGGAGGCCGAGGCGAAGCAGAGCACCCCCATGGAATACGCGGACGCGGTAAAAAAGGATTACGGGGAACGCGGCCTGCAGCCGCTCCGCGTCCGGGGAGAGCTTCTTTATACCCGCGAATCGATCCTGGAATCCACCAACGCTCTGCACCCGCGGGAAAAGAAGCGCCACTACGAATCTGAGCGCTTCCTGGTCCGCCGCCTTGAGCCCATGGCCGCGGCGGCGTGGCTCTTCGGCGCGGAGCATCCCGACTGGGCTTTGACGCGCGCCTGGCGGTATCTTCTGGAAAACCACGCCCACGACAGCCTCGGCTGTTCGTCGGTCGACGAGGTGTTCGAGCAGGTCATGGCGCGCTACGGCGCGGCGATGTCGCTTGCGGAGCAGTGCGCGGAAGGAAGCTTCCGCTATCTCGCCTCCCTCGGGGAGGAGGAGCCCTCGGTCTGGATCCTGAACCTTTCATCGGACGCCCGGGGAGGCGTCGTACGTCTCGATCTGCAGATCCCCCGCGGCTTCGGGGACGAGAACTTCGCCCTTCTGGACGCCGGGGGACGCGAGATCCCTCACGCGATCCTGGACAGCGCCGCGACCGGCGACGTGCGCTACAACCCCCGCCGCGGCCATCCTACCTGGGGAGAAAAGACCGACGTGCGTCTTCTCGCCGAGCTCCCGGAGATCCCCGGCGGCGGGTGGCTCCGGCTGCGGCTTGCGCCGCGGAAAAAGGCGAAAGGACTTCAAAACCGGCGGTACGCGTATTTCGCGGCGGAGCCCGGCGTCCTCGACAACGGCCTTCTCCGCATCCGCCTGAATCCCAACGGCACCTTCGATCTCACCGACCTTCCGGAGGGAAGGACCTATCCGGGCCAGTTCCTTCTGGAGGATGCCGGCGAGGCCGGAAGCGTTTACGTCCACATTCCGCCCGAAAAGGAACCGGGCGTGATCACCTCCGTCGCGGCGTCCGCCGAAAGCGGGCTCTTATACGATACGCCGCTCGGCGCGGCGATGAAGGTCGCGGTGACGATCTCCGTTCCCGACGGGATCAGCGGGGACCGCACCCGCCGGAGCGAAGAGAAAAAGCCTCTCCGCGTGACGGCGGTGATCGGTCTCCGGAAAGGCGCGCGGGAAGCCGATCTTTCGCTTACGGTGGAGAACCGGAGCCGGAACCATCGCCTGCGCGTCCTTTTCCCCACGTATCTTTCCGATGCGGAGGAATCCTTCGGCGGCCAGGCCTTCGATACGGTCTTCCGCCCGATCCGCGTGCCTTACGATCCCGATCTGCCCGAAGAACAGGCTTACGCCACCTTCCCGATGCAGGATTACGCCGGCGTCGTCTCCCCTTCGGGCGGGCTTGCGGCGGCTGCGCGGGGGATCTTCGAATACGAAGTGATCGACGACCGCGCGCGGGCTCTGGCGCTGACGCTCCTGCGCGCCAACGACGCCATCGATACGGCGGTCTTCGCGCGGACGCCGGAATACCGGATGAACGAGGCGCAGAATCTCGTCCCGATCGATTACGACCTGATGCTGATCCCCGGGAAAAGGAAGGTCCCCGCCCTGATCCGCGCGGCGTCGGGACTCACGAATCCCCTCTTCGCCGCGGTCGGGCGCGCCCCGGAGGAATCCGTCATGCCCGACTATCGAAAGCCCGAAAAGCGCCTTCCCGATCGGGGGAGCCTCTTCACTCTCCTGGGCGAGGGGCTTCGGGTCACAGCCTTCTATAAGGTTCCGGAAAAGGAGGCGCTGGTGGTGCGCATCCTGAACACGGAAGAGGAGGAGCGGCAGGGAAGGCTCTCCCTTGCGCTGCCCGGGGACTTTGAGGTCTTTGAGGCGACGCTGGAGGAGAAGAAGATCAAAAGCCTGGGAAGGACCGGAGAGATCTCCTTCGCCCTGCGGGGGAAAGGTCTTCTGACCCTGTATCTGGAAAAATGCTGACACGGAGGACGATATGACGGAAAAGGAATCGCTTCGGCCCGAGGAGTACCGGGAACCCGTTTGCCCCTTCGACCCGGATTTTTACAAGCCGGAGCCGCCTGTTTCGCCCATTCCGGTGGGACGGGTGATGGAAAAACTCGATCAGTATCTGGAGCACGACGACCAGGCAGCGGCCGGACGGCACCTGGACTACTGGCTCCGGGAGGCCGAAGCGGGGAACGACCTGCAGGGAGAACTCGCTCTCCGGAACGAGCGGATGGGCTATTTCCGGAAAAACGGAAAGAGAGAGGAAGCGCTCCGGGAAGCGGAGAGAGCCGAAAAGCTCGTGGAGCTTCTCCGGCTTTCGGACGCGGTCACCGGCGGCACGACCCTTCTCAACGTCGGCACGGTATTGAATTCCTTCGGCATGGCCGAAAAGGCCGTGCCGTATTACGAACGGGCGGGAGAGATCTACCGGGCCAGGCTTTCCCCGGAGGACCCGCGGTTCGGCGGACTGTACAACAACACGGCGCTGGCTTACGCGGCGACCGGCCGCTTCCGGGAGGCGGCGGAGTATTATCACCGCGCTCTCCGGATCATGGAGAAGGTCGAAAACGGAGAGCTGGAACGGGCGGTGACCCTTCTGAATCTGGCCGACGCCCGGGAGGCCGAGCGGGGAGAGGAGGCGGAGGAGGAGATCTTCGCCCTCCTGGAGGAGGCGGAAAGGCTCCTCAAAACGCCGTCCCTGCCGAAAAACGGGTATACCGCCTTTACGATGGAAAAATGCGCGCCGACCTTCGCCTATTACGGCTGGTTCCGCGCGGCGAAGGAGTTTCGGGAGGAGGCGAAAAGGATCTATGAAAGGACTTGAGCTTGCAAGAGAGTATTACGGGACCTTCGGGAAAGAAATGCTGGAAAAGGAGTTCCCGGAGCTTCTTCCGAAGATCGCCGCCGGACTTTTCGGATCGGGATCCGAATGCTTCGGCTTTGACGACGAGGTGTCCCGGGATCACGATCTGGAGCCCGGCTTCCTGATCCTGCTTCCCGGCGAGGAAGAGGTCGGCCGGAGGGAGGCATTCTTGCTGGAGCGCGCCTATGCGAAGCTCCCGAAGGAATTCGGAGGCTTTTCCCGCGGGATGCTTTCCCCCGTGGGCGGCGCAAGGCGCGGGGTCGTGCGCACGGAGGACTTCTTCCGGGAAAAGACCGGATTCCCGGAGGGCCCCGAAACGGCGGAGGAGTGGCTCCGCGTGCCCGAATATGCGCTGGCGGAAGCCGTGAACGGCGAGGTTTTCTTCGACGGGGCGGGAAGGGTCTCCCGGCTCCGGGAAAAGCTCGCCCGGTATCCGGAGGACGTCCGGAAGAAAAAGCTTGCGGCGAACCTTCTCCTGATGGGTCAGGCGGGACAGTATAACTACTCCCGCGCCCTCGCCCACGGAGAGACCGGCGCCGCGCAGCTCGCGATCTTCGAATTCGCCGACCGGACCATGCAGACGGTCTTTCTTCTGAACCGCGTCTACCGCCCCTTCTACAAGTGGAGCTTCCGGGCGATGCGCGGTCTTCCGCGCTTCCCGGAGCTGGCGGACACCCTGGAATTCCTCATCACCACCGACAACGGCCGGGATCTGGCCGGAAGCAAGGCGGAGATCGTGGAGGACATCGCGGGAATGATCATCGAAGCCCTCAGGGAGGAAGAGCTGACCGGCGCGGTCTGCATGGACCTGGAAAAGCACGCCTATTCGGTAAACGACCGGGTGGAGGATCCGTCGCTGCGCAACGCCGGGGTGCTTTACGCGCTTTGACGGCTTGACAAAGCCGCCGCGGCGTGATATACTGACGCGTATACTGAAAAGATGCGTGGATGGAGTTTGCCCCTTTTCCGGGGCTCCGCGGCAAAGAGAGGACCGCCCCGGCTGAAAGCGGTCTCTGCGGAGGGAAAAGGCGGCCTTCGCTCCGGAGCACGGCGCGGGAAGGACGGTCATGCCGCCTGGTAGTGCGCTGCGGGTCGTCCCGTTACAGACGGAAAGAAAGCGCCGGGAGGTCTTCTCCCGGAATTCGGGTGGTACCACGGAAACGCAAGTCTGCGCTCCCGTCCTGAAAGGGATGGGAGCGTTTTTTTACGGACTCCTGCACGCAGAAGAAAAAGACGAAATACGAAAGGAAGAATCGCATGGCAACGCCGGAAGAAAAGCTCTCCTTTGCCGCCGCTCCCGGCTCGGTGAGGGAAAGGCTCCTCGCGATCCGCGAAGAGGTGGAAAAGAAGATCGGGACCTACGAATCGTCGAAGTCTCTCTATGAATTCAGAAAGGTGATCCTGGACAACCGCAAGGGCAGGATCGCCGAACTGATGCAGATCATCAGAGAAGTGCCGAAGGAGGACCGTCCCGCCGTCGGCAAATTCATCAACGAGCTGAAGGAATGGGCCACCGTCCGCTTCCAGGAGACCGACGAGAGGATCCGGAAGCAGGAGCTCCTGAAAAAGAATGCGGCGGAGGATATCGACGTCACCCTTCCCGCGGAGGAGACGAAATTCGCCGCCCTGCATCCCGACACTCTGGTGATCAACGAGCTGATCGACGTTTTCGCCGGCATGGGATTCGAGATCTACGAGGGAAGAGAGATCGAAAACGACTATTACAACTTCACCGCACTGAACACCCCGAAGGATCATCCCGCCCGGGACATGCAGGACACCTTCTATCTCTCGGAGGAATTCCTGCTCCGGACCCAGACCTCGGCGGGGCAGATCCACGTGATGGAGGCGAAAAAGCCCCCGATCAAGGTCCTGTCGCCCGGAAAGGTCTTCCGCTCGGACGACGACGCCACCCATTCGCCCATGTTCACGCAGATGGAGGGCCTGGTGGTGGACAGGGGGATCTCGGTCTGCGACCTGCAGGGGATGCTGGACACCTTCTCCGAAAAGATCTTCGGAAAGGGCGTGAAGACCCGCCTGCGTCCCTCGTACTTCCCCTTCACCGAACCGTCGGTGGAGGTGGACGTTTCCTGTTTCGCCTGCGGCGGCAAGGGCTGCAAGCTCTGCAAGGGCACCGGCTGGATCGAGGTGTTGGGCGCCGGGATCGTGAACCGGCACGTCCTGGAAAACTGCGGCATCGACCCGGAGGAGTATTCGGGCTTTGCCTTCGGCATGGGCGTGGAACGGATCGCCATGCTGAAATACGGCATCAACAACATCAAGGCGCTGTTCGAATCGGACACCCGCTTCGCATCGCAGTTCCGCGATTGACGGGAAAGGAGAAACAATATGCTGGCACCGCTTTCTTGGCTGAAGGATTACGTGGAGATCGACGTGTCTCCCGAGGAGCTTGAAAGGAAACTCTTTTCCGCGGGATTCGAAGTGGAGGAACTGATCGAAACCGGCAGGGATATCCGCGGCGTCGTGGTAGGCCGGGTCCTTTCGGCCGATCCGATCCCCGATACGCATATCAGCGTCTGCAAGGTGGACTGCGGAGAAAAAGGCGTTCTCCAGATCTGCTGCGGCGCCGACAACGTCCGCCCCGGCGGGAAATATCCGGTCGCCCTGGAGGGCGCGCAGGTCTACGCCACCGCCCGGGACCACGTGACGGTGGAGGGTCTGATGACCATCAAAAAGGGAAAACTGCGCGGCGAGCTTTCCGAAGGCATGCTCTGCTCCGGCGTGGAGCTGGGCCTTTCGGAGGAGCTTTACCCCGGCGCGGGATACGTCGGTCTTCTGGTCCTGCCGGAGGACGCCGTCCCCGGCGAGGACGTGAAGCCGCTTTTGGGTCTGGACGAGGCGATTTTCGACATCGCCGTCACCGCCAACCGTCCCGACTGTCAGGGCATGATCGGCGTCGCCCGGGAGGTGGCGGCCGTTCTGAACAAGCCCTTCCGCCTGCCCGCTCTGGACTATACGGAGAACGGGGAGGAGATCGATTTCTCGGTGGAGGTGGAAGCCCCCGATCTCTGCCCGCGGTATCTCGGCCATTACGTGTCGGACGTGAAGATCGCGCCGTCTCCGGCGTGGATGCAGAGAAGACTGAAGCTGGTGGGCATCAACGCCATCTCCAACGTGGTGGACATCACCAACTACGTCCTGAAGGAATTCGGTCAGCCGATGCACGCCTTCGATCTGGCCGATCTCCGGGAAAGAAAGATCGTCGTCCGGCGCGCGAAGCCGGGTGAGGAGATCGTCACTCTGGACGAAAAGACCTTCGCTCTGAACCCCGAAAACCTCGTGATCTGCGACGGCGTGCGTCCGGTAGCTCTGGCCGGGATCATGGGCGGCCTCAATTCCGAAATCAAGGAGAGTACGTGCGGCGTGGTGTTCGAGGCGGCGAAATTCGCCCGCGACAACGTCCGGCACACCGCCCGCGCCCTGGGCCAGAATTCGGATTCCAGCGCGCGGTTTGAAAAGGGCGTGGACGAATGGTCCACCGAAATGGGCATGAAGCGCGCGCTGCACCTCATCGAAGAGCTGGGCTGCGGCCGCGTGTCGAAAACCGCCGCCCGCTTCGCCGCCGATCCTTCCCGCGTGGAGCCGCGGCCTCTCAAGGTCAGTCTCGGGAGGATCGACGGGATCCTCGGCGTGGACGTCCCGCGCGAAGAGATCCTGAAGAGCCTTTCCGCGCTTTCCTTCGCGCCGGAGATCGACGGGGATACGCTTTCGCTCCTGGTGCCCGCTTACCGGGAGGATATCGACGATCACGCCCAGGATATCGCCGAAGAAGTCGTGCGTTCCTGGGGATACGAGCATCTTGTGCCCCGCTTCCTTGACAGCGCTCAGGTCACCCCGGGCGGCCTGAACGCCGGACAGAAGAAGCTCCTGAAGCTGAAAAACACCCTGGCCAAGGCCGGCTTCTACGAATCCATTTTCTATTCCTTCTTCTCGCCGAAGGATCTGGATATGATGCATTTTGCCCCCGACGCCCCCGAAAGAAAGGCGATCCGCATCAAAAACCCCATCAGCGAGGATCTTTCCCTGATGCGCACCACGCTGCTTCCCTCCATGCTGAACGCCGTGGTCCGCAATCTGCGCCGCGGCAACACCGAGGGCCGCTTCTTTGAATCGGCGAATATTTTCCTCGCGGATAAGCTCCCCCTGGAAAGCTATCCCGAGGAGCATGCGATGCTCTCGGCCGCGGCCTTCGGCGACGGGGAGACCTTCTTTACCATGAAGAGCGCGCCCGAAGCCGTTGCGAAGGCCTTCGGCGTCCGATTCACCTATGAAAAGACCGAAAAGCCCTTTCTGCATCCGGGCATGACCGCGAAGATCCTTCTGGACGGGGAAGAGGTAGGCTTCCTCGGCAAGCTTTCCTACGAGGTGGCCGGGGAGCTGGCGGTGGAAAAGCCGGTGTTCCTCCTGGAGATGGATGCGGCAAAGCTCCTCGGGAAGCTGACCGACGAGCTGGTCTACCGCCCGGTGCCGCGCTATCCCACCGAAAAGCGCGATCTCGCCCTGGTGACGCCGGAGGAGACCACCGCCGAAGCCGTCAGGTCGGCCATCGCCTCCTCCTCGAAGTATCTCACGCGGGTGGAGCTCTTCGACGTCTACCGCTCGGCGGCCATCGGAGAGGGGAAGAAGAGCATGGCCTTCAACCTGGTCTTCACCCCCGACGATCATGAATTCACCGCGGAGGAGATCGACAAGATCGTCGAAAAGATCCTCCGGAAGCTTTCCCACACTCTGGGGATCGAGCTGCGCTGAAAAACGGCAAAAGAAAAAGCTCCCGGACCGCGGTCCGGGAGCTTTTCGGTTCGGGAAAGAGAAATCAGAGGCAGGCCTTGTAGATTTCGACGATGTCGTCGTTGGTGAGCGGCACGAAGGCGTCTGCCAGGAAATTGTCGACGTTGGCATGCTCCGCCATGGCGCGGAAGTATTCGTCGGTGATGCCGAGCTCCGTCAGGTTGCCGGGAAGTCCGGCGCTCCGGAAGAATGCTTCGAGGGCGGCGATGCCCGCCTCGGCCAGGGCGGCGTCGTCCCCGCCCTGAAGTCCCCACACGTTTTTCGCGAAGCGCACAAAGCGCCAGGAGCAGGAGGGATCCTTTTTCAGGATGAAGCGCATCCATCTCGGCGTCAGGATGGCAAGGCCCACGCCGTGGGTGATGTCGTAGTAGGCCGAAAGCTCGTGCTCCATGGTGTGGCAGGGCCAGCCGGTGGAGGCCTTGCCGTATTCGGGGATGCCCGAGCAGGCCACCGAGGAATTGGCCATCAGATTGGCGCGCGCCTCGTAATCATCGGGATTGTTCAGGGCGGCGGGCAGATTCTTGATCACCGATTTCAGGATGGTTTCGGCGATGCCGTCCGAAAGATCGCTGTCCGGCGTGCGGGAGAAGTAACCCTCGAAAATATGGCTCATGATATCGGCCGAGCCCGCGGCGGTCTGATAGGCGGAAACCGTGAAGGTGTAGGTCGGGTCGCAGATGGAGAAGGCGGGGTAGGTGAAGGTGCCGCCCAGCTTTTCGTTGGTCTTGAGGTTGGAGATCACGGCGCTGGGATCGAATTCCGATCCGGTGGCGCTGAGGGTCAGGATATCTACCAGCGGCAGCGCCTTCCGGATGTGATCGGCCTCCCGGACCATCTGCCAGAGATCGTCCCCTTCGTAATAAACGCCGGCGGCGATGGCCTTGGAGCAGTCGATGGTGCTTCCGCCGCCCACGGCCAGGATCACGTCGATCTGGTTTTCTTTACAGAGCGCGACGCCCTTTTCCACCGATTCGATCCGGGGATTGGGCTCGATGCCCGAAAGCTCTGTCACGGCGAATCCGCCCTCGTCCAGGATCTTTTTCACTTCATCGTAGAGCCCGCTCTTCTTGATCGAGCCGCCGCCGTAGGTCAGAAGCACCTTTTTGCCGAAGGTGTTCAGCGCATCGGAAAGATGCGAGATCTGCCCCTTGCCGAAGAAGAGCTTCGTGGGAATGCTGTGGACGTAGTTCAGCATGATCTTTCCTCCTTTTGAAAAAGCGCGGGACGGCGAAGGGCCGTCCCGCCGATCGTTTCTTTTATTGTATCATCTCTTCGCCGAAAGCGCAATTCCATTCGGCCGGCCTTTTTCCGCGCCGGGCTTTATCCCAGGGCGGGAAGCTCGAGTCCGTCGTAGGCCGCCTCCGCCCGGTACGGCCGGTCGAGGGAGGCGAAGAAGGCCGAAAGGGTCTCGTGGGTGGAACCGAAGGGGCTGATGTGCGTGGCGTAGATCTTCGTCTTTTCGTCGATCGCGCCGATCTCATAGAGCCTGTCCAGATTCTCCACGAAGCGCTTTTTGTCCATGTGACCGCTTTCTCTCGTCATGTAATCGAAATCCACCGGGAAGGTGCATTCGCCGATGAAGTAGGTGAGACGTCTGCCCCGGAGGGCCTCGAAGGTCTCCTCCGTGAAGTATCCGGAGTCCAGAGCGTAGTACAGGCTTTCGCCGTTTCGTTCGACGAGATAATTGGTGCTGTTCTTTTCAAAGGCGGTGGAATGGCGTCCGCGCAGCGGCGTCACCCGGTAGGGGCCTGCCTCGAAGGGGACGCCGGGCTTCACCGCCCGCAGGACGGCGTTGGGAGGGGAAAGGAGCCTTTCCGAGCCGAGCGCGGGGGAGCGGACGTAGAATTCGTCGAAATAGCGCTTCCCTTCCTCCGAGAGGATCACGGTCAGAGGTTCGCCGGTCCCCGCCCGCTTGACCGAGCGTTCCCAGAAGAAGGTGTAGTTGAAATGATCGTCGTGGGTGTGGGTGAGAAGGACGGTGCGGAGTTTGTCCAGCCGGAGGCCGTGATCCCGCGCCTGGGCGAAGTAGTCGGCGCCGAGATCGATGATCGTCTCTTCATCCAGCAGGAAGGAGGAGCGGGTGCGAAGCTCCTTTCCTCCGACGCGCCGTGCGTTTTCGCAGATCGGGCAGGTGCAGAAGGGATCGGGGATCCCTTCTCCCGCGGAGGTGCCCAGAAACTTCATATCGATGACCTTCTTTCACAATACCGAAAGGACGGCTTTTTCACTGCTATCCTATCACGGCGCGCGCGGCCTTGTCAAGAAAAAACGGGGATCCTCCGGGAGGAAGGGCGGATCCCCGGGAAAGCGCGGCGAAAGGAGAATCATTCCTCCCGCCCGCTTTTCAGATATTCCTCCAGCGTAAGCCCGGACGAGGAGATCTCCTCTGCGATCTCTTTTCCCACGTACCGGTAATGCCAGGGCTCGTAGATGATGCCGGTCACGCTCGTCTTCTCCGGAGGGTAACGGACGATAAAGCCGTACTTCACCGCGTTTTCGTGAAGCCACAGGGAGACCTTCGTGCGCTCCTGCTTTTCGTCCAGGAGCTGATATCCCTCGTCCACGATGTCGAAGGCCAGCCCGGTCTGATGCTCGCTTTCGCCCGGCGGGGCCACCACCCGGGAGGCGAGTCTGATCGCTTCGCTGGGAAGCTCGCCCCGGTCCTGATAGAATTTGATTTTGTTCCGGTAGAGCTCCTCCTGCTTTTCATAGGAGCGGTAGGAGGAACAGATCAGAGGCCGCAGGCCTGCCGCCCGGCAGTCGTCCATCATGTCCTGCAGATCGTCAAGGCAGAGCCGGGACGAGGCCATCCCGTACCGGAGCGCCGCTGTCTCGGGAACGTAATCCGCGGGCAGAGGGTGATCCCGGTTCACCAGCAGCAGGGGATCCTGCTCCTCCGCCGGGATCGGACGGGGGGAGGGAACGCCGGATTCCCCCTCCTCCTCCCGGTCCGGGAGAGCGGAGGATTCCCGCGGAGAAAACCGGTACGCGCCCCGTGCGTCCTCCGTCTCCGCCGCGCCGCATCCGCGGAACCACCGGGGAAGAAGAAAGAACAGAACGGCCGCAAGAAACAGGAACGGCAAAAGAAGCCGCTTCCGCCGGATCAGGGTGCGGTGAAAGCCTCCCGGTCCGGGCTTTCCGCGGCGTCTCCCCGGTCTTCCTCCGGCGGGAGGCGCGCCGCTTTTCCGGATCTCCTCTCCGGCGTTTTTTTCGCGCCGCGCCGGACGGCGCGCATCCTCAATGATCGGCAGATCCTCTCTCATGGGCCCTCTCCTTTGCTGGTTTGAAGCCAGTATAAAGGGGAGTTGTATCCGACTTGTAACAAAGTTGTAACAAATCGAGCTTGAATTGTAAACAAATTGTAAACTTTACGGGCGCAGCCCGGCGGGGAAAGGGGAAGAAAACGGGGAAAACGGTTGAAGAAGCGGCGCTTCTGTGATAGAATAACGTTGCTGCGGACAGGCGCGGCGCCCATCAGACGGAAGAGAGGGGGAAGGCCGATGTTTGACCGGCTGTTTCGGGAATTCGATCAGATCCTGGTCCTCGATACCGAGACCACCGGGATCAGCCCGGTGCGGGACGAGATCATCGAGCTCGGCATGGCCTCCCTTTCGCCCCGGGGAGAGGTGGAGGCGGATTTTCTCATCGCCCTCTCGGAGGGAAAGCTTCTCCCGCCGGAGATCACACGGCTCACCGGCATCACGCCCGCGCGTCTTGCCTCCGAAGGGGTCCCCAAAGCGGAGGCGGCGGAGGCGTTCGCCGCCATGATCGGGGAGAAGAAGACGCTGATCGCAGCCTACAACGCGCAGTTCGATCTGAATTTTCTTTTTTATTTCCTGAAGCGGGAGGGAAAGGCCGATTCGCTCCGGGGCGTCCGTTTCCTGGACATCCTGACGGTCTACCGGGACAGGATGCCTTATCCCCACAGACTGGGGGACGCGGTCAACGCCTACCGGCTCGCCACGCCCAACACCCACCGGGCTCTGGACGACGTGCATGCGGCGGTGGCGGTGATGGCGGCCATGGAGGCGGAAAAGGACGATCTCGCCCGGTACGTCAATCTCTTCGGCGTACATCCGAAATACGGCCTTTCGGGAAGGCCTATCGGCTCGGTCACCTACCGGAAGCAGGAGTTCGATCCTGCGGCGCCCTTGTACGAGACCGAAGCCCCGGCCGACCCCTCGTAAGGCTTTCGCTTTTCCAAGAATGACAGAACGATCTGAGAGAGGAAAGGTACTTATGGAAACGGCTTTGCGACCTGCGGAAATCCTGCGGAACCACACGATCCCCGCTTATCTCACCGCCGGGCGGCGCTGGCAGGGGATCCCGTCGCTGGAAAAGACGGCGGGGGGAAGGCTCTTCGTCTGCTGGTACTCCGGCGGCGTCACCGAGGAGCCCGGCAACGTGGTCATCCTGGAGAAGAGCGACGACGACGGCAAAAGCTTCACCGACGGCCTGATCCTGGTCAGGCACGAAGATCCTGCGGTCCGGTGCTTCGATCCCGCGGTGTGGATCGACCCGCTGGGAAGGCTCTGGCTTTTCTGGACCCAGTCCAAAGACACCTTCGACGGAAGGGCGGGCGTCTGGACGGCCCGGTGCGACGATCCGGACGGAGAGGAGCTTCTCTTCACGGCTCCCCGGAGGATCGCCAACGGCCTGATGCTCAACAAGCCCACGGTCCTGAAAAACGGAGACTGGCTCCTGCCGGTCGCCCTGTGGACGAGCGGGTTCATGAAGCCGTCGGAGGAGCATCCGGAGCTTCGTGAGGAAGCCCTTGCGAATCTTTACCGTTCCTGCGACCGGGGGGAAACCTTCACGCGGGCCGGCGGCGTGGACGTGCCCCGCCGCGGCTTTGACGAGCATATGGTCGTGGAGCTGCGGGACGGCCGGCTCTGGGTCCTGGTGCGGACCAAGGACGGCATCGGTCAGGCGTTTTCCTCCGACGGAGGGAAAACCTACGAGGGGATCGGTTTTTCCGGGCACACGGGCCCCAATTCACGCTTCTTCATCCGCAGGCTCCGCTCGGGCCGGATCCTTCTGGTCAATCATGTGAATCCCACCTATCTCACCGATCCGAAGGACTGGAACGTCAGGAACAATCTCATGGCCATGCTTTCGGAGGACGACGGAAAGACCTGGATCGGCGGCCTGATGCTCGATCCCCGCGTCGGGGTCAGCTATCCCGACGGCAAGGAGGATGAGGAAGGCCGGATCTATATCGCTTACGATTACGACCGGATGGGCGCGCGGGAGATCCTGATGGCGGTCTTTACCGAGGAGGACGTCCTGGCGGGCAGACCGGTCAGCCCCTGCGCAAGACTTCAGACGGTGGTCAACCGTGCCGCCGGAGAAAAACCGGAAGGGAGAAACTGAATCATGGAATACGTATGGATCGCCCTCGCCGTGCTGGCGGGACTTTTCCTGATCGCGCTCGTCGGGATCGCCTGGATCCTTTCGGGCATCGTGGTGCATCCGAAAAACCACACCCGCGCCGAATGCCTTGCCTACGACCAGGAGCACGGCGTCGATCTTTCGGCGTACGGCAGGGAGATCAAAACCGAGCCCTTCTCCTTTGCCTCCAAAGCGGCCGGAGTGGAGATCAAGGGCATATATATCGAAAGACCCGAAGGCGCTTCCTTCCCGGACGGCAGACGGCGGGTGGTCGTTTTGGTGCACGGATACACCAGCACCCTCTGCGGCATGATGAAATACGTGGAGGATTACCGCCGGCTCGGCTTCGACGCCGTCCTCTACGACCAGCCCAACCACGGTGAAAGCGGGAAAGTCCCCACCACCATGGGCGACCGGGAAAAGAAAGTCGTCGGCGAAGTGATCGATCTCGCCCGGGAACGCTACGGCGGGGACGCGGTGATCGGCACGCACGGCGAATCGATGGGCGCGGCCACCGTCATGCTGCACGCGGCCGGCGACGACCGGCTCTCCTTCGCGGTGGAGGACTGCGGCTACTCGAACCTTTCCGATCAGCTGGCCTTCAACATGAAGCATGTCTATCACTTGCCCCGTTTCCCGCTGCTCGCCATGGCGAGCCTTCTTTCCAGACTGCGCGGAGGGATCCTTTTCTCCCGCGTCAAACCGGTCGAGGCGGTGAAGAAGATCCCCGAGAGCCTTCCCATGCTCTTTATCCACGGCACGGCGGACGACTTCGTCCCCAGCGCCATGGTCTTTGAAAACTTCGAGGCAAAGCGCGGCAAAAAAGAACTCGCCTGCTATCCCGGCGCCTCCCACGCCCTGAGCAAGAACACGCACCGGGAAGCTTACGGAGAGAATCTGGAAAAATTCCTCCGGAAATACGGGATCGTCTGATTGGGAAAAGAGGCGAAAGAGATGCACTGGAACTGGGATGAAACGCGGATGCTCGCGGAGGCGAAGGAGGGACGGCGCGGATTTCATTTTATGCTGGAGCTTCTGATCTTCGTCCCCGTGTTTCTCGCGGCGGGGATCCTGGAGGCGATCCCTTCGGTGATCGCGGAGGGAGGATGGCTCCTCCTGCATATTTCCGAACTTGCGGAGGCGGCGGGACGCCTGTCTGACGGCGACGCGGGGGCGTATTTCGCGGCGATCGGCGAGATCCTGTCGAACCAGCCGGTCTGGATCACCCTGGTCTCGCTCTTCTCCACGGGACTCATGATCCTCGGCGTATGGATCTACTGCCGGTTCCTTGAAAAGAGAAGGATCCCTTCCATGGGCTTCCGGAAGGGACATATCCTGCGGGAGTATCTGATCGGGATCGGCGTCACCTTCGCGATGATCTCGATCGCAGCTCTGACCGGCATGGCCGTCGGCGCTTACACCTTCCGGCTTTCATCCGGGATCTCAGTGGGACTTCTGATCCTCTTCTGCCTCGGCTACATGGTCCAGGGCGCCAGCGAAGAGGTGCTCTGCCGCGGTTACCTGATGGTGTCGATCACCCGCCGGAACCGCCCGTGGATCGCGGTCACGGTTTCCTCTCTGGTCTTCGCGGCACTCCATCTCGGGAACCCCGGCTTCAATCTGATCGGCTTTCTGAACATCGCTCTCTGCGGCGCGAGCTACGGGATCTATATCCTCAAACGCGGCAATATCTGGGGCGCCTGCGCGCTGCACAGCTTCTGGAACTTCTTCCAGGGCAATTTCTGGGGCATCAGCGTCAGCGGAACGGGCTGGGGCATGAACGCCTCGATCCTCACGGCGACGGGCAAAGCCGGCATGGAGCTCTGGAACGGCGGCACGTTCGGGATCGAAGGCGGGCTTGCGGGCACCGTCGCCGAGGTGCTCTGCCTGCTTTTCGTGATCTTCCTCCTCCCGGTCAACCGGGAGGAACTCGCCGAGCTTCCCCACCGGGACGTCTGAGGCCGGGAGACAAAACCGATAAGAAACGCCGCGAAGGCCGGATGGCTTTCGCGGCGCGCTTTCTTTTGCGGCGCTCTCAGAGCTTTCAGCGGTTCCTTTCCCGCAGGTCCCGCTCCAGCTCCCGGTCGGCGGTCTTTTTTGCCAGATCCGCCCGCTTGTCGTAGAGCTTTTTGCCCTTGCAGAGACCGACCTCCACCTTGACCAGAGACCCGGAGAAGTACACCGAGAGGGGGACCAGTGCGAATCCGTCCCGCATCACAAGGCCGTTCAGACGGTTGATTTCCCCCTTGTGCATCAGAAGACGGCGGTTCCGGAGGGGATCGCGGTTGAAGATGTTGCCCTTTTCGTAAGGAGAAATGTGGACGCCCACGGCCAGAAGCTCGCCGTCCTTGACGATGCAGTAGGAATCCTTCAGATTGATCCCGCCCTGCCGGATGGATTTGACTTCGGTGCCGGAAAGCTCGATCCCGGCCTCAAAGGCGTCCTCCACGAAATAATCGTGGCGGGCTTTTTTGTTTTGCGTAATGATTTTTTTCGTTTTCTTTTCCATGATCTGTTTTCCGTCTCTCCGGTCATTTCATATGCTTCAAAAGAGCTTCTCCCCAGCTTCCCACCCACAGGATGCGGGTCTGGATGTAATTCTTCGCCCGCCAGCCTGTGATCAGCGCCAGGATCAGGATCAGGATCCCCGCCAGAGAGGAAAGGATCGTGGTCAGAAGCCCGAAAAAGTCTCCCGCCAGAGCGACCCCGAAGGAAAGGCTGCGGTTCATCAGGTCCAGAAGCGCGCGCAGGGGCCAGTCGATGAGAAGAGAGATCGCGGCGTTCAGAAGCGAGAGAAAGAAAAGCTGCGCCAGAGAGAAGCGCGCGAAATCGCTTTCCTTCTCCAGAAGAAGGAAGATCAGAGGAAGCAGCCACACGCCGTAGCGGGCATAGGGAACGAGCATCAGGATCCCGGCGGCGAGATGCAGAACAAACAGCATTCCCGCCACGTCGAACCCGTGAGACGTGTGCGGCCTGAAGCGCTTTACGTTGTCGAGCATAGGGAATACCTGCTTTCGGCAAGGTACCGGCGGCCTTGCAAAGCGAGGCCCGGTTTGATATAATGGGGAACGGAGGGACTCTCCGGCGCGCGGAAAGGCTTCTATACGACAATAGCAGCCGGTTTCAGAAAAACCCGCTGCCGTTGTGTGAAACTTCTTATCGCCGGGCGGCAACGCCCGGTATGCCGCAATGGAAGACCCTTACGCCAGCTTATTGAGGCGGCGGGTCATCTTGCTCTTCTTGTTGGCGGCGTTGTTCTTGTGGATCAGACCTTCGGAAGCGGCCTTGTCCAGAGCGACGACGGCCTTTTTATAAAGATCCTGAGCCTCGGCTTTTTCGCCGTTTTCGGCAGCCTGATCGAACTTCTTCAGATCGGTGCGGAGAGCGGATTTCGCGGCTTTGTTCTGAAGATTCTTGGTAGAGGTAACGAGAACGCGCTTTTTCGCAGACTTGATGTTCGGCATTGAGACTGATTCTCCTTTGGAATATTGTTTACAGCACGGATTAGTATATCATAAAGAGAAGCGGTTTGCAAGAGAAAATTTACCGAATTTCCGCTTCACGGGGTTTTTTCTATGTGGAAAAAGCAGAGTACCTGGATCGTTCTGTCCCTTCTGCTGCTTTTGGCTGCGGTTGGCGCGTGGATCGCGCTCCGCGCCTTCGGCGGCGGAAGCACGGCGCGGATTACCCTGAACGGCAGGGAGATCCGGAGGATCGATCTTTCCGCCGTCACGGAGCCGTACGAATTCGACGTGGAAAGCGCGGCGGGCGTCAACCGGGTCCGCGTGGAGCCTGGCAGGATCAGCGTGATTTCGGCCGACTGCCCGGACGGGGTCTGCGTGGCGCACGGTCCGATTTCGAAAAGCGGATCGCCCATCGTATGCCTGCCGCACCGGCTGGTGATCGAGATCCTGCGCGAAAAAGGGCGGGAAGCGGCGCCGGATGCGGAGATCGGAGCGCCTCATGAGTAAGACGAAACGACTGACGGTCGCCGCGATCCTCGCGGGGCTCGCGCTGGTGACTTTTGTGATCGAAGCGCAGATCCCTCCTCCGGTCCCGCTGCCGGGGATCAAGCTGGGGCTTGCGAACCTGTACACGCTGATGGCGGCGTCTCTTCTGGGCCGGAAGGGGGCCGGCGCGGTCCTTGCGGTCCGGATCCTGCTCGGAAGCCTCTTCTGCGGGACGGTGACGTCGCTTCTCTACAGCGCCGCCGGCGGGCTCTGCTGCTATCTCGTGACGATCCTTCTTTATCCGAAGCTCGGCGACGGGCTTTTGTGGGCGGTCAGCGTCGCGGGCGCTCTGTCGCACAACCTCGGCCAGCTTCTGGTGGCCTTCTGCGTGATAGGAAGGGCGGTCCTGTATTACGCGCCGGCGCTGGCGGCCGCGGCGGTCATCGCGGGGGCCGCGGTCGGCGTTCTCGCGGGTCTCCTTGCGCCGATCCTCAAAAAGAGAGGGCTCGGAAAGCCGTCGTAGCGCCGGCAACGTCCTCCCGCCGTTTCCCGGACAAAACGAAAGCGTGTGCGATCAACGCACACGCTTGTTTTATTCGCGGGCAAAAAGCTTTGTCAGAGCTTGCTTGCAATATAGTCCACCATGTTGCCGACCGTCGTGACCTTTTCCACGTCTTCGTCCGGAATTTCGATCCCGAATTCCTCTTCAACGGCCATGATCAGCTCCACCACGTCCAGAGAGTCGATATTGAGGTCGTCGATCAGATTCGCGTCCATGGTAACGTCGTTTTCGTCGATGCCGAGATTGTCGCACAGAAGCGCCTTCACCTTTTCAAAGATCATCTGCAAACACCTCCTCGTATCCCGATTGGCTGCCGGCGGCGGACGCCGGAGCCTTGACTGAATTCATTATAAAGAGGCGGATTTGTTTTGTCAAGGGCTATTCTGAAAAAAGTGAAGAATTAAAAGAAAGCTCAGAAGGAGCGCCGCGAAGTCGCCGAGAAGAGACGAAAGGAGCATGGCGGGAAGAAAACGCGTCTTCCTTCCGGCCAGATAAAGCCCCGCCACGTAAAACGTGGTTTCACCGGCGGCCAGCACCGCCAGGGCGATCCGGGAGGAAACCGAAAGGGGACCTTCGGCGCGCAGGAGCTCCGACGCGGCGGAAAGCGCCGCGCTTCCCGAAAGAGGGCGCAGAAGGACGACCGGCAGGAGCCCCGGAGAAAGCCCGAGGGAGGAGAACAAAGGGCCGAGAAGACCTTCGAGGAGCGCGGGAAACCCGGAGGCGAGCAGCATTCCCAGGATCGCGACCAGCGGGATCACCGCTCCCGCCATCGTCGGAAGCAGACGGAGCCCGCGCTCCGCGCCGCGGAGAAAGGCGCCGTAGACGTCGGTTTTCCGGAAAACCGTCCCGCAGGCCAGGAGCAGGAGCAGAGGAGGAAGAAGATCAGACGCCCGCATGTCTCCTCCGGATCAGGCGGGAGAGAAAGCCGAAGCACAGAAAGGAGACCGCAAGAGAGAGAAACGACGCCGGAAGGATCACGGGAAGCAAGGCAAAGGGAGCCGGATCCCCGAAGGAGGAGGCGAGGGAAGCGGCGGTAAAGGGCAGAAGCTGGACCGAACGGGAGTTGAGAAGGGCGAGCCGCGCGAGGCCCTCCTCATCCTTCCGGCCGTCCAGCAGAGTCGCCGCGCGGAGCCCCGCCGGCGTCGCGGCGGCTCCGACGCCCAGAAGATTGGCGGAGAAATTCTCGGTCAGCGGAAGGATCAGCTCGTCGTCCGCAGACTGCGGGCGGATCAGAAAGAGGAGGAGCGGCCGTGTGAAGCGGGCCGCATAAGAAAGGAGTCCGGATTCGGAGAGCACGCCCGAAAGTCCGCTCCAGAAGACCAGGGGACCGCCGAGCGTGAGAAGCAGCGCAGCCCCGTTCCGCGCGCCTTCCAGAAGCGCAGGGGTCAGAGCGCCGGTGCTTCTGGTAAACACTGCGGAAATCAGAGAGACCAGAACGAGAAAGAACAGAAGCCAGGAAAGCATAATCACTCCCAAAGAATCAGCAGCCGCAGGATACGACGTTTCGTCCGGCACCATCCTATGCGCCGGGAAGAAAGGATAGACGCGGCAGCTTGAAAAACGAGGGAGAGGGGAGGGGAGAGAAAAAAGGACGCCGGACCGTACGCAAAGGGGCGCCGGAGGCTCCGGACGGCGGTTTTCCCGCGCACGCCGGCGGGAAAAGGCGGGGATCGACCCACGGAGAAGGAAATCGCGCCGGGAAAAGAGAGTCCTCACGGAAAGGACACTGACGGCGGCAGATCCGCCCCCAAGGGGGATGCATAATCTTTCATATCCGAAAATCAAGGGGTTAGCAAATAGCTATATCCGTATAATATAGCAGAATAATATAAAAAAGCTAAAAGAACCAAAATATAATAAAATCACTATACAAAAATGAAACGAGAAAGGGATCTGCTTTACACAAAATCAACCAATAGAAAATAATATAATAATAAAACAAGGAAAAAGGATTCCGGAACGAAAAACCGGCCGCGAGAATGTGCGCAAGAGAAAGACACAGGAGAAACGGCGGAAACGCCGCCGGAAACGGGAATATTACAGATAGTATATGCGCGGCGCGGAGAATGGCTGGAGAGGGAGAAGAGAAAACAACCGCGGAGGGCGGCGGCGAAAGAGGGGATCGAAAGAGCCAGCAGCCTCTTCCGCCCTTGACAAGAAGATGCGCCGATTTTATAATATGAAAGAACAGGATCCGGAAACGAAACTCTGCGCGTGCGCGCAGGAAAGATGGAAACAACTCTTCCGAAAGGAGAACGAAGATCCATGAAATGCTTGACTTGCGGACAGGAACTGGAAGAAGGGATGAGCTTCTGCTTCCGGTGCGGCGCTGCCGTGACCGGCGAAACGAAGGACGAAGCGGAAGAGGAAAAGAAAGAAAAAGCGTCCGGCGATACCCTTCCCGATCCCGACGGAGAGAGGACGGAGGAAAACGAGGAACGTCCCGCGGAAGACGCTCCGGACGCCGAACGCGCGGACGAAGATCTGACGGAAGAAAAGACGGAGGAAGAGAAGGCGTCCGCTCCCGCTGAGGAGAATGCGGAAAAAGCGGCGGAAACCGTTTCCTCCGGAGATAATGAAGAGGCGCCTTCGGAGGCGGTCCCGGAAGAAGAGACGGAATCCGGGCTTCCCGCCCGGGAGACGGGCGGACCGTACGTACCCACGCCCCTTCCCCTGACGCGGCTCCGCACGGCGGCGGAAGAAAACCGGAACGCGGCGGACGCCGCGGGCCCGGACGGCCGGGGACAGGGGAAAGCCGTCACCTTCCGGGATCTGAGGGAACGGCTGATGGACGTGGGCGGCAGCGGGACGATGCTTTTCTTCTGCATCCTCTCGACGCTGCAGATGGCGCTTTCGCTCCTGGCCGGCGCCGTGAGCTTCGTGACGACGGTCGCCGCCGTGATCCGGACCGGAGGCAAAGTCAGTTTCGGCGGCGCGGCTCCCATCCCCTCGCTCATCGTCGTCGCCTGGCTGGTCCTTTTCTGGGCCCTTTACGCGAAATGCAGGAAACGCTCCGAAACCGGCTACACCGGGATCCTGATCGCGCTCCGGGTCTTTATGATCGTCAACGCCGTCACGGCGGCGTTCTGCGCAGCGCTGTTCGTTCTGGGAGCGGTTTTGTATTCGCTCCTTCCCGCAGGTCTGCTCTTTGCCTCGAGCCTGGGCTCGGTCCCGCCGGAAGGCTTCCCCGCCTGGATCCTTTTCGCCGCAGTGCCGATCCTTTTTCTGTGCTGCGCGGCCTACGTGCTGCTTGCCGTCTATTACGGCAAGGCGGCGGTCTTTTTCCGCGACGTGAACTCTGTCGTTTCCGAAAAGGTCAGGCCGATCCGCGCGGGATTCCTGCGCTTCTTCTGCTGGATGCAGATCGCGCTCGGCGCCGTCGCCGCGATCGGTTCCGCGGCTCTGATCGGGTCGGGCAAAGGCCTGGTCCGTCTGCTTGCTTCGATCCCGACGCTCAGCCTCCCGTCCGACGTCGCTTCCCGGATCGTCACGGCTGTGGCGGTCGTGGCGGCGGTTTCGGCGGTCAGCTCGCTCGTTTCGGCGGTTTCGTTCTTTGCGCGCGAAAGGCTGTACAAAGCCGCCTCCGACGTGACCGGGGGGCTTTTCGGTGTGCGGAAAGCCTGAGCTCCCGGGAGAGAACGCCCGTCAAAGGACCGCCGAAGGAGGAAACAGATGGTATTCTGTACGAAATGCGGCGCAGATCTTGCGCCGGGAACCAAGCGCTGTCCCGCCTGCGGCGCCGCGTCGCCCAGAAGGGAATTGGGACAGGAGGCGAAAAGGCTGCGCAAAAGGCTCTTCCGCACCCGGGAGAACAACCGCGCCGTGGATCCGAAAGAGGCGGCGGAGGGCAAATACTGGGCCGCGGCCTCCTATCTGCCGCTTTTCGCGCCGGTCGTCTGGTTCTGGAAAAAGAAAAACGGCTTCGTCCGGTTCCATGCGCGCGAGGGACTGCGGCTTCTGTCTGCGGAGGCGGCGGTCTTCCTGGCGGCGATCCTGCTCGGGACGCTGTTTTCCCTCACCTGGAAGGCGGCGGTTTTCTGGTCGGATCTGTTCTTCGGGCTGGTCGGTCTCGCCTTCCTTTTCCTGATCGCGCTGGGCGTGCGTCACGCCCTGATGGGAAGACAAAAGGAACTCCCCTTTTTTCACCCGCCGCGCACCTGACGGACGGATGGGATCTTCTGCCGCGCGCTCCTTCCTGCGGAAGAGGCGCGCGGCGTTTTCGCCCCCGGCCGGCCGGTCATCGGACGGGACGCGCGGCCGAAGCCGGGAAAAAGCGGAGCAAAGCGCCGCTTTTTGTCGATTGCGCCTATGTACTTCCGGGCGGAGGCAGAGTATAATATAAGAAAAAACCGAATCGGGTGAGAATCATCAAAGGCCTTTCCTTGAGAAGACGGGATACCGATATGACCACGGGGAGCATCTGGAAGCATATCCTTTCCTTTGCGTTCCCTCTGATGATCGGGAATCTCTTTCAGCAGCTCTATAACACCGTCGACTCGGTGGTGGTGGGCAATTTCGTGGGCAAGGAAGCGCTGGCCGCCGTCGGCAGCACCGGTCCCATCATGAACACGCTCATCGGCTTTTTTATGGGCCTTTCGGCCGGCGCGGGCGTCGCGGTCTCCCAGGCGTACGGCGCCAAGGACGAAAAGCGCGTTCACGACGCGGTGCACGCGGCGCTGTTTCTGACCCTGATCCTGGCCGTGGTCTTCACGGCGGTGGGCGTGGCGTTCGTGCCCGGGATGCTCAGACTCATGTCGACGCCGGAGGACGTCATGCCGGGGGCGACGCTGTATCTGCGCATCTACTTTGCCGGCGTGACGGGTCTGATGTTCTACAACATCGGCTCCGGTATCCTGCGTGCGGTGGGGGATTCCACAAGGCCGCTGTATTTCCTGATCTTCTCGGCGGTCACCAACACGATCCTGGATCTTCTCTTCGTGGTGGCTTTCCGCATGGGCATCGCAGGCGTCGCGGTGGCGACCGTCCTTTCGCAGTTTTTGTCGGCGATCCTGGTGATGGTGATCCTCGTCCGCGCGAAGGGGATCTACCGGGTGATCCCGAAGGATATCCGGTTTGACAGAGCCATGACCGGCCGGATCATTTCGCTGGGGATCCCCACCGGGATCCAGCAGGCGGTCACCTCCTTTTCCAACGTTTTCGTTCAGGGTTACATCAACTATTTCGGCTCCGCCTGCATGGCGGGCTGGTCCTCCTACGGCAAGATCGATCAGTTCGTGATGCTCCCCCTGACCAGCATCGCTCTGGCCTCCACGACCTTCGTGGGGCAGAATCTCGGCGCGGGCGACGTCGCGCGCGCCAAAAAGGGGACCAGGACCGCCTTTCTCATGAGCGAGGTCATCACCCTGATCCTGATGATCCCGGTCATGATCTTTGCGCCGACGCTGGTCGGCATGTTCAGTCAGGATCCCGCCGTGATCGAAAACGGCGCGATGTTCATTCATTTCGTGACGCCGTTCTATCTCCTCTGCTGTATCAATCAGATCTACGCCGGCGCTCTGCGCGGCGTGGGCGACACCAAGGCGCCGATGATCATCATGCTGGGAAGCTTCGTGGTGTTCCGCCAGATCTATCTCTTCGTCATCTCCCGCACGGTCAACACCATGCTCTGGATCGGCATGGGGTATCCCTTCGGATGGATCCTTGCGAGCCTTTCCTGCCTCGTCTATTATCGCTTCAGCCGGTGGGAGGCACGCTGCACCTATCTCGGCGCGAAAAAGCCCAAAGAGGCCTGACGCGCGCCGCCGGAAAAAGAAAGCCCCTGCGCATCCGGTCGTGCCGGAAGCGCAGGGGCCGCCGTATTCTGTTCCGAAAAAGAAGTCAATCGGCGAAAACGACGCCGTTCTTTTCGTCCATGGAGGCGATCCGGGCGAGCGATTCGATCCGGACGCCTTTTTCCCGGAGCATTTTCCCGCCGGGCTGGAAGGCCTTTTCGATGGCGATCCCCGCGCCGACGAGGGTGGCGCCGGACTGCCGCACCAGGTCGCAAAGCCCCGCGAGCGCCGCGCCGTTGGCCAGGAAATCGTCGATGATCAGGACGCGGTCGGTGGGAAGAAGGTAGTCCTTCGACACGATCACGTCGCTGATATTGCCGTGGGTGAAGGATTCCACCCGGGTGGTGTAGACCTCGCCCGCGATGTTTTTGGTCTTGCTTTTCTTGGCGAACAGCACCCGGCATCCGAAAACCTCGGCGGCGACGGCGGCGATGGCGATGCCGCTCGCCTCGATGGTCAGGATCTTGGTGATCTCCTCGCCCGCGAAAAGCCTTCTCCATTCCAGGGCCATTTCCCGGAAAAGCGAAACGTCCATCTGGTGATTCAGAAAGCTGTCCACCTTCAGGACACCTCCCTCGCGCACCTTTCCTTCGGCTCTGATACGATCCTCCAAAAGCTTCACGGCATGAACCCTCCCGCGTCAGACTGGATATCAGTATAGCAAAACCCGGCCGAAAACGCAAGGGGGGGAGATCGCCGGGATCCGCCTTTTCTCTTGCAAAGCCGCGCGAGGGAGAGTATACTGAAAGAAAAACGGGAAAAGGACAGAACGCAGAATATGAAAACCGTAAATGTCGGGCTCCTCGCCCACGTGGACGCGGGCAAGACGACCCTGACCGAGGCGCTTTTATATACCGCGGGCGCAGTGCGCAGACGGGGAGAGGTGGACGAGGGGACCACCCGTACCGACACCATGGCGGTGGAGCGGGAGCGGGGGATCTCGGTGAAGGCCGCTTCGGTCTCGCTGGTCTGCGGAGGGACGCGCGTCAATCTCATCGACACGCCGGGGCACGTGGATTTCGCCTCGGAGGTGGAAAGATCGCTTTCGGTCCTGGATCTCGGGATCCTGGTCGTCTCGGCGGCCGACGGCCCGGGCGCCCAGACCGGGATCCTGTGGGACGCCCTCGTGGAAACCGGCACGCCCGTCGTCCTTTTTCTCAACAAGCTGGACCGCACGGGAAGCGACGCGGCCCGGGTCCTCAAGGAGCTCCGGGACAGCCTGAACCGTCCGCTTCTTCCTCTCTCCGAGGTGATTTCGGAAGGAGACGCGGGGGTGAAGACGCGGCCTCTGACCCTGTCGGACGAAAGCGTCCGGGAAACCCTCGTCGCGTCCGACGACGCGCTTCTGGAAAGGTATCTCGCGGGGGAGGAGATCGGCGGGGAAGAGCTTTCCGCGCTTCTCCGGGAAAAGGCCGGCAGGGGAGAGCTCGTTCCGGTGTTTTTCGGGAGCGCTCTGAAAAACGAAGGCGTGGAACCGCTCCTTTCCTACCTTGCGGAATACGCCGAGCCGGTGAAAAACGACTTCGAGCATCCCGAACGGCTTTCCGGGGAAATCTTCCGCGTCACCCACGACAAGACCATGGGCAGGATCGCCCACGTCCGGCTTTTCGGCGGGACGATCCGGAACCGGGACGAGGTGCGTCTGGTGCCTGCGGGCGGCCTCGGCCCCGGGGAGGAGCCGCGCGTGCCGAAGGTCAGCCAGATCCGGCGGTACGAGGGCGACCGCTTCACCGATCTCGGCGAAGCGTCGATGGGCGACGTGGTGGCGCTTTGCGGGCTTGCCGACGCGAACGTGGCCGATCTCCTGGGCGAAGCCGCCGAAAGGCGGCATGCGAGGATCGCCGAGCCGCTGCTTGCGGTCCGGGTGACCCCGTCGTCGCCGGAGGTGCTGAAGGCCTTCCGGGAACTCGCGGCGGAGGATCCGCGCCTGACCCTTGCCTACCATCCGGAGGAGCGGGAGATCACGATCTCGGTCACCGGCCCGATCCAGATGGAGATCCTGAAGGCGGTGGCGAAGGAACGCTACGGCCTCGACGTGGACTTTTCGGAGGCTGCGGTGATCTACAAGGAAACGCCCTTGAAGACCGGCTTCGGGCACGAGGCCTACACGATGCCGAAGCCCTGCTGGGCCGTCATCGACCTCCGGATCGATCCGCTGCCCCGCGGCGCCGGCTATCGATTCGAATCGATCGTTCCCTACAAGGATCTTTTCTACAAATACCAGACCCACATCGAAACCGAACTGCCCCGGGCCCTGAAGCAGGGGGTCTACAACTGGGAGGTCACCGATCTGAAGGTCACGCTTGTCGGAGGCAATCATCACACCATCCACACCCATCCGCTGGACTTTTTCCTCGCGACGCCGCTCGCCCTGATGAACGGGCTTCTGGACGCCGGGACCACCCTGCTGGAGCCGATGCAAAGCTGGCGGCTCACCGCCGACGAGAGTCTGATCGGCCGGGTGGTGGGGGACGTCCTCGCCATGCGGGGGACGTACGACTCGCCCGTGATCCGGGACGGGGAATTCACCATGGAGGCGCGGGTGCCGGTGGCTCCCTCGATGGATTACAGCACGCGCCTGGCCTCGCTTTCCTCGGGAAAGGCGGTGCTTTCGGTCCGCTTCGACGGATACGAGCCCTGCCCCCTGGAGCTCGGCGCCGTGGCGAAGCGGCGGGGCGTCGATCCCCGCGACCGGGCGAAATGGATCCTTTTCCACCGCGGCGCCATGCAGGAAAGCGTCAAGGGCGTCTGAAGAACAAAGCAGCGCGCGCCACCGGATCAGACACCGGAGGCGCGCTTCTGCATTTTCGTTTATGGATCAGTCGGGGATCTCGCGGTCCAGGATGCCCCAGCAGGCGATATCCAGAAACTCGCCGGTCCGTTTGAGCAGGAAATGCTCCCGCAGGACGCCCTCGCGCGTAAAACCGCATTTTTCGGCCACCCGGCCGGAGGCGGGATTCAGAACGGCGTGGCGGATGATCACCCGGTGATATCCGATCTCGCGCACCAGGAAACGGACGACTTCCTTTACCGCCTCGGTCATGATGCCCCGGCCCCAGTAAGCGCGCCCCAGGGAGTAGCCGAGCTCCGCGTATCCGTGTTTCCAGTTGCCGAGCACTACTGCGATATCACCGATCAGATCGCCTTCATACTCGATCCCCCAGTGATAGGTCTCCTCGCTTTCGTAGGTTTCGATCCAGGCGCCGACGATCTCTTCGCTTTCCGCCGGGCTCTGATGCGCGCTCCAGCTGAGAAAGCGCGCGACCTCCGGATCGGAAGCCCAGTTCCGGTACATGGCTTCGCCGTCTCCCGCGCGGTAGCGCCGGAGGGTCAGATGCGGTGTTTGCAGAGTGACGGTGCCTTTGTGATTGAGTTCCATTCTTCTTTTCTCCTTTCATGCTTGATCAAAGCCAGATCTCCATGCGGTATTGCTGTATCTGCATTCCCAAAGCTTTGTAAAATGAAACGGCATCCCTGTTGAAGGCATAGACGCCGAGATCGAAAAGGGTGCATCCGCGTGCTTTCGCTTCACGGATCGATTCCTCCATCAGAGCACGGCCTATGCCGTGCCCTCTGAGAGCTTCGCTGACGAAGATGTCATCCACGTGAAAGATATCGCAGTCAGCAAGAACGGGATGGTTCCGTACCCGCCTGACATATGCGATGAGATATCCCGCAGCCCTGCTTCCTTCACTGTCGGCCAGCAGAACAAGATAATCGGGATCCTGCAGGATGGACGCGAAGTATTCATCGGAAAACGATGGAGCATCGTCTTTGAAAAGCCGCGGCTCGGTGTTTTTGTGATGGAGAAAGAGTTCCTTCTGCAGGATGCGGACTGCGGGAAGATCGCGCATTTCGGCGAAACGTAGAACGGTGGGCATGACGGATCGACTTCCTTTCTGAAAAAATAAAGAAACGGCACAGGAACCGGATCTGTGGATCGGGCTCTGTGCCGTCTGCTTTTCTGGAGCTCTTTATTTTCCGCAAAGCAAAGGAGGCCCGGCGTGCGTCATATAGACGCCGGACACCATATAGCATACGGGAGAATGAACCGTAAGGAACATGGCAGACTCCTTGTGGAAATATAAATTAATAGAAGTATACACGATATGAGGCTGTTTGTCAAGGAAAACCTGCAGAGATCAGTCTTCGGGGTAGGCAAGAGCTTTCAATCCGGAAATGTGTTCTGCACCGGGATACCGCATGGCGTCATACCAAAGATCCGGCTCGGAATACAGAGAGGCGGCGAGTCCGGAAGATTTGCCCCCGGGACGGCGCCAGCTCCAGAGACCGTTGGCACCGTAGGTGATCCCGGCTTTTGCTCCGGCAAGAATGCTCCGGCGGCAGGCGTCAAGGACATCTGCTTCTCCGTAGATCTTTCCCGTAGGCGTATTCCCGCCGTCCGGAATGTGAGGCATGCCTTCATAGCAGGGTTCGGCATTGAGAAGAGGCTTTCCCGGAAAATTCCTGAGGAAGGTCGACGGAAGGCTCTCGAGAGTCTTTTCCGATCCCTCCACATGGCCAGACTGGTAAACAAGAAAATCCAGTGAATCAGCCAGGGTTTGAGACAGATCGGAGAAACCTCCGCACAGATGCATGGAAAGAAGCGCGTGCGGGTCTGCCGCCCGCAGAACGCGTATCGTGCGGAGATAGTATTCTTCCGCAAGAGGCCCCCGAAAGTCGGTATCACCGCTGACAAAGTATACAGGATCGAATTCCCGGAAAAAACATGCGACGCGGCGGGCATGTTCCTCCACTGCGTCAACAGGCCAGATGTGAGTGGGGAAGATCGCGGAAAGCCATGTGTCAGGAACGATGTCTGCCCAGTCTACTACAAGGACGGGGGTGAAGCCCCGTTCGGCAGCCATCAGGCAGAATAAACGGGCTTTCTCAAGGAACCGCGGATTGGGATCGGCACTGTAATCCAGCGATCCGTCTCTCCGAAGAGGATACGGATAGAGCCCCAGATCCGGGCGGATCCTGTCCCATTGAGGCAGGGTGTTGATCTGAAGAGCATTGAACCCCTGTGCCTTTCGGAAGTCAAGGTATTCTTTCCATTCTTCCGGAGCTGCGTTTGTGAAAGCGCTCCAGACCGTATCACCCACCCAGAAGAAGGGTTTGCCGTCCCGGAGAAAATGAGCTCCGTCAGAAGCTACGGTCAAACGGGCCAAAGACAGCACTCCTTTCACACAGTCGGTCGGCCATTTTCACCGGAATCCCGGGACAGATATACAGAAGATAAGAGTCTCTTCCCGGTCGCGGTCCTGTAGACCGAGGAAAACATGGTTTCGACTGATTCCCGGGAGGCATTCCCTTCGTCGGCGTTCACCAGGAAATCGGCCTCCAAAAGGATCTGCCAGTCGATCCCGTCCACGCCTTCATACGTATGGTGACGCCCCACCAGATACGCGATCCGTCCGGCCTTTTCCGGAGGGCAGCCGAGCTTCCCGAGAAAATCCAGCGCCAGCGCCGGACCTTCTTTTTCCTGAAGAGGCCCGGCGGCGCTTCCGTATTTTTCCCGGCAGAGAGGGATCGCGATATCGTGGACGATCGCCGCGAGCTCCGCGGTCTCGGCAAGGTCGGGGGAAAGCCCTTCTCCTGCGGCGATGGTTCTCGCCCAGGCCCATACCTTCAGAAAATGGGCGACGTCGCGTCGGTTCCCCATATAAAACTCGGTCATTTGTTCTACGGCGCGGGATATCAGCATAAACGTCTCCTTTCGCCGATCAGAAGGGCGGCGGATAATAATCCCCCAGAAAATCGATCCCCGCCAGAAGAAGGACGTTCCTGGCGGCAAAGAACACGCCCCAGAGGATGAGAAGGCCCCATCCGGCCCAGCCGGGGATCCAGTAGGGATGCGGATCGTCCTTCAGGATCCGGACGAAGGTCCGGATTTCATAGTAAACGGTGAATAAGGCGAAAAACACCACGTAAGCGTTGCTTTTGAGAGCGGTGAGGATATCGAAATGCCAGAGAGCGCTCACCGCGCGCGTGCCGCCGCAGGCGGGACAGTAGAGGCG
>JAFRWU010000089.1 GCA_017441705.1 Clostridia bacterium | reverse complement strand
TCCGCGGCCTTCTCGGCGGTGAGTTCGCCCGCGAAGAAGCGCAGCGCCTCCTCCCGCATCACCTTCATGATCTCGTTTTCAGTATATAGGTATCCGTAGCTATTTTCCACCGTCGCCTTGAAAGCGGCAATTGTAGGGCCGGTAACCTTATCAAAAGAACCTCCCGCATTACGGTACCCTTCCAGATAGTCGTCAATCACCTTTTCACATGCCTTTTGTGAAACGGACATAAAATTGTCCGACTGCACCTCCGGCGCTTCCAAAAGCAGATACTCCATCAGATCCAGTGCGTTTTCGCGCTTATCGCTATTCCCCACAACTCCAAAGAACGTCTTCGCTTCGATTGCATATCCTCCCTCATGGGCGCCGGAAGGATACGGGAGCAGTTCTTTTTCTTCCTCTATTGTCATGAATCCCGGTATGCTTTCGAGAAAATACTCATAAGCTTCAACAGAATGAAGTCCCGAAAGACCGGCAAGCGGTTCTTCAATCGGATTCGCCGCCGCTTCGTCTACGTCTTTGGCGCAATCCCCGCAGAAGCTTAGGAATTCCGCGAAGCTCCCGTCGTCGAAATGGCAGCTTCCCTTTTCCCAGTCGATCCACTGATCCAGATCCCGGCTGAAGGCCCAGTCATATTCATCAATCCCGACCTTTCCCCGCATGAATCCCGGATACTTTCCCCGGATCATCTTAAGGAAACCGCTCATGTCCGTCACGGGTCCTCCCGATGCGAGAAACCTTCTGGCGGCATAGGCTCCCCAAAAAGAAACTCTGTCCGGAAGGTAGAAAGTCTTTCCCTTCCATTCCGCGCTTTTCACCACCGAGGGGATCAGCTCTCCCTCCTTAAGCAGAACCGTTTTTGTTTCCTCGAGCGCCCAGAGGACGCCTTTGTCCGCGTAATTCCGCAATTCGGTGATCTCTCTCGTTCCGATGAGATCGATCTCCCCCGAAAGAAGCGCCAGATTCAATTTCGCGATATCGTCGAAATACCGGATCCTCGCGGGAATTCCCCGTCCCGTGCGGTTATATGCCGCCACCGCGTTTTCAAGCTCATTCGGGTCGATCACATTGCCGACCACGCCGAACGTAACGCTTTCGATCTCCTCTTCTCCAATCATGAGAGTGATGATCGTATCGGCGGTCAGCACAAGGAGCTTGTCGTCCGGCAGGATCAGGATGCGTCTCACGAGACTTTGCGGTCCGACGCCGTAGATCGCGAGGTCGGTCAGATGGTAAAGTCCCTCTTCCTCCAGAAGATAGAGATGGGTGCCGCTGAGAAAGGCGGTCTTTCCCTCTGCGCTCGCCATGATCCCTTCGTAGTCGGGGCACACCTCCATGCGCTGTCCCTCGATCCCGATCTTCGTCGTCTCCGCGTCGAGCGGCGCGAGGTAGGCCTGCGTCTTTTTCAGGCTGCCGCCGGCTTCGCCCACGATGGCGTAAACCGTGTCCCCGACCTTGCCCAGCCCTTCGATCCAGCGATTGGTGCCGTCCGCCTCCCCTTCCGGCGCCGACAATCCGTATCCGTCCCGGCGCAGGATCGCGTTCCCGTTGAGTTTTTCCAGCGTATAGAGGATCCCGTCCTGTTCGGCCCAAACGAGATTGGGAAGATAGCCGCCGCTGTCAGGCCCTGCGGAAGCCAGGTTGCAGAACGTCTTGTCGCCCTTCATCAGGGAGAAGGTCACCTTCTGAAACGAGCCGTGTTCGATCTCATAGCCGGTGCAGACGTACCGGTAACGGTCATCCCCTATTCTGAACTCGCTGTAGGTCACCTCTTCCGGGGTCGGTTTGCCTTCCCCCGTCGGTTGGAACCCGGCGTCCAGCATGCGGTACCGGCTGTCATACAGGGCCTGCTTCGATTCTGTTCTGATCTTCTCAGGCCGGATCGAAAGGGCAGAATTCTCTTCCCCGAAATCGTGCGGCGTCCCGGTGAGAAGGACGTAGCCGTCCCCTTCTGAAAGAATGTCCAGCATGATCTCGTCCTCCGCAAGGTCGACGCTGAAAACCTTTCCGCCGCAGGGCTTTTCCGCGGCCGTGAGTATATCCCCGTTCGTATCGCCCTTTACCGGTTCCTTTGTTTCGGT
>JAFRWU010000088.1 GCA_017441705.1 Clostridia bacterium | reverse complement strand
CCGCATGCCGCGAGCGCGAGAAGCATCGCCAGCGCGAGAAGCAGCGCAGTCAGTTTTTTCATGTGTTTTTTCCTCCGTAAACGATAAACTTTTTTCCGTCTATGATAACGTCGCGTACGTCCGCGTCAAAGATCTCGCGGATCACATGCGGCATAACGGTCTCTTCCCCGCCCGTATGGCGGATCTTTCCGGCCCGATTCTATCATACGCCGCATATCCTGTCAATCGTCCGCAGCATGGACACATCAGCATGATCCCCGCCTTCTTTCCGCGGATTTTTGCAAATTCTTTCAAGATTATACAGAGCCGGCGGCAAAAGACAGTGAAGAATGCCAGTTTCCCAATTTCCCTGTTTCTGATATACTGTTTACGGGAAGGAATCCGCCTTCTCTCACAAGGATCGATACAAGGAGAAACCCCGAATCCATATGCTTACCGCGAAAGAAAACATGCGCGAGTGCATCCTAGGCGGTGCGCCCGACCGTTACGTGAACCAGTACGAAGCGCTTAAGCTTCTTTTCACCCCATCGCCTTCCCCCTTCGAAAGACCGCGGAAAGGCGGCGAACCGAAAGTGAACGCCTGGGGCGTCACATACATCTATCCGGAGACGGCTCCCGCCCCCTTTCCCCTTCACACGCCGGAAAAGACCGTCGTAAAGGACATCGAACACTGGCGGGAAACCGTCCGTGCGCCGGATCTCAAAACGATCCCCGATGCGCAGTGGGACATGGCAAAAGCTCGCTATGACGCAGTGGACGGCGCTCTCGCGTACAGAGCGGCATTCGTAGCGCCGGGACTCTTCGAGCAGTGCCACAACCTCTGCGGCCTGGAGAACGCCCTCATATACTTTCTCGAATACCCGGAAAAGATGCATGAGCTCATAGAGTATCTCACCGAATACGAGCTTCAGCTCGCCGAGTTGATTTGCTCACGGCTCCGTCCCGACGCCGTCTTCCACCATGACGACTGGGGCAGCGAGACAAACTCCTTCCTCCGGCCGGAGCTCTTCGCGGAGATGTTCCTTGAGCCGTATAAAAGGATCTACCGGTACTATAAGGATCACGGCTGCGAATTCGTCTTCCATCACAGCGACTCGTACGCCGCGAATCTGGTCCCGTACATGATCGAGATGGGCATCGACGTCTGGCAGGGCTGCATGCACTCCAACGACGTGCCGGAGCTCGTAAAGAAGTACGGCGGCAGGATCACCTTCATGGGAGAGATCGACAACAAGTTCGTCGATTTCGACGGCTGGACCCCGCAGGACTGCGAGAAAGCGGCGTTCGACGCCATCGGCCGCGTGGGCACCATGAAGCATTTCATCCCCTGCATCACCCAGGGCGGTCCCGGTTCGATGTATCCCGGCGCCTACCGGTGCATCAGCGACGGCATCGACTCATATAACGTCACGCATTTAGGAGCGTCACAGGAGAAGCTGGAGCTCTCCCGGATCCCCCAGGATATCATGTTCTGAACCCGTAAAGTCCGGTGTAACCAGACACGGAAAAAAGGCAGTGCCCTGCGTCCTCCCGGAGGACACGGAGCGCCGCCTTCTTTCTTTATGCCTTTTTCATGGATCCGGCCGGATCAGAAGTTTTCGGAACTGATCTCGAAATAGCTCCGGGGATGTGCGCAGACCGGGCAGACCTCCGGGGCTTTCGTGCCGACCACGATGTGCCCGCAGTTGCGGCACTCCCACACCTTGACTTCGCTCTTTTGGAAGACTTCCTGCATCTCGATGTTCTTCAGGAGGGCGCGGTAGCGTTCCTCATGATGCTTCTCGATGGTGGCGACCATGCGGAACTTCGCGGCCAGCGCCGGGAACCCTTCCTTCTCGGCCGTGACGGCGAAGCCTTCGTACATGTCCGTCCACTCGTGGTTCTCGCCGTCCGCGGCGGCTTCCAGATTCTCGGCCGTGCTTCCGATGCCGTTCAGTTCCCTGAACCAGAGCTTCGCGTGCTCCTTCTCGTTGTCGGCCGTCTTCAGGAACAGATCCGCGATCTGCTCGAAGCCGTCCTTTTTTGCCTGCGAGGCGAAGTAGGTATACTTGTTGCGCGCCTGGGATTCTCCGGCGAAGGCCGCTTCCAGGTTCTTTTCGGTCTCGGTGCCGGCATAGGGATTCTTCTTCTCTGCTTCCGGTTCCACTTTTTCGAACTTCGAGGCGGGCTGCCGGCATCTCGGGCAGGTGAAGTCCTCAGGGAGCGGACCTTCGTGAACATATCCGCATACGGTGCATCTCCAGATCTCCATGGATCCTTCCTCCTTTTCCTTTTTCGGTTCGTTGAACGGGATCGACGCGAGCAGGTATTCCGCGGCTTCCAGCGGGAAATCCGGCTCTCCCGCGTGTGAGAGCATCTCTTCCAGGAGCGCGCGGGCATTGCCGCTCTGCGGGAGCATGTACCCCGTCTCTCTCAGGATATCTTCCGCCATGATCCTGTTTGACTTCCGGACAGCCTCCGCGAGTTTTCCCGGAAGGCCTGCGGCGGTCAGCTCCTGTTCCTCCTTGCCTGCCGCGAGCTCCCTGAGCGCGGCGGCGACTTCGTCTTTTTTGATCTGCTGGGGCGGATACTCGCGCGGCACCATGCTGATGGCTTTTGACGGGCAGGCGTCCGCGCATGCACCGCATCCGATGCACTTTTCCCTGTCGATCACGCTGTTTTCGGTATCCGTCGCTCCGGTAGGACAGACATACAGGCACAGGCAGTCTTTTTCGCACAGCCGGACGTTTCTCACCGCGTATCTCGTACTCATATGCTCATCCTCCTATCCGTTCGAATTTGCGGTTCGGCACCTTGCATACCGGACAGACTTCCGGCAGTTCGTTTCCCACGTACACGAAACCGCAGATGGTGCAGACATAGACGCCCGTGTTCTCCAGCATGGCGTCTCCTTCTTCGAGGTATCTCGCGATCAGCGACCTGAGGATGCGCGTCACCTTCTCGCTCCAGGTCAGGCTGCGGAGGGCTCCGCGGTCTCTGTTCCTTTCCGCCGCGTCCCTCGCGGCCGGGAATCCTTCCTCCAGATCGGCGTTCACCAGCTCCAGGAGCCTTTCGAAAGACGGCTCTTCCGCTTCCCCGCTTTTGGATCCGAACCAGTCGGCAAGCTTCCGGAAGGCTTCCGCCTGCTCCGGCTGATACTGCTTCTCGCATCCCTTGGCAAGACTGGAGCACAGGACGCTTGTCTCAGCCGCTGTCAGCGGCTTCATATCCGTCTCCGCTTTTTCGGTCCTGACCTGCCGGGCTTGAGGTTTTTCTGCCCCTGCCGGAAGGAAATCGTTCTTCGCGGCTCCGCACAGCGGGCATTTCCAGTCTCCTGGCAGTTCTTCCCAGGGAAGGTTTCCCGCCTCGTCATATACGTAGCCGCAGATCGAGCAAACATACTTCATCAGTTTCCTCCTCTCCTGTCCGCGTCACCGGAAGCCGTCCCCTCCTGACCGGTCTGTCCCGGGAGATCCTTCTTCCGTGACCGCGGTATAGTATGCCTGTGTACATTCTACCACACCGGATCCTTCAGCGTCAACCGCGCTTTCTTTTCCGAGCCGGAAAGAAAAATAAGCCGGACTGTTCCGGTCTTCTCTCTCTTTCTTATTCGCCGCCCGTCCGGAAGAAACCAAACACCCGTGCGTTATAGTCCTTCGCTTCCTCGTATGCCGCGTGTCCGAGCCCTTCGTACATATATAGCGCGCTTCCCGGGATCCCGCCGATGACGAGCGTCGGGCAGGAGATATTCCCGAGCTTTTCCGATCCCTCGAAGCCGAGGATCGCCTTTGCGTTCACGAGGAACCTTCCGTAGTCCTTCTGCTTCCCCACGAGCCCGATGACCGGATACATCCTCCGGTACTTTTTGAGATACGCGGGAGAATAGCTCCTCTCCGCCGTATCGATCATGAGGGATCTGTGATCGCCCTTTTCCGCGTATCCGATCCAGCACGTGACGTTTTCCCGGATCAGCCCGTTCATGCACGGCGCCGTGACCGCGAGGACGAGCTTTTTCACCAGCTCCGGATGCTCCGCCGCGAGGATCCCGGCGATCATGCCCCCTTCGGAGACTCCCATCAGGAAGGATCCTTCCAGACCGAGCGCCTGCATGGCCACGGCCTGGTCGTCCGCCATGTCCCGGATCGAATACCCTTCCGGCATGGTGTCTTTCCGGCTGAACATAGTTACGGTGAATTCATCGAAAAAGCTTCTGTAATGCGGCGCGAGGAGTAAAGCTTTTCCCTTTACAGTCGTGAGGCCGTCGGAAAGGCCCGGAAGGATGACAGCGATCCTTTTTCCGTGTCCGAAGGAGACATAGCGCATCGCCGTGTCCTTCACCGGCACGGCGCTGTTCTTCGCGTTCCAGGTCATGCTTCCGCCCTCCCCGTGAGCTTTATTCCCCGGCCATGAGGGAATCGATCAGGTCCCCCAGGCGAGCCAGAGGGATTCTATGAAGGAATGACGCTTCGGGATCGGTACCGTTATCATAGGGAGCTCCTTTCACGGGATCCCGCAAAACCGTGCGGTCCTCCGTCTTCCGTATCGGTCTGTTTCGGTTCCTGCCGGCTTCTTATCCTTCCGAAGCCGCGTCCTCATCTTTCGGCACATAGATCCTTACATTGTCATGTTCCTTTTCCATCTGCTCCGCGTTGGCCCGGAGCTGCGGCAGATACTCATAGTCAAGGAAGGAACACACGTCAAATATGATGGTCTCGTATCCTTCCTCTATGAGGCTTTCCGTCACAAGCGACTGTTCCTGCGGTCCTTCCGAGTAACCGATGTACTCGGCCTGATAGCTTTCGATGCCCGCGCGGTCGAACCCGTAATACTTACAGTTCTCTGCCAGTTCGGTCTCGCCGAACTCGGTCTTTTTCAGGCAGATGATCCCGAGTTTCCGCACGGAAACGGTATTCTGGTCGGGATCCTGATCCCCCGTTTCTTCAGAAGCCGTTTCCGTTTCGCTGACCGCGGTGCCGCTCCCCGTATCGGGAAGATCCGCGGTTTCCGTTTCCTTCTTCGGTGACGTGCCGTTCCCTCCGCTGCTGCAGGAGACCAGCGCTATAAGCATAGCCAGCGCGAGCAGCACCGCTGTGAGTCTTTTCATCTTTCTCTCCTCCGATCCTGGATTTTCAGATTTATCTTTGGATGCTTTATATAAAGGGGCTTCGATCACCGTCAATACCGGCCGGGAATGCCGGTAACGCCGGGGTCTTTTCCCTGCCTGACGCCTTCCGGAAAATGCTGACGTTCATCTGAAGATAAGGACCTCGTGAATCTTCAGGGAAGGAAGCTTCACCGTGGTATATCTTTCTCCCTTTTCGACCGTGATCCCTTCGTTTTCAAGAGACAGGACGCTTCCTTCGCCCGCGAGATCGTTCCTTACGGATACCTCGATCTCCGAAAGCGGCAGGATCTCCTCCGCGGGTCCCCTCATCGTGTGGACCGAGGTCAGGTTCACAAGATGCACCATGAGCCCCTCGCCGTTTCTCCAGAGCGTCACGTCGATGAGCCCGGAGGACTTCACGCGCACCGTGTCGTCTCCCGCGAGCGCCCACCGCACGGAGTCTGCCATCAGGCGCTTCCAGTCCGGCAGGAGATAATCCCAGTAGCACCGGCCGATATCCCCCGGGAAATATACGGCGCGTCCTTTTCCGACTTTCCGGAAGAACACTTCCTCGTAATCCGCCGGAATGTCCCTCGGGTAGACCTCTTCCATCGGAAGGTCCGGGAACGCGGGCACGGCGCGGAAGGGCGACTCCTCGAATCCTGAAGGATCCCAGGTGATGCCGACTCTGTTTTCGGTCCCGCAGAGCCTTCTTTCCT
The DNA here is from genome assembly GCA_017441705.1 of Clostridia bacterium. Classification (GTDB taxonomy): domain Bacteria; phylum Bacillota; class Clostridia; order Oscillospirales; family QAMX01; genus RUG11797. The sequence continues at coordinate 6,073 of JAFRWU010000088.1, read as the reverse complement.
CGCACCAGCCTTCCTTCTCCCCTTCGAAGAAGCCTTCCCTCATCAGGTGATCTCCCGCATCCGGCAGCACGCGGATATACGCGTTGAGCTCGTCACGCGTCATGCTGCCGTTCGCGTGCACGCCGAAAAGATCCGCGAGGCCGAAGTCCTCCCGTTTTTTTCCGTCCTTGTCATAAAGGGAGGTCTCGAAATCCGCGACGACCGCGCCTCCTTCCTCCGCGTACTCTTTGAGTGCGGCGCAGTCCTCATCCGAAAGGACGGCGATGTTCGGAAGGATGACTGCCTTATATCGGGAAAGGTGCGCGGGGTCGATATAGTGGCTGTCGAGCATGTCGAAGGGGATCCGCGCTTCGAGGAGCGCGTGATACCAGCCGTTGATGGGCTTCTCCACAAGCTTTTCCCGTTCTCTTCCGGCGTATTCCTTCACGGTCTGCTGCGAGAACACCAGGGCAGCTTCCGCCGCGCTTCCGGTATCCTTCAGATATCTTTCCCAGCCGTGATACTTTCTGTAGAGGTTTCTCACCGCCGGCATCCATCTCTCGTCGAAGACCTGGACGCTGAATTTCGTGAACCAGGGGCGGAGGCCGTTCGCCACGGCTTCCGAGATCCACATCTCCAGTTCCGCCGGTTCCTGCACCGAATCTTTCCACCGCTTCTCAGTGGTGCCGGTGGAGAAGATGCCGCCCACGGGCTTCCCCTGCAGGACCGCGTGGAGCTGCTTTGCCGTCCTGCCGTTGAACCACGGCGTCATCAGACCGCCTCTTCCCTGGTAGTCCGCGTAGAGGACCTCGGCGTAGTCTCCGAGGACCTTGTTGTCGATGAAGGGATCGGTCCCGACGGAGGAATTCGGGATGAAGCGCATGTTCGGATTGTTTTTCCGGATCTCCTCATCCCAGCATTCGCAGAGCTCGAAGGCGCGCTTTTCATGCCATTTCCGGTAGAGCTTCACCGTCTCGTCCGCGGGATCCATCACGAGAGGGATCTCCTTTCCGGAGAATTCATAGAAGCTTTTCCTGCAGGAGGCGCAGTAGCAGACGCCGGAGCCCGGCCAGCGGTTGCAGAAGATGCCGTCCATGTCGTATCGGGCCGCGAGTTCGCCGTGCACCCTCTTCATGAAGTCGAAGCCGTAGGGTCCCAGCGGGCAGCTCACGTAGGCTTCCGGATAGGACCAGTGGCGCCGGGGCTTTCCGTCCGCGGTGACGGCCGCCCATTCGGGATGGGCCCGGAACGCATCTTCGTGGATCGCGTGGGAATCGGTCCTGCAGATGACGGCGTAGCCCTTTCTGCGGCAGGCATCCACCATATATCCGAAAAGATCTTCGTGCTTTTCGTCCTTTACGCGGTAATGATACGGGATGTCGGTCTCATGGTAGGCGATATATCCGCCGGATCCGAGGACGAGCCCGTCGCAGAAACATTCGTCCAGCCAGGAAAGCCACCTGTCCGGATCGAATTTTCCGATGTCGCCCTCGCAGATGGTCAGCTGGGCGTAGCGCATGGCGTTTTTCAGTTTCTGATTCATCCCGTTCTCCTTTTCGTTCCGTTCCCCGGTCCTATCTTGCTCTCACCGATCCTCAGACCCCGCCTGCATCCTCGCCTTTATACATGCCGAGCCCGCTGAGGATTTCAGTGGGCTCTTTCTTGAAGGATCCGGGAAGGGGCGTATTCCTCTCCTTCTTCATCTCACGTCCTATTCTATTCCTCGGCAGAAAGTTTGTCAATACATTCCCCAAAGCCGCCTCAGATATGGTTTTTTCGTGCCGTTTCCCCATTGCGTGAAGTCATTCCGGGGTGATATAATGGGAAAAGAAATACAGGACGGAAAGGATGTGAAAAGCGGGCGGACCGCTCTTTTGCGGCGCGCCGTCCCGCGTACCTCTTATGCGTATGAGCTGGGTCGCGATACTCAGTATCGTCGGTGTCGTTCTCGCCTTACTCCTCGGGATCGCCCTGATAGCGGCCATCATCATTCTGGTGGTCGTCTCGCAGAAGAAGAAAAAGCAGCAATGAGACGGGCATGAAAAATGCCCTGTTCCGAAAAAGACGGGCTGTGAAAAAAGTCCCGAAAAAGCCGAGGCTCCCACGCACGGAAGTGCTTGGGAGCAACTCGTTTTTGTGGTATAACCCGAGTTTGCCAGTAAGGGAAAGCGGAAAGCCTTGTGCAGAGCGGGAAAGCGCAGGGAAAGGGCATAATTTTTTGCACCTACAGATCAGAAGACCTTCACGGAGGATTTGAGAGCACGGAGATCGCCGCGCGAGAAGATCTTGCAGGGAACGTCCACACCGAGGGATTTCAGAATAAGCAACAGGTCTTCGAAGTCAACGTTCTGCATCCGGAACAGATCTCCGGGCAGTTCGTCCACCGACCACGCTTTCAACGCTTCGGCAAGACGGCACCCGTGAAGACCGTAGGTCCAGTCCGGATCCTCTTTCGTTCCTTTCGGAACAATTGCCTGCAGCTTGTACTGAAGGATCCGCATCATGGTCAGGGCTATGAAGCAGATCATCAGATGCGCCTGGATGTGCTCCGGTGTATTCACATAGATCGGCCGTGTTTCCAGAGTTCCTTTCATCTCCCGGAACTGGTCTTCGATCCGGGAAAGACCGTGGTATGCCGGGGCAAACGACTTTTTGCGTGTTTTTTTTGAGAAGAAGGCAATATCTACATATGAGAATCCGCCCGTTTTGCGGGCGGATTCTCATTCATTCCTTCTTCATCCGGCTTTCCTTAACCGACGACGGTGAGATACACGCTGTTGTCGCTTCCGTAGGCTTCACAGCCCGCGGGCTGCATCCACTCGGCCGCCATCACCATGGCGCGTCCGTCTCCGTACGGCGCCGCTCCGAAATTCCCGAGCCTTGCGCCGCGTTCCGGCGTCAGGACGATCTCGCTTTCCCGGATCAGCCTTCCCTCCTCGACCCGCGCGGCAAAAAGCGGAGCGCGGTGCCGGAATACGTGATCGTTGGTCTCCGCCCTTCTGGTGTAGACGAGGTAGAGATCGCCCCGGACCTCCATCCAGTGCTGCTGGGTATTGTAGCTTTGAAGAAGGCTTCCGTCGTCCCAGCGCCAGAAATGCATTTCCCGGAAACGGAGTCCGTCCTCGCTTACCGCCGTGAGCGCGCATTCGTCGTTCCGCATGGTCAGATGATAGAGCCCCCCGTGCCGGATCAGGGAGCCTTCCCCGAGCCCTCTCGGCACGGCGAGGGAAAGCGGGTCGCCGATTTCGAGCAGACGGAGCTCACCGCCCGTAAAGGCACAGCGGAGCACCGCCGTGCGGCTGCACGGATCGCCCGGCTTTTCCCAGTATACCGGGATCAGGAGATCCCCGTTTTCTTCTTCCACGCTTTGACCGCAGCCGTTGCCGCCGCATTCGTATCCCTCGGGCATTTTAAGAAAACGCATCCGCGAAAAGGAGCCGCTCTCCGGATCCCATACGCTCCAGAAGGTATGCCGCACACCGCCCGCAGGCGTCATGCCGCCCTTCGTGTAGCGCGCCGTATGCCCGAGAAGGATCACCTTCCCCGACGCCCGGTGATACATCGGCGTGGCGTCGCAGCCTACGGTGACGAATCCGTTCTCCAGGACCGGCGCGAGCCCTTCCTCGGGACGAAACCCGGTCCAGGTGACGCCGCCGTCTTTGCTCTGTGACGACAGGATGCCGGAAAAGAGATCGCTGCCCGCCACGTCAAGATACTGCGCCGTGGCGATCATCCCGTAGGGAGACCGGCAGCATCGCGCATGGACGATGCAGCGCTTGCCGTCCCATCCGCTCCGGATCACGCGCGTCTCGATTTTCATACTCTCTTCTCTCCTCCTGCTCCGGTGCCCCGGCGCGTCATTCGATCTCGCCCTTCGCCGTATAGGCGCGCGTACCGATCCCGAAACGGATCTTTTTTCTTTTCGTCCGGTACGTCTCCAGCGGATAGACGCTTTCGATATACCGGCCGGCAAGCCCGATCTTCGTGACAAAGACCGTCTCGCCGCGGCCGATGGCGGAAAGCACGCCGAACATCTCCTCCGCGTAGGGCTTCATGGGAAAGGATTCGTTCACTTCGATATAGCCGTAACCGTGTTCTCCCGTGGTCACGGTCAGGGAGAGCGCGTCGTGAAACTTCCAGGAAAAAAAGTCCCCGTCGACGTGGTATTCCAGTTCGCCGGTCATGCCTTCCTCTTCCAGCAGCCTTTGGGCAAGCAGGAAGGTCGGAAGCTTCCGGTAGTATTTCGCGCAGGCAAGGCAGACTTCCGCTCCCGAAAGCTGTTCTCTGCGGCACTGCTCTTCTTCTATCAGAACGTCCCGCGCCGGGCACTGGATCTTTGACACGGCGAACCCTCCTTTTTGCCGGGATCTTCAGGTTTCAGGAAACAAGTCCTTTTTTGAGCGTTTCCACCGCCGGAGCGATGGCCTCCTCCACGGTGCCCGGCGCAAAGGGGGATTTCAGATTGCCGATCTTCAGAAGCTCGAAATACCCCTTGCTGCCGCCGGCGCGGCAGAGGCGGAGATAATCCTCCCACGCCGCTTTGCGGTCCTTCTGCATCCTGCCGTAATACTGCAGGGCGCAGATCTCCGACATGGCGTACTCGATATAGTAGAAGGGATAGAGGAAGATATGGAGCTTCTGCATCCAGAACCCGCCCTTCTCCAGGAAGGCGTTTCCGTCGTAATCGCGCCAGGGCAGATATTTCTTTTCGGTGACGCGCCAGGCTTCGTAACGTTCTTCGGCGGTCATATCCGGTTTTTCGAAGACAAGATGCTGGAATTCGTCCACGGCGACCAGATACGGGATCGTCATCAGGGTCCCGCGCAGATGAGAATAGAGATACTTCGGCGTGTCTTCCGCAAAGAACTTGTCCATCCAGGGATAGGTGAAGAATTCCATGGACATGGAATGGATCTCGTTGATCTCGGACACCGATCCGACGTATTCCATAAGCTCCTGCACCCTCGACGCCGTGTACATCTCGAAGGCGTGTCCGGCTTCGTGCGTCAGGACCTCCGCGTCGGCGGTGGTGCCGTTGAAATTGGAGAAGATGAAGGGCGCCTTGTAGCTGGCGAGCGCGGTGCAGTACCCGCCCTGTCTTTTGCCCGGCGTCGAAAGCAGATCGTAAAGCTCATGCTTGACCATAAAGTCGAAAAACTCGCCGGTCTCCGGGCTCAGCTCGCGGTACATTTCCTGCGCCGCAGCCACAAGCTTTTCCACGTCGCCCCGCGGTTCCGCATTGCCGTCCGGGAAAAGATACTGTTCGTCGTAGAAGCGGATCCTGTCGACGCCGATGCTCCTCCTCTGCTCCTCGACGAGCTTTTCGCACACCGGTACCACGACGTCCTTCACCTGTTCGCGGAAGGCCGCCACGTCCTCCTTCGTGTAGTCATACCGTCCGCGCTCCAGATAGCGATAGTCGATATAGCTTTCATACCCCATCTTCTTCGCCATGCCGACGCGAAGATTTACCAGCTCCGTATAGATCCTGTCAAGCTCCGGCGCCGCCTCTTCGTAAAGTCGGGCCCATTCCCGGAAGGCGCCGCGGCGCACCTCTCGGTCAGGATCCTCCATAAATTTCAAAAGGCCGTAGAAATTGCACTCCACACCCCGATAAACGGTCTTGCAGCCCGCGATCAGTTTGGAATACTCGTCGCGCAGATCGCTCTGCCGCACGAGATCCTCCACAAGTCTTTCGTCCTGCAGCCGCACGTCGTTTTCCAGATCGCGGAAATACTGATTGCCGATCTTCTTTTCCACGCCGGCACGCCAGGGAGACGCCAGAACGGCTTTCTTGTAGGCAAGCGACACGGGGATCAGCTTCGGTTCTTCGGAATTGATATACTTGATCTCTGCCTCGTAGAATTCGTCGTTGGAATCGACGGTGTTTCTGATATACGCCACGGTGGACATGGTCTCCGCTTCACCGGTGATCTCTCCCAAAGCCTTGATCTTCTCATAGAGCTCTTCTGCGGAAGCCGCATTTTTCACTTCTTCGGTGAGTCCTGCGATCGCTTTTCCGAGCGCCGCGAAATCCGGTCGGCTGTATACGATATCCTTGAATTTTTCCATGATGGCCTCCTTGCGTTTTTTT
>JAFRWU010000087.1 GCA_017441705.1 Clostridia bacterium | reverse complement strand
TTCAGATCCATCCGGTTTACATCGTGACAGCCACGAAGCGGAAGATGAACAGCAGGGCGATGACCGTGGCGACGATATCCTTCTTGGTATATTTGCCGGTGACCAGCGTGATGAAAATGTAGGAGATCGCGCCGATACCGATACCGTTGGAGATCGAGTAGGTCAGAGGCATCGCGGTGAGGGTCAGGAAGGCCGGGACCGAGGAGCGGAGATCGGTCATATCGATCTTGCCGAACCCGTGGAGCATCAGAACGCCCACGTAGATCAGTGCCGGCGCGGTAGCCGCGGCGGGGATGATGCTGGCGAGCGGGGAGAGGAACAGGCAGACGGCAAAGCAGGCGGCGGTGACGACCGATGCGAGACCGGTGCGTGCGCCGGCGCCGACGCCGGAAGCCGATTCCACGAAGGTGGTGCAGGTGGAGGTGCCGAACACGGCGCCCGCGCAGGTGGCGACAGAGTCGGCCATCATGCACTGACCGATGTTGATGGGGTCACCGTTCTCATCCAGCAGATCGGCCTGGGAAGCCGTGCCGTAAAGGGTGCCGAGCGTATCGAACATATCGACCAGGCAGAAGGAGATGATCAGGATGATCGCGTTGAAGATGCCGCCGATGTTGGCGCCGGTGAAGGCGTTCTTCCAGGAATCCGCCTGGAAGATGCCGGTGATGCCGATCGTTCCGAAATCCTTGAAGGACTGGCCGATGGCGCCGAGATCGAAGGTCGGAACGGTCCAGGTGAGCAGATAGTAGAGGACCGTAGTGATCAGGATGCCGAGGATCACGTTGCCCTTGACCTTGAGTTTGCCGAGGACGGCGATGATCAGAAGACCGAGAAGGGCGATGATCGCCGGAGCGATGGCAGCCCAGCCGCCGCCGTTTTCGGTGAAGAGGGCTCCGTGGATGTCGACGAACTGAACAAGGGTATAGGGATTGGCCTGAATGATGCCGACGTTCTGCATGCCGATGAAGGCGATGAACAGACCGATGCCGGCGGGGATCGCTTTTTTCAGGCAGTCGGGCATGCTGGTCGCAATGTATTTGCGCAGTCCCGTGACCGACAGCACCAGGAAGACGATACCTTCGAGAAGAACGATGACGAGACCGGCCTGATAGCCTTTGATCACGTCAACCTTTGAGAAGAAGGCGCCGGAAACGAACATGGTGCAGAAGAAGGCGTTCAGGCCCATGCCGCAGGCCTGTGCGAAGGGCATCTTGGCGTACAGGGCCATGATCAGCGTGCCGACGATGGCGACGAGGATCGAGGCAATGTAGACCGAGTTCCAGATCGTACCGAGAACGGCAGGATCTGCGCCGGCCTCTGTCATTTTCGCCGCAAGCCATCCGTCCGCGCCGCCCGCCGCAACCTGTGTTGGGTTGACGAATACGATGTAGGCCATGGCGAAGAATGTGGTCAGGCCGCCGATGATCTCAGCGCGCAGCGTTGAGCCGCGTTCTTTGATCCCAAAGAACTTTTCCATCTCTATCATCCTCCGTAAATGTTGGCTCCGACGGACAAACGACGGATCGGCTGCCCGTCGAAACAAAATGAATACAGTATTATTCTATTCTTCCGGATTCTCTTTTTCAAGATGGCAATGTGACTAAAATCGCGGCCTGAAATCGTGCAAAATAACAAGCGGCGGCACAGAATGTAGTCTGTACTGCCGCTTTCCGGCCCATATCTTGTGTCTTACGGGGAGAGCGTTTCGTCCAAGACGCGTGCTAATCTCACGGCCGCCGCCTTGGCTTCCGCGAGCGTATTCGCCTCTGTCCCGCATTCCACGATCAGAGAGAGCGGCGTAACATGCTCGTTATACCGGTTTTTCGAGATCGTGACAGGCCGCGCGAGGTCTTCATAGAGCTCCATGGCTTTTTTCTCCAGATGCAGCGCAAAGGATAGGTTCGATTCCCAGTCCGGATGGGAAAGAAGTGCGTCGCTGCCCACCACAAACATGATCTGACTGGACTTGCCATCTCCAGAAATCAGCTTGTACCTCGTCCCGTCGGAAGCTTCCAGACTGTCCCGGTGAAGATCCAGGACCATGGCGATGGAAGGATCCTTTTTCATCTCCTGTTCTATGACGCCGAGCGCGGTCTTGTAGGCGGTCCTGAAACCGGGCTCATCACAGAGAGTTCGATTGTGTATGACGCGGAAACCGCGTTCGGTCAATTCCTTTTCAAGAACGTCGCCGACCGCAACGACGTTTTTTTGCGGATCAAGCGACCTCGCGTCGCGGTTTTCCGCAACGAAGGCGCGTGAGGAAAGACTGTAGCTCTCGCTTCCGTGTGTGTGAACGATCAAAACGGCGTCCTTGCCGCGGTCGAAAGCGTGCGTCCTGCTCCACAGCTTATCTTCGTCAAAGGAAAGCCCCGGATTGTTTTTCGGCTTCAGCGAGGAAGAGATGGTCAAGGCTTTGACCGGTTCGGCGTTGTCGGGAAGAGGCGGTTCACTTTCATTCACGGGAGTCTTTTCGATATCCTGTTCGCGGATCGTAATCCCGGGGATCGCGCCTTCGTCCGGAAGAAGGACGAAGAATTCTTCTTCGTCGGGGATTTCGTATACCGAAGGATCGGAATCTGCGGAAGGGGCGGCGACCGGAACGAAACCCGTCAGGAAAGCGAAAAGACCGGCCGGCGTTCCTTCCAGCAGATAGGGAAGCCTTTGACAGGAAAGCACCGCGGCGAACGCAAAAACCGAAAAGACCGTACCGTTCAAAAGAAAAGAAAGCGGACGGGAAATCCGCCGGATTTTCATATGTACAACCTCCTTTTCGGTTTATCATATGAAAAGAAGGCCGTTGCTATTCAGGAAAGAAACGACGTGACGTCGGAAAGCGTCATGCCCGGATGGAGCGCCAGATCGAGAGCGTAACCGACGAGCTTTGATAGCTCCGATAAGGCCTCGTCGATTTCCCGCGGCGTCACTACCAGTTCGCCGTAGGGATACCCGGACAGAAGGTCTTCGTTTTCCGACGGAGCGTCGCGCAGGAAAGAAGAAGCGTAGATCACGGTCGGGACGCCGAGCGCGATCACGGGGATCCCGAGCTTTTCCCGCGTGAGTCCTGCGCGCGCGTTCCCGACGCCGCCGCCCGGCACCAGACCGGTATCGGTGATCTGAACGGTGGAGAGGAGCCTTGAGGCGGAGGATGCCGCCAGCGCGTCGACGGCGATCAGGATATCGGGACGGATCTCCTTCACGATTCCGCTGATGAACGACGCGGATTCTATTCCCGTGGAACCGAGAACGCCGGGCGCCGCCGTCGCGACCCGCCGGATCGAGGGGAAGAATTCCGGAAGAGTATCGGAAAGATGGCGGGTAGCCATTACGTGACGGAGCACCTCCGGTCCCACGGCGTCGGAGGTGATGAACCGGTTGCCGAGTCCCGCCACAAGCGCGCTTCCTTCCCGTGGAAGGAACTCCGCAAAGCCGTCGGCCAGAAGACGGCACGCCTTCTGAAAACCGCCCTCTTCGTTCCGGTAGCCTTTTTTCAGGGAAAAGGTCAGATATCGTCCGACGGGTTTATCAAGCTTCCGCGCGGTTACCTCGTCGGATACTGTGACTCTGTAAAAACCGAATCCGTCTCTGAATTCTTCATCGGTCTGAAGCCCCGGGAGCGAACCCGTTTCGATCCGTCTTGCCGCTTCCTCGGCAAGGTCTGTGCGGAAAGAGGTCATTGCGGCTTGCAGAACCGGTGATCTCCGATCACAAGATACACCGGAAGAGAAAGCATCCAGCGATTGGTGGTCTTCGCGGGATTATAATAATAGACGCATCCGTTGGTGGGATCGGCGCCGCCGTAAGCTTCCACGGCGGCGCGCCGGCAGGAATCGGGGACCGGCGTAGAGGCGAACTGTCCGTCGTCGATAGCCGAGAAAGCGCCTCTCTGATAGATCACGCCGGATACCGTGTTGGGGAAGGAGGGATGCGAAACGCGATTCATGATCACTGCGCCGATCGCCACCTGACCTTTATACGGTTCGCCTCTGCCCTCCGCCGCTATGATGCGGGCAAGAAGATCGATGGTAGCAGAGTAAGAGGCCTTACCGCGGGAAGACGAGGACCCGCCGGAGGAAAGGCGTATCCCCAGGGCAGCGGCGGTTTTCGGCCCGATGACGCCGTCTGCTTCAAGGCCGTTCTTCCTTTGAAAGCGGACCACCGCCTGGTAGGTTTTGGATCCGAAGATCCCGTCGACTTTGCCGTCGTAGTATCCCCAGCTTTTCAGTCTTTCCTGAGCCTGGGATACTTCCTTCCCGGTGGATCCCTGCGAGAGCGCGGCGAGCCCGGACGTTGAGAGAAGAGCTGCGAGCGCAAGAAGGGAAATCAGGAAAACCAGACTTCTTTTCATGCTTTTTTTCCTCCCGGAATCATCATATGAAAAGAGTATGACCGATGACTGCGCGATTTATTCAAGGTTGCAAAATTACGCAGAATAGGATATGATAGGCATAGCAGAAAAGGCAAAAAGGGGAGAGAAGAATTGGATCTGATCCGGAACGCCGAGGCGGTCAACGAAACGGTCGAGGGGGATGGCGTACTGCGCGTCGGAGGAAAGGTCGTTTTCGTCCCCGGCATGATGCGGGGTGAATCCGGCGACGTCCTGATCACCGCGGAGGGAAAAAAGTATTCCCGCGGGAAACTGATCGCACTGCGGGAAGCGTCCCCGGAAAGAATCTCGCCGGACTGCCCATATTACGGCGTCTGCGGCGGCTGCTCGCTCCTGCATATGACGCGGGAGCGGGAGTTATCCCTGAAAAAGGAGCGCGTTCGGGAAACACTTTCTCGCATCGGCGGTTTTCCGGACGGCAGCTGCGAACTCACGGATACCGTAGGCGGAATGCGCGAGGGGTACCGGAACAAAGCGGAATTCCTTTATGAGAAAGGAAAAGGATTCGGTTATGTGGGCAGGGAAGGCGGCTTCGTGCCTGTTTCTTCCTGCCGGCTTCTTCCGCCGGAGATGAACCGACTGATCGCATCGTCCGTTTTCCGGAGCATATCCGGCCTCCGGGGTATGGTCGTCCGGACGAATCACAGAGGAGAGAGCATGCTGGTCCTCCGTACCTCGGAAGCATTTTCGCTGCCGGATGTTTTTCTGAGCGAAAACAGGATCGTATCGCTCTGGAAGGTCACGCTGCGGAATAAGGCGGTCCATGCGCTGGACGGCGAACTGACGCATATCGGCGGCGATACCCATCTTGAGGATAAGATATGCGGTTTATCCTTCCGTCTTTCTCCGCAGGCTTTTTTCCAGATCAACCGGGAAATCGCGGAAAAGATCTATCATCGCGCAGTCGAGCTTTCCGGACTTGAAAAAAGCGATCTGGCTGTGGACGCTTATTCCGGCGTCGGCGCCATCGGTATGACGGCAGCTGCCCATGCGGGAAACGTCATCGGAGTGGAAATCGTTCCCGAGGCAGTGGAAGACGCCAGAATTGCCGCCCGGAATAACGGGATATGCAATATCACTTTTTTGACCGGAAGATGCGAGACGCTCCTTCCTTTGGACCAACGTCTGAAAGAAGCAAAAACCGTTTTTCTGGATCCGCCGCGCAAAGGATGCGGAAAAGCGCTTCTAAAAGCGCTGATCGATGCTAAGCCTGAGAAGCTCGTATATGTGTCCTGCGATCCGGCAACTCTTGCGAGAGATCTCGCTGCTTTACGGGATAATGGATATACTCTCAAAAGAGCTGAACCCTACGATATGTTTCCTGGTACTGAGCACGTGGAGACGGTATGCTGCTTGTACCACCAAAAGAAGGACTTCATTTCAGTGCCGTACGAGCCGAAAGATGCGGACTATATGAACCAACTGAAATGAGATTGGAAAATCGGAATTTGTGGAGGTAAACCATTATGACCACAGCAGAATGGATCACAGCTTCATTGGTATTTATAATTGCGGCTATTCTTGCAGTTGTCAGTATCAGGAGCTTCCAAAATAAAGGATTCTTATTCAATAATGCATATAT
>JAFRWU010000086.1 GCA_017441705.1 Clostridia bacterium | reverse complement strand
GACGGACGGAAGATCTTTTCCTCCGGGACGTTGTGCATGCACACCGGGATCCGGAGCATGGAGCAGAGGGTGATCAGGTCGGCGCCCACGTGGCCGTAGGAGATGGCGCCGTGATTCGCGCCCCAGTTGTTCATCACGTCATAGGCGGATTTGAAGGGGCTTCCCTCGCGTCCGTCGGTGCGCGGCGTGAACCAGGTGCACGGCCAGGTGGGGTTGGTGCGCTCCATCAGGACGTCGGTGACCTCGTCGGGAAGATTGACCGTCCAGCCCTCGGCGATCTGCAGCACCGGGCCGAGGCCCTTGACCAGATTCAGACGGATCATGGTGGCGGGCATTTCGGCGCGCGTGACGAAATGGCTGGAGAATCCGCCGCCGCGGAAGTTGTCGAATCCGGCTTCGCACCAGACGGTGGCGCGGGTCATCTTTTCAATATCCTCGTCGGTGACCTCCCACCATTTCTTCATGACCGGGTTGCCGTCGGCGTCGCGGCACTCGCCCGAGGCGTCGAGACATGCCGCCCCGGAATTCAGAAGGTGGATGATGCCGCCGTTTTCCTTCGCGCGGCCGGTGAAATCATATCCGGTGACGCGCTTCGCCGCTTCGGGCGACCAGAAGGTCCGCACGTCGGCGAAGATCTGGGCGCGGTTGGTGAGAAGGCTCATGAAGAGCATCCCGATCCCGTTCAGCACGTCGTTTTCGGTGGCAAAGGTGAAGGGCTCGCGGGCGCCGGTGTAGTCGAAGGTGGAATTCAGGAGCGCCTCGGGATAATCGCAGTTCGGCCAGTGGTCGGTCCACTGCCTCTGTCCCTGGAAACCGGCGGCGATGGCGTTGTGGCCGACGAGCTCCTCCTCGAAGCCCTTGGGCAGATCGGGGTTGCCCTGCAGGAGGTCCTTGATGATGCAGTACATCTTGACCGTGAATTCCCACTGCTCCTTCTTCTTTTCGTCGGAGAATTTCACGAAAGCGGGGTTGTCGTCCCGGCCTTCGCGGCAATGGGCTTTGGTCCAGGCCAGAGCCTTTTCATACTGTTCCTTGTTGTAGATGCCCTCTTCCATGCGGCGCAGGATCTCCACCTCATCGATGGATTCCACCCGCAGACCGAGATACTCTTCCAGGAAGGCCTGGTCGATGATCGAGCCGCCGATGCCCATGGTGACCGATCCGATCTGCAGGTAGCTCTTGCCGCGCATGGTGGCGGCGGCGACGGCCGCGCGGCCGAAGCGGAGGAGCTTTTCCTTCACGTCCTCGGGGATCTCCGTGACCTGATCCACGTCCTGCACCTCGTGCCCGTAGATGCCGAAGGCCGGAAGGCCCTTCTGGGAATAGGTGGCAAGCACCGAGGCGAGGTAGACCGCGCCGGGGCGCTCGGTCCCGTTGAATCCCCAGACCGCCTTGATGGTCATGGGATCCATGTCCATGGTCTCGGAGCCGTAGCACCAGCAGGGCGTCACCGACAGGGTGATGGCCACGCCCTCTTTTTTGAACTTTTCGGCGCAGGCGGCCGATTCGGGCACTCTGCCGATGGAGGTGTCCGCCATGACGACCCGGACCGGTTCGCCGTTGGAGTAGGTCAGATTCTCCTCAAAGAGCTTTTTGGCCGCCTCGGCCATGGCCATGGTCTGCCCCTCCAGGCTTTCGCGCAGGCGCATGGGGCCGCGCCTCCCGTCGATGATGGGGCGAATGCCGATGGCCGGGTATTCGCCGACGTAACGATTCTTTGCCATGATAGTCCGTCCTTTCGATGCTGTTTTTTGTGTTTTATGGAAAAGGGAGCCGCCGGAAAGCGGCTTTTTCTGCGCGCTTTGGATCAAAGCGAGAAGGTCCAGTTGACGCCCCAGATCATCGCGGGGCCGGATTCCTCCGCCCGGGCGTAGTAGACCGTATAGAGACTGCCGTCGGAAAGCTCCACCGACGCGGGGTATCCCAGATCTCCCGAAGGATATCCCACCGCTACCTCGTTGCCGGTATCCCAGGTCTCGCCGCCGTCCGTGCTGGCCATGCAGCGGATCCCGTAGGGGATCTCCCGGTAACCGTAGACCGAAAGCAGAACGCCGGAGGAATGATAAAGCAGGTGCGCGGGCGCGCCGCCCCGCTTGGGAAGCAGCGGAACGGGCCGGGTAAAGGTCACGCCGCCGTCATGGGAAACGCTCTGATACAGGGTGAAATACCCTTCGCGCTCGATGCGGATATGCACCACGATCTTTCCGTCCGGAAGCAGCACGGCGTGCGGCTCGCAGGAAAGAAGCGCGGGGGAAACGTCCTCGATGGTGCCGATCACGGTGCATTCTCCGTCGGGTGTGACGCGCACCGCTCCGATGTGCCGGCCTTTTTCGCCGTCGTAATGCCCGTCGAAGAACCGGCCGACATATAAAAGCGTGCCGTCGGGCATGGCTATCGGCCCGTGGGGCGAGGTCACCGGTGAAAGCATCACCTTCCCGAAGGTCTTCCCGCCGTCGTGGCTCAGGACGAAGGTGGAGCCCAGAAGCTTTTCGCCGTCCGGAAGGGACGCGACCCGGTCGAGATAGGCCTGGATATAGGGATCGCCGGGATTCGCGCCGCGCTGGAATTCCACGGTGTTGTTGAAGCTCGTGACGATCACGTCCTTTTCGCCGAAGGGCGTGACGCCGCTGTCCCGGTCGTCCAGAGGCGTGTCGATCAGGATCTCGGGCGCGCTCCAGGTTTTCCCCTCGTCGGCGCTGCGGATCATGACCGCCTTGCCGAAGGGGCACACGTGCATGAGGCGGAAGCCGCTTGCCACGGCGGCAAGAGTGCCGTCCTGCAGGCGGGCGACCGAGGGCCAGCCGAAATAGTTGTGGATGCCGTCCGGGTTGGACAGGATGACGCGGGGATCGGAAAGAATGCGGATCTTCATACGTACCTCCCGATGGGCGCCGGGCTTTCCCCGGCAAAGTCAGTCGCGGGTCAGTTTATGGATCCATTTGTCGCGGGAACAGTGGAACCGGAGAAAAGCGGGGATGCATTTGATGGCCTGATCGCTCTGGATGCAGGCGACGATGGCCACGATCCCCCAATGCCAGACGAAGGCCGAAAGGAAGGCCATGGGCAGAGAGAAGACCCAGACGAAGAAGATATTCATGAAGGAGGAAAACTTCGTGTCGCCGGCGCCCTTCATGGAGCCGTACATCACCGGCACCTCGTAGGACATGAAGATCATCACCAGACACATCAGCTTGATCAGATCGTCGGCCAGCTTCAGGGTCTCCGGCGTCAGGGTGTAAAGCGAAAGCAGAGGCTTCCGGAGAAGGAACAGAGAAAGCGCGAGCGTGATCCCGATCCCGAGGTCCATCAGCTCCAGAGAGTGCGCGCCGGCCTTCGCTCCTTCGAAATCGCCTTTTCCCACCAGCTTCCCGATGACCACGGAAGAAGCGGCGCTCATGGCCAGAGCAATCACCTTCAGATACTGATAGAAGGTCGTGGCGATGGAATTGGCGGCGATGGCGTCGGAGGACACGCGGCCGAGAATGGCGCTCTGCATCGGGGTCGCGATCGACCAGGCGACGCCGGTCAGAAGGATGGGAAGGGTGATGCGCACGTAATCCTTCCGGTAAACGGCGTGGGATCTCAGAAAATCCGAGGCGAAAAGCCTGAGCTTTTTGTCGCGGAAGAGAAGATAGAGGACCAGGACGCAGAACTCCACGCCCCGGGCGATCAGGGTGGCGACGGCCGCGCCCTTCGCGCCCATGGCGGGAAAGCCGCCGCGGCCGAAGATCAGGAACCAGTTCAGCCCCACGTTGATGAAGAGAGAGGAGATCGAGAGAATAAAGGCCACGTGTACAGTTTCCACGCTCCGGAGGATCTCCATGAAGATCAGGGAGAGGCAAAAGGGCAGATAGGTGTATCTGACGATGGAAAGATAGGCGACTCCTTCGGCGATGATCCCTTCGTCGTGAGTGAAAAAGGAGACGATGGCGGCGGGAAAGAACAGCGCGAGCAGGAACACGGCCGTTCCGAAAAGGAAACACGCTTTGATCGCGACGCCCGCCAGTCGGCAGATCGCGTCGCGGTCCCGCTTGCCCCAGTACTGGGAACCCAATACCGCGTATCCCGAGCAGAGCGAGGACGCGAAGGACTGGATCACGAAAAAGAACTGGTTTACGCAGGTGCACCCCGACAGAGCGTCCTGACTGTAGCTGCCCAGCATGACGTTGTCGGCCATATTGACGCTGTAATTGATGACGTTCTGCAGGGCTACCATCGCCAGGATCCGGAAGACCGCCTTGTAAAAGGCAGGATCGCGGGAGAAGTAGCCGTGTTTCCGGGGCAGGGCTTCGCTCATAAGGGACGCGGCTCCTTCATACGACGGTTTTCTTTTATTGTATCACGCATGCCGGGAAAAGTCCACAAAAAGAAGCGGACCGAAAGGAAAAACGGTCCGCGCCGGAGCGCGGACCGCAAAGGATCGCAGAACGTGACGGGACTTCCTTTCCCGCGGCGGGAGCGCCTGACGGGATCAGTCGACGGGCGCGCCTTCCTTCTGGAAATCGGCGATGTCGCTTGCTTCCGGGATCAGAGAGGGATTGAGGCCGAATTCCTTCGCGATCTCGGCAAGGCTCAACTCGCTGTAATACGCCGCGCCGTCGTCGGTCAGGCGGGGATCGTCCCCGTCGCTCCACGCGTCGCCCGGACGGCGGAAGACCAGGTAGATATCGAAGGAACCGTCGTCGGCGGTCACCGTCATGGAAATCGTCAAAGACCCGTTTTCATTGGATACGGCGCAGGTCGGATCGGATAGAGCCCCGGAGAAAAAGTGTCCGGAAAGGATCAGCGATCCGGCGTCGGGATCCAGTCTTGCCGAAAGGTCCCGGAAGTTGTTCGCTTCCGCCGACGAATCAAAGCCCGAGCGGCTTTCAAAACCCTTGAGATTGAGCCTCAGATAGGGGATCACGCTTCCGTCGGGCGCGAAGCTCAGACGCAGGATCGCGTCGGTCAGGACGAAATCGTGCTCTGCGTAAGCGCCGGAGCAGTGATAGAACTGCACGGCGCCGATCCAGTCGCCCTCATATCGGGCGATCAGATCCAGATCAAGCTCGCCCGTCCCTTCCGTGTCCGCTCCTCCGGTGTCCGTTCCGGAGGGGTCCGTTTCGGAGGGGTCCGTTTCGGAGGCGGGTTCGCTCCCGGTGTCGGAAGGAACGGGAGGCGCCGGGACGTCCTTTCGCATCACGTAGGCGTAATTGCCGTACCGGATTTTCAGGACGCCGTCTTTGAGGGTGCCGGTCAGAACGGTTTTCAATCCCAGATTGACGGCCGTCCCGGAAAACTCTTCCCCGTCCAGCTCCCACGTCAGGGGATATTCCCGTCCGGCAACGGAGAGGATCCCTTTTCCGTCCTTTTGCAGCTCGATCCATTCTCCGTCCGGAGGCGTCTCGTTTCCGAAGGCCTCCGCGGAGACGGCGCCGTATATGCCGTATGCGGCGGCGTTCCCGTCCTCCGTTCCGGCGCCGGCCGGCGAGAGTCGGGGAAGGATCACGAAAAAGACCAGAAGCGCAAGGCCGGCGATCAGGACCGCCGCCGCCAGGACGATCCCGACGATCAGAGGCGCTTTGCTTTTTTTCTTTTGGGGGAGAGGCGCAGACGGGACCGGCGGCGCCTCACGGGGCGCCGGCGGCTCCGGCGAAGGAAGCGGCTGCCCCGCGCCGCAGTAAGGGCAGAAACGCGCGCCGTCCTTCAGCTCTTTGCCGCAGGAAACGCAAAGTGCCATCGCGATACCTCCTTGCAGACGGAAAAGCTTCGTCTTTTTGCGGACGCGGCCGCAAAACCGGCCTCCGCTTTAGTTTCATTATAGTAAAACCGCGTCCGAAATACAAGTGCGGATTTTCCCTTTTCCGCACGGCTCCCGTTCCGGAACGCCGCGCCCGGGGAAAAACGCTTTTTCTCCGGCGGGAAGATTGACAAACGATTCTCCTGCGGATATAATGACCTTGATCACTTCCCGCGCGTGTTCTGCGGTCAAAAAAAGAGAAAGGATGATCCCGTCATGACAACAACCCCCGAAAAGAAAAAGTCGACCGGTATGATGGTCCAGCTTCTGGTATCCATCGTAGCCATCGTTCTCGGCGCGCTTCTGGTTTTCGTCCCGGATATGAAGGCCGTCACCCTGTGCTACATCTTCTGCTCGGCCCTGATCGTTCTGGGCATCGTGCTGGCGGTGCGGTTCTTCCTGGGCGAAAGCTTCAAACGCCTGAACAATTATCAATTCTCGGTCGGCATCATTCTGGTGATGCTGGGTATCTGCGGCCTGATCAACGCCGTCAAGCTTTCGGAGTCTCTTGACCTCTATATGGGGATCCTGGCTCTGGTCCTCGGCGCTCTGATGCTGGAAAGCGTGGTGCGGCTGCAGGCGGTGAATCATCCGCTGTGGATCCCGGTTCTGGTGATCGCGGTCCTGACCTTTGCGGGAGCCGTGCCGATCCTGGCAGGGATCTCGGCGATCCTCGAAAACGTTCCCAATTACACCTACTGGGTCCTGTTCATCGTGGGCATCCTGAATCTTGTCAGCATGCTGCTCACGTGGATCGGCATGAGAAAGACGAAAAAGGAAGAGGAAAAGGCCGAGACGCCGCCTCCCCCTCCCCAGCCCGCCGTGTGATCTCCAAACCGGGACCGGCGAGGAATAAAGCGAGCCGCCGGACCGGGAACGCCGTTCCGGCGGAGGAGAAAAAGATACGGGAACCGTTTCCGGAAGCGCTGTACACGGTCTGCCGCACGGAAGACGGGGCGGGAGACCTTCCGGGATCCGTCCCGGATCCCGCACAGGAGGAAAAAGCATGAGCGAGCACGGAAGAATCGCCGCAGCCGCCGCAGAGCGGCAGCGGGAGCGGATGCGGGAAGCTCTGGAGTATCTATGGGCGCATCCCGAGACGGGTTACAAGGAATGGAAGTCGTCCGCCTGGCTGGAAAAAGCATATGAAGACCTGGGGTATTCGCTTACCAGAGCGGGAGATATCCCGGGGTTTACGGCGGAGATGGATACGGGGATACCGGGACCGCGCATCCTAGTGTTTTCCGAACTGGATTCGGTGATCTGCCGCGATCATCCCGACTGCGATCCGGAGACCGGCGCGGTTCACGCCTGCGGACACTGCGCCCAGGGCGCGGCCCTTCTGGGCGTTGCGGCGGCCATCCGGGAACCGGAGGTTCTGGAAGGCCTCTGCGGGTCCGTACGGTTTGCGGTCGTCCCTGCCGAGGAGCTTGTTGAGGTCGGCTGGCGGGAAGAGCTGCGCAGGAAGGGCGTTATCCGCTATTTCGGAGGCAAGCCGGAATTTCTCCGCCGCGGGCTTCTGGACGGGTGCGACGCGGCGTTTATGATCCACACCGGCGGCGGGAAACACAGCTTCGGAGCTCCCGTCGGCGGGAACGGCTGTATCGCGAAGACGGTGACGTACGTCGGAAAGGCTGCCCACGCCGGAGGATCGCCTCATCTGGGGATCAACGCCTTATATGCGGCCGAAGTCGGTATGGCTGCGGTGAACGCGCTCAGGGAAACCTTCCGGGACGACGATCACATCCGCGTTCATCCCATCATCACCAAGGGCGGGGACATCGTCAACGCGATCCCGGGCTCCGTCCGGCTGGAAAGCTATGTGCGCGGCGCCACGGTGGAGGCGATCGCCGACGCAAACCGGAAGGTGAACCGCGCTCTGGCAGGCGCTGCGCTGGCACTGGGCGCGGACGTGGAGCTCTGCGACCGGCCGGGCTATCTGCCCGTGGCAAACGACCGGACGCTTCTGGAGCTGTTTGCCAGGGCGGCCGGAGAGATCGTTCCCGCAGAGAACGTACGGATCGACAGGCCGTTCGACACGGGCTGCACGGATATGGGCGATATCAGCTGCGTCATGCCTGCCATCCACGCCTTCGGCTGCGGCGCAGAAGGCGCCGGACACGGTGCGGATTACCGGATCGTCGATTTTGACAGCGCCGTCGCGGACAGCGCCAAGGTGCAGCTCACTCTGCTTCGGATGCTTCTCTGCGACGGAGGCAGAGAGGCAAAAAGAGTGATCGATAACGCAACGCCTGTCTTCCCGGACCGGGAAAAGTATTTCGAAGCTCAGGACGGCTTCACCATCACGAAGCGAGCCGTCGTCTATGAAAACGGCGGGGCGCGCGTCTCCTGGGAGGCGTGAGGAAATGTAATTGGGGGACTGCGCAAAGGTCCCGATCACTGCCGAACGAAAAGGGGCTGTGAAGAAAAGGGGTGTTTCGCCCCGGACTTCACAGCCCCGGTCTTATTCGGATGTCATCCCTCTTTCCGCCGGAGGGAGAAGGACGCGATGACGTGCCCGGCAAGGGAAAGAAGCGGCCAGAGACGCAGGATGACGGCGGGGATCAGCATCAGTATGCCGGTATTTCCCGTCAGAAGCGGCACGGTGAGGCTCGCCAGCGCGGCAAAGGCGTAAAGGATCACGGAGACCAGATGGATCACGGGCATCGCGGCGCTGGTCGACCGGATCAGAGTCCGGATGAAGTAGAGAAGGGCGGCGATGAAAAACAGAAAGAAAAGGACAAGATCGGCGGCCGTATCCAGGGTGAAACGGCGCAGCCGCAGAAATTCCAGCACAAAAACGACGGGAGACGCCAACGCCGTCAGAAGCTGAGGGAGGGAAGAGAGGACCGGGATCCTTTTGGTGGGAGCCAGGAAAAGCGCCGCCGACGCGATCGCCGTCAAAAGCGTCAGGATCAGGGAAAGGATGGAAACGGGAGACGTCGAGATCGTGAACGCCGCGCTCAAGGGTATCTGATAAAGCTTCCCCAGGAAGAGGATCCGGAGAAGGATGCCCAGAAGATACCCCAGAAGGCCCAGAAGCACGAGAAGGCCGGCCGCGATCGGCCAGCGTCCGGGATTCTTCGCCGCGGCAGGCGCGGGCGGATCGAAGCTCTCTGCTCCGGCAGGGGGGATCGGGGAGGCGGGCGCCGGAGCGAGAGGCGCGCCGCAGTTCCGGCAGAAAGCGGCCTCCGCCGGGTTTTCGGTCTGGCAGCGGGAACAGATCATAGGGATTCTCCTTTCAACGGATCGGCAGCGGTCGCACGGAGCCGGACCGGGGATAACGGAAAGGACCGTATTTCTTTTTCGATTATAGCATCTCGCCGCATCCTTGTCAACGGGGCGGGAACGGCGGGGGGAGCTTGCACGGCGGGTCCCGGCGTGGTATACTGGGGAAACAAAGAAGGAACGGGAGATGATCGCATGACCGAGGTGGTGGCCGCTCTGATCCGGAAGGAGGGCAGGTTCCTGGCCTTCCGGAGACCGGGGAACAAGGCGCGCGCCCATCTGTGGGAGTTCGTCGGCGGCAAGGTGGAAAAAGGCGAAACGAAGGAAGAGGCGCTGATCCGTGAATGCAGGGAGGAACTGGATACCGAAGTCGCCGTGGGCGGCGTCTTTTGCGAGGTGACGCACGCCTATCCCGATCTCACGGTGCATCTCACGCTTTTCGACGCGAAGATCGCCGGGGGAGAGCCGAAGCTTCTGGAGCACGAGGCCATGGCCTGGATCGCGCCGTCGGAGATCGGCCGCTACGCCTTCTGCCCGGCAGACGAGACGATCCTTCAAAGGATCCGCGAACAAGACGAAAGGGGAGAATGGAAATGAAAAAGATCCTGATCGCGGTGGACCTGCAGAACGATTTCGTATCCGGAGCCCTGGGGACGGCCGAGGCGGAAGCGATCGTCCCCCGCGCCGCGGAAAAGATCCGGCGGCACGAAGGTCCGGTCCTTGTGACGATGGACACCCACGGGGAGGACTATCTTTCCACCGCCGAGGGGAAAAAGCTTCCGGTCGTTCACTGCGTCCGGGGAACGCCGGGCTGGGAGCTGGACGAAAGGATCCGGGAAGCCCTCGCCGGCAAGGACGCCGTGATCCTCGAAAAACCGACCTTCGGATCGACCGGTCTTCCGGAGGCGGTGATCCGCGCCGCGGCGGGGGAGGATTTCACGCTGGAGATCTTCGGGCTCTGCACCGATATCTGCGTGGTTTCCAACGCCCTTTTGCTCAAGGCCTTTTTCCCGGAGACGCCGGTCGCGCTGGACGCCGCGGCGTCGGCGGGCGTCACCCCCGCCCTTCACGAGGCGGCGGTCCGGACCATGCGAAGCTGTCAGATCGACGTCCGGAACGCCTGACCCGGCGCGGAGGCGTCCCGCGTCTTCCCGCCCGGATATCCCGGAAACAAAACGGACCCGCCCCGTGACGTACTCCGCAGGGAAGGCGCTTTGAGGCGGTTTTGACCGGCTGAAAAGAACGTGAAACAGACGTGAAGCAGGGCGCGGCCGAGACCGGGCGCGCCCTGCTTCACGTCTG
>JAFRWU010000085.1 GCA_017441705.1 Clostridia bacterium | reverse complement strand
TAGATACCTCGTATAGTGATTGGAGTCGTACATGGTACAATCCTCCCATCTGCGCGTAAAACAGGGCAATCGCGCATCATTAGCAAGATTTTGCCCTGAGTCCTGCGCTCCAAGGTATCTCATATCGAGTTGTCCTATCACGAATAGAGATACCCGGAGCATGTTGCAAGGATTTTGTCAATACCCAATTTACAAAAATATTGACTTTCTCTCCGAATATCACTATACTGATATTGTCCTATCACGAATAGAGATATTCGGAGAAACGGCGCTGTTGTGATTGCTGGTAACAGTCACAGCGGCGCTTTTTCTTGTTTATGCACAAGCATACGCATTCCCCCTTTCAATTTTACGCCACATCGAACAGGCGAAGCAGCCTGACTTCATATTCCGTATAGTCCTTGCCGCCAAAGGCCAGCCACTTCTGGTAATACTCCATAGCGTAACAGGCAGCCTCAAAGCTGATGTTGAACACATCGGCAATTTCCTCCGGCAATTCCGGCTTGATCCGATGAATCAAGGGCGGCGGGGCAGCCGCGTATTTTGCGAAAAAGTTTGCCTCGGCTTCTTCTTCATCGGTCTCGCCTTGATGATCCAACACGCAGTGGCCGATTTCGTGAAGGATGGTCATATTCGTGCGCTCATAGGAAATGCCCTCGTCGTCATTGAAGTAGATAAGGTCGCTGCCCGATGGATCCTCCATGTAGAAACCATCTGTGCTGACCTTCATTGCGGCTGACCGTTGCTTTTCCGTCAGAGCCGAGTAAGGGATGACGGAAATTCCCATCTTATATGCCAGCTCGAAGCCACTTATGGGAATACATCGGACGTCATAGCGTTCAAAGAGGGCGACGACCTCCCCTTTGATGAACTCATACTGTTCGTCGGACAATCTCATGCGGTATCAGCCCTCCCGGTCACCGAGCAGAATGCTCAAAATCTCTCTTTTCTCGGCGGTAGTCATCTGATCCACATTGCGGGCAATCAACCTTTTGGCATAGCCGATTTCATCAACGTAGCTCTGGGGAACACCTTCCATCAAGTATTCCGATGTAGTGCCGAGGGCCATTGCGATCCGGGCGAGAACAGAGGAACGGGGGGTGCGATCCCCTTTGATATAGTGGGATATGGCCGCTTCCGTGACCTCGGCCTTTTCTGCCAACTCCTTTTGCGTCATGCGTCGGGCTTTGAGCAATTCTTCCAGCCTTACGCTGAAAGAGTTTCTTTCTGTGCTCATGGTCATCCTCCTTTCAGATTCTGCTGGTATTATAACAAACAATTATCGTTTTGTCAAGCCTTGCGCAAAAATACTGTGCCTATGCATCTATCGAGACACAAGATATAGGTTTCCCGTTAAGTAATGATATTTTAAGCCGCATCCAAACCGGATACGGATCGGATTTTTAACAAGACAAAGGAGGCGCTTCCTTACGAAGTGCCTCCTTCAGGGGCTTTCTTTTTTTGATTTTCATCGGAAAGGATTTGAACGGGCGCAGCGAGACAGCTGTCAGCGCTGTAAAGGCTTCCCATAGAGGGACGAGAAGCGGCGACGCGGGAGTGAATGACATGCCGGGGGCATGTCAGAGCCGCGTCGTGACCGAGCCGCAGCGAGACAGCTGTCAGCCGGGAGGCTGACTGATGAGGTGTCAGTTCGTTTCCCGCGTTCACCGGGGGACAGTGCAGACGGCGGGGTTCCACCTCATCCGTCCCGGCTGACACCGGGCCACCTGTCTCGCCTGCCGGCTCGGTCAGCGCTTTTGAGCTTGCGCTCAAAGGTCTCCACCGGAGACCCGCGCCCCTCTGAGGGGAAGGCATTGGAGGAGACCCGGCTCGGTCGGCGCTTTTGAGCTTGCGCTCAAAGGTCTCCACCGGAGACCCGCGCCCCTCAAGGGGAAGGCTTCGGGGAATGCGCGCCCCTCTCTCCGCACTTGAAGACGAGGGAGACGCTTCCCTGCGAAGCGCCTCCCTCGGGGGTCCCTGTTTTGATTTTCACCGGAAGAGATTTGGAAAGCGTCTCAATTCTGGGACACGGTGAACAGCGAATAGAAGTAACCTTTTTTCTCCATCAGATCGCTGAAGCTGCCTTTTTCCAGGACCGCGCCGTTTTTCAGGGCGAAAAGGCCCGTGCAGCGGCGCAGGACGTTTTCGTCCAGATCGTGAGTGACGATGACGCGGGTGTAGCCGTCCAGCTTCAGGATCGCGTCCAGCACCTCGAAGGAGGTTTCGGCATCCAGGGAGGCCGTAGCCTCATCCACGAAGAGTACAGGCGTCTTGCGCAGCAGCGCCCGGGCAATGGAAATCCGTTGCCGCTCACCGCCGGAGAGTCCGGAGCCGTTTTCACCGCAGTGATAGTCCGCGCCCTTTTCGTCGATGAGCTTTTTCAGCCCGGACAGCCGCACAGCACGGTCGATCTCCTCCTCCGGGAACTGGGAGAACATGGTGATGTTGTCGCGAATGGTACTGTTGAACACAAATACGTTCTGCTGGATGATGGAAACAAGGTCGTAAAGCGAGCCCGGGGATACGGTTTTCAGCTCCTTCCCGTCGTAGCGGATCTCGCCCTGATAATCCCGGGAGGAGGCCATGAGCAGGTTCAGGATCGTGGATTTCCCGCTGCCCGAGCCGCCCACCAGCGCGTAGCAGCCGCCGGCGCAAAGCTCCATGTCCACACCACGCAGCACGGGCTTTCCCTCCTCGTAAGAAAACCCGAGGTTTTGTACGGAGATCCCCTCGGTCAGCTGCGTGGTAATCTGCTCCCCCTCGTCGGGGATGTTCTGATGTAAAGCCAGCGCCAGCTTGTCGATCAAGCCGAGCGCAGACTGTTTCCCGGCGTAATACGTTGGGAAGACCTGAATCGGCGCAAGCACATAGTTCAGAAGCTGTACAAAGACGATAGCCGTACCGGCGGTGATACCGCCTTTGCCGGATAGTGCCAGGGCTGCTGCCACGAAGAACACGCCGAACTGCAATACGCCACCCGCGAGGCCGGAGGCATAGGAGACGTGAAGTTTGACCTTCTCCCGGCTGTTTGCCGCATCCGCAACGCTGTTGTTGCTCTCGTCGTGGAGAGCGGAAATGCTCTTTTCTGCTTTGAAGCTTTTGATCACCGCGAAGCCAGAAAGCACGTCTTTGAGCATGCCGGTGTAGCGCTCCTTCTTGTCGGACACGACCTTTTCCGCCACAGCCGCCTTATTGCCGAGCACAACGGATACAATGATTGGCAACAGCGAGAAGCCGATGGCGATCATCGTCAGCAGAGGGCTGCACCACAACATCAGTCCCAGCGCGCCGACAAAGGTGATGCCGACCTGGATCGTGTTCTGCAACATACGGATGTAGTCCTGCTCGATGGTGTTCGCGTCGTTGGACAGCGCAGAGAGATAGCGCGCGCTGTTCTCTCCGGAGAAGGCCTGAATGCCTTTTTCCATCAGCCGGTCAAAGGCGTATTTGCGGTATTGCTGCATCGCTCTGGCACGGAATCTGGAGAGGAACGTCCGGTCGAGCGCCCAGGCGATCAGCATCAGCGCAAAGCCGATGCCCGCGATGAACAGCAGCGTGCCGAAACGGATCGTGGTATCGCCGGAGATCAGATCGGAGATTCCCTTGATCGTCCATGAGATCACGAGCTCCGACACCGCTGCGAGAAACGCCGCGAGTACGGTCATCACGAGATTGAACTTGTTGTTCCGGAACAATTCTTTGACGAAGGGGCGCCGTAGCGTCTGGATTTCTTTCTTATTCATGATGCTCCTCCTGTGCGCTGAGAGAGTTCCAAAGCGCAGTAAACGCTTCATTTTGAAATTGGCTGACCACATTTCGGACGCCGTCCATCGCAGTCGCGCCGATGTCGTCGTGGGCGCTGGCGCCTTCGATGCGGGTGATGAAGCGGATGTCACTTTCATCATAGCTGGGAGCTGCATCGAAAAACGCGGCAAGCTCTTTGGCGCGGAGCAGGGACCGGCGCGCTTCCTCCTCCTGTCCCGACGCAAGCTGCGAGCCGGCCAGCGAAGCGAGCAGCACGGCGCTGACTCTGTCGAAGTAGTTCGGCTTGTCTCCTTCCCGCAACCCCTGCAGAAGACTGATCCCCCAGTGCAGAATCGCCTGGGCGGAAACATGATCCCCGCGGTTAAGGTATACGTTGAAATAGCCGATGACAGTAGTGACCAGATTGGAGACGATCTTCACAAGGGCCTCCGACAGAAACGGTACCGCCTCCTCAATGTGATCGCTTTGGGCCAGAGTATTCCCGATCTCGTGGCTGTACTGCCCGTCGGCGTTATGGGCTTTCCAAAGCTCTATGGCTTTGTCCGTTTCATCCAGCCCCAGATACGTTTGCGCGATTCTCCCGTAGATCGTCTGCTCACTGATCTGCGGATCTTCGTTTTGCGGCAGCAGCAGACGGGATTGCTCCAGAAGCTCCAGTGCGCGCTGAAACAGGGCCTTGTCTCCGCTGTCAAACCCGAACGCGCGGTACAGCGCGGCACTCTCATTGACAATCAGAAAGGAGTGTGGATACTTCTTGAGTGCCTTTTCCGCCTCCGCAAGCCCGTCCCAGTCCTTTCTGCGGCGGTAATCCTGCAGACGCCTGACCGTCGCTTCCGGACGGTTGTCCTTCATTTCGTAGCCCAGCAGCGCGTCCACGGAGGTGTCAAAGAAGTCCGCCATCTCCAGGATCAGATCCAGATCCGGGATCGAAAGCTTTGCTTCCCATTTGTATACCGCGCCCGCCGTCACCCCCAGCGCCTCGGAAAGCTGCTCCTGTGTCAGGGATCGTTCCTTGCGGAATCTGCGGATGTTTTCCGCCAGCGTCATCTTCATGCGTCCCGCCTCCCGTGTGTTTCTGTGGATCATTATAATCCGTCAAAGCCGAAAAGTAAACAGACCGGACATATCAATAAGATTTATTTTTCCATACTGCCAGTATGAATTTCGCGCCTCGCGGGGGAAAAACGGGAAAACGGCCGTCTGACGGCGGCGCTTTCCGCCGGGATTCCCGCCTCCTCTCCGGCCGCGAAACGCAGGGCGCGGCAAAGGCGCGCCGCCGCGCGGGAGAAGCGCGGAAACCGCCGGGAAAATTTTTATCGGATTTCTGAAAAACTATGTTGACAAACGACATATGTCGTGATATGATATACTCGTCAGACGACATAACGGGAGGCGATATAAATGAAGCGAAGCGAACCTCTGTCGGAAAGCTACTATTATATTCTGCTCTGCCTGGCGAAAGGCGCAAATCACGGCTACGGCATCATGCAGATGACCGAGAAGCTTTCGGGAGGAGACGTCACCATCGGATCGGGCACCATGTACGGAGCCACGGGCAACATGATGAAAAAGGGATGGATCCGTGAGATCCTGTCGGGCGAACCCGGACAGGAACGCCGCCGGCTCTACCAGCTGACCGACGCCGGACGGGAGATCCTCCGGGGCGAGATCGCAAGGCTCCGGAGAATGCTGGAAAACGCGGAGGAGGTTTGAAGCATGGCAGGTCAGTACAAGACTTCGATGAAGATGTACTCGGCATGGAATTACGAAAAGGAGATCGAGGATCTCAACAAAGCGTCCGAAAAAGGATGGCAGCTGGTCAAGGGCGGCTTGCTTGCGAGCAGATTCAAAAAGGATCCCGGCGTCCGCTACCGCTACCAGATGGATTACCGGCGGATCGACGATATGGCGCGCTATATCGAGACCTTCCGGGAACAGGGATGGGAATACGTCAATTCCACCTTCAACGGATGGCATTATCTGCGCAAGCTCTATGATCCTTCTCTGCCGGAGGAGGCTTATGAGATCTTCACCGACCGGGAATCCCTCCGGGAGATGAACGGCCGCTGGGCGCGTCTCGGCCTGGCCCTGGGGATCGTCGCCGGCGTCGCGGCGCTTCTGTACGGCGTCTGGATGATCCTCAGATTTCAGATCCCGGTCGCCTTGGTCTTCCTCCTCCTCGCGGTGGAAAGCGCGGTGCTTCTGCGCGGCTGGTTCATCATGCGCGATCCGGACAAGAGCCGGAACCGCCGCGGCGACGGCGCGCTCCTTGCGGTCTTCCTGGCGGCGATCCTTCTGGGCGGCACCGCGTCGATCGCGCTGGCGGCGAATCGCGTTTCCTTGCAGACGGAGCAGAAGGCGGGCGATATCGATCATCCCGTCATCGACAGCCGCTGGGCGGACTTCGAGGTGAAATACCCCGATTTCTACTACGTGGATCTGACTGTCGAGGCGGAAAAACCGGTCGATTTCGCCATCCTCAACGAAAAGGACGAGCCGGTCTTCGAGATCCATGAAAAGAGCTACCGCACCGAAAACCGGCGCATTCTTTTGCCGCGCGGCCGTTACCGGCTCTCCTTCTCGGCCGAAACCGGCTACCGCGTGGAGTTCGGGATCGGCTGAAACGCTTTCGGAAGAATCATAAAGGAAACTCCGCCCCGGCGGCCGCCGGGGCGGAGTTTTTTCGGGAAAGAACCTCTCAGGGCTTGCCGGTGAAGAAGGTGAAATCCAAAACCTCAAGGCTTGCCCGGCGGAAATTGATGAACCGTCCCTCGGTATGCCCTGTGCCGGGATTCTGGAAAACGTCGGACAGGACGCGGAAGCCGCGGGCGTCGGCGAAGGCGGCGCGGTAATCGCCCGCCGTAACGTCCCTTCCCCGCTTTTCGCAGCCGGGGAAGATGGGATTGAAGGTGAAGAGGACCGTCCCGTCGGGAAGGGCGGAAAGCTCCTCCTCCGGGATGCGGAGCGTCATCGACAGGGTGACGTATCCTGCGGGAAGGACCGCGTCGAAGCCGTAGAGATCGTGCCCCTCGCCTTCTCCGGCGGGCAGGAACATCGCGCCGCCCGGTCTCTTCTCGGCGAAGAAGTTGCGGGAACCGACGGTATCGGCCGCGCGGTATTTCTTGACGAGGGTCAGGGAGAGGGAGACGCCGTACACCGTGAGGCGCGCGGGTCCGTCTGCGGAAAGCCGCCGGATCTCGATCCCGGCCGCCGCCCGGTCGGGCGTCAGCCGCACAACGGCGTTTTTCCGCCGGACGTCCTTCCCTTCGTCAAGGAAAAGGATCTCGTCCCGGTCGTTGAAGAATGCGACTCCGGCAGAAGACGCTCCGTCGATCTCCCAGGCGCGGACCAGGGACGCGCCCGGGAAGAGGAGCCGGTCTCCCTCCCGGCAGGTCCCTTCGCAAAGGGGCACCGCGTCCTCCGGCGCGTGCGGAAGATCATAAGCCGTGATCCCGTCGGTCCCGGTTTCCTCTCCGGCATCCCGGTCGGCGTAAAGCTCCAGGGCGGCGAGCGACGCCCGCCCGTCGTTCCCGTTCCGGGTGGGGATCGGGATCGAAAGGCGGAGGAACTGCGCCGTGATCTCCGGGAAATCGTGGGAGGTGACGGGCAGGATGTTGTCCCGGACGCCGCAGAGGGGGACCCATTCCCCGTCCTTCAGATATTCCACGGAATAATCCGGAGGGTTGAGGGTCTGATCCTCCCCGCACGCGCCGGCGTGGAAGAGCGCCAGGTGCGAAAAGCTTCTTCTGACGCCCAGATCGAAGAGGATCCCGGCCCTGCCGTCCGCCGCGGCGCGCCAGAGGGTATCCCGTCTGCCGTCGGAAAGGTTCTCCTTTCCGTATCCGTCGGCCGCCGCCCCGGCGATCACGCGGAGGGGAGGGGGAAGCTTTTTCCGGTAAGGCTTCAGGGAAACCGCGAAAGAAAGATCCCGGTCGGGCATGTCGAAGGCGATCGAAAGGCCGGTGCGGACCGACCCGTCGGAGCCTTCCCACGTGACCTTGCCGAGGGCTTCGCCGCCCCAGCGCAGGATCGCCGGATCGCCGGGCAGATAGACTCCTTCGCCGGGGTTGCCGCCGGCGGTGAGGCGGCGGGGCGTTTTTTCCTTTTTGTGAAGGACCGCGTCGCTCACGAGCCGCGTCGTCTGATCGCCTTTTTCGGCGGTGACCGCCGCGATCATCATCGCGGGATCGGCGGGGAACGCGATCTTTTTCGTCCCTGCGGGAAGCGTCAGCGAATAGAGATACCAGGCAAACCGGCCGTAGACCCGGTCGCCCGTGACGTCGTGAGTATGGGAGGCGGAAAGAGCCACCCGGTCCTCGCGGATGAAGCCCGCGTGTCCCGCGCCGGCCTGATCCCATCCGCCGATATCGTCCGCGAAGCTCTGCACGCCGAAGGGAACGGGCTTCCCGTCGGCAAGGAGGGAATACCGGCCGTCGCGGTCGAGCCTCGCCGCGAGCAGATGGACCGCGCCGGTCCCGGCGGGGAGCGGGATCTCCTCGCCCGCGGGGATCAGGGCGAGGAAGGCTCCGTCCTTTTCCGCAAGGGAGAAGGGAACGCCCGCGGTTTTGAACTCCTTTTCCAGAAGCTCGCGGGGGAAGCTCACCCGGTCTTCGCCGAAGCCCAGGCTCCCCCGATTTTCGTTCCGGGTCGTAAACGGCGTTTGCGCCGGAAGAGGAAGGGAGACGTAATCGCTCTTTTCCGCGCCCGGCGGCGGAGGAAGGAGCCGCAGGGCGAAGCTCTTCGGCTCGAAGGGGGAAAGCGTGAATACGACTCTGCCGTTTTCGCACAGAGCGGGACCGCGCGCCTCCTCGTATCCGTTGATTTCCCGGGCGGAGGCGACGCCGGGACCGAGGGTGAAGGAAGCGCGGGTCTCTTCCCCGGCCGATTCGACGACGCGCACCACGATCTCGTCCGAATCCTCCGCCGCTTTGACGGCGCGGAGCGCGACGTTTTCCCGGTCGGCGGAGAAAAAGGAGCAGACCGGGGGCAGGATCCCGCGGTGGGAGGAGGTTTCGCATACGGCCGGCGGCGTGTGGAAAAGCGCTCCGAGCCGTTCGGCTCCGGCGGCGCGGAAATCGCCCCGGCTGCCGGAAAGCGCGAAGGAGAACACGTTTTCCCCGAAATCCTGCAGATCCTGGCGGGTATCGGTCCGGAACATGTTCGCCGGGGTGTGGATCAGGGTAAGGCGCAGGACGCTGCCGGATTTGTCCATGCCGTGCTTGCAGTCGTTGAGGAGAGTCACGCTGTAATCCTTTGCAGGATCGTGGAAATTCGCCCATTTGCCCACCGGCACCTCGTGTTTCAACGGAGTGCGGTCGCCGCGCTCCACGTTTCCGAGACCCGCGTCGTACCGGACCGTCTCCCCGTCCAGATCCAGCGGGAAGGCCGCCTTCAGAAGAGAACGGCTCTCGTGCCAGTTCACGCGGCACGAAACGGTCAGAAGGTCGCCTCCCGCGTCCAGAGAGAGCGTTTCGACAAAGCGCGAGACGCCCTTGGTCCGCTCGATCCGGAGCGAGACGCGGCAGGGACCGTCCTCCGTGATTTCGGTCCGGCAGGGACCGGAAAGGATTGCGCGCGGCTCGGCGATCAGATCGTCGTAACCGATCTCCCAGGAGCCGTAGCCCCGGAAGCTGTTCCACAGGATCTCGAACCGGATCGGCTCGCGGAGCAGCTCGACCCCGTTTTCTTTATCGTAAACCGAAGAAATATCGCCTTCTTCGTTGATCCCGACCGAAAGCCGCTCGTTTTCCAGCCGGTTTTCCGAGACCGAAAGACCTTCCTTCCGGAAGGGCTTTTCCGCGGGCAGGACGCGATAGACCGCGTATCCCAGGGAGGGAAGCGCCGCGAGGAAGAGAAGCCGGATCCCCTTTTCGTCCCGCCCGGCGATCTGGGAAGGGACCTCGCTTCCGTCGGGAGCGAAGACCGCGAGGGCTTCGGGACGATCCTCTCCGACGGGGAGGAGGACCTCGGCGACGCTCCGGCGGGCGTAGGCCGCGGGGTTGAAAACGACCAGCTTCCGCCCTTTGCCTTTTTCGGTGTCGGCGTTCCGGGCGATCGAGGCGAGCGAGAAAGCGATCTCGCCGTCGAGGGTGTTGTTCACGACGATATCGTCGTGAAAGGTCTCCCGGTAGGCGCGCAGGACGCTGGTGCCGGTGAGATCGTCGTGGAATTCATGGCGGATGAAGTCGCGCCACGCTTTGGTCAGGGTCTTTTTCGGATACTCCCGCGCGCCGAGCCACGCGGCGAAGACCGCGCTTTCCTCGGCGAAGATCGCTTTGAGCTCGTTATTCCGGTGGAATCTCTTCGCGGGAGCCACCGAGGTGTAGCTTCCCACGCCGTGGGTGATCATCAGAAGCTCGTCCGCGGTGCGGGGAAGAAGCGCGCGCTCCTCCGGGGTCAGCTCGTCGGCGAGCTGGCCCGCATAGGCCGAAACCGTCTCGGTCAGGGCGTCGGGATCGGTGACCGCTTCCTCGACCAGCCGCGCCGAATCGTCGTCCGGCGCGCCGCCCTGGTCGCCGGTGCCGTAATAGCGCATCGTCTTCCCGGCGGGAAGAAGGGAGATCCGGTCGTAAAGCTCCCGGTCCCTGCTCGGTCTTTCCGTAAGGCTCGTCACGTAGGGGCCGGGATCCAGGACGGCGACCACTTCGCTGCCGTCGATCCCCTGCCAGATCCCCACGTCGAAGGGCAGGCGGTACCCCGCCTCCCCGAGGTTCCAGGTCAGCTTCTGGGAGGAAAAGGCGGAAAGGCCCATGTGCCGCATGATCGAAGGCAGGGTCTTGGGAAAGCCGAAGCAGTCCGGCAGGAAAATATCGCTGCTCTTTTTCCCGAAATGCTCTTCAAAAAAGCGGTTGCCGTAAAGGACGTTCCGCATCAGGGTCTCGGGCGCGGGAGTGACCACGTCGCCGTTTTCCCAGGAGGAGCCGGTCACGCACCACCGTCCCTCCGCGACGTAGCGTTTCACCCGCTCGAAATCCTCGGGATAGTATTCCCGGATCAGGTCGTAGCGGTAAGCCCCCTCGAAATTGAAACGGTAATGGGGATACTTTTCGATCAGGGCGAAATTGCGGTCCAGAGTCGCCCGGAGATACTCCTTGACCGTCTCCTCCAGGGTCCAGTTCCAGACCGTGTCCAGATGGGCGGTGGCGACCATATATGCCTTCGGTTTTTTCATACTGCCTCCCTGCCGTCCGCCGGCGGACGGGCTTTTTCGGCCTACCGTGATGGGCGGAGAGACGAAAAGACGCCTTTTCCCCCTCCGGGATCATTATATCGTGCAGGGGAAGAGAACGCAACGCTTTTTTGAGAACGGAAAACCCGGGCGGAGGAAATCCCTCCGCCCGGGCGCTGTGAAAAGCGGTTCCCGAAAGCCCGCGGCCGGTTTATTCGCCGGTCTTGTAGGGAGCCAGAGCCGCGTCGGCCCTGGCGTTGATTTCGGTGCGATCGCCGTACTGGGCGACGTTCAGGGCGTCGAAGGCGCCGGCCGCCTTGCCCTGGGCGTCCGCTTCGCCGTTCATGGCGGCCTTCACCGCGCCGGCGGCGGCTTTCGCGGCGTTGATCTGATTGGCCAGGTTGTTGCCCATGTTGGAAAGGGTCTTCTGGATGCCGAACGTCTTGTCGAAGTATTTGACGACCGCGTCGCCGTTGGTGACCTTGTCGCGGAAGGTGAACATGCCGGGGGTGTTGGCAAATTCGTATTCGACGAAGATGTCGGTCTGCTCCTTGCCGTCGACGACCTTGGTTTCCTTCTTCACGTCGTAGCGGAAGAGGTCGCCGGTGCGGTAGACGCAGGCGCGGGGCCAGTGCTTTCCGAAGATGAAGAATTTGTATTCCGGATAAGCCAGCGCCGTCAGGCCGAGGTCGGGAGCGACGTACACGTGACCGAACTGGACGAGCTTCTTGTCCTTTTCCTTGGTGTCCATCCGCGGGAGGAAGAGCTCGTTGAAGATTTTGGCGCCCTCTTTCACCTGGGCGTTGTGAGCCAGAACGGCAGGCAGGTCGGCGTGAACGTAATCGAATTCCTTCATGCCGAGTTTTTTGCAGGTCTTACGGCAGATGTAATTGCCGTCGGTCAGCTTCTGCGACTGGAAAACGTTGATTTCCGCACCGCAGATCGCGCATTTCTGTGCCATGAATGATTCCTCCTTAAGATGATTCATTTCGACCGGACGAGAGATTCGAAACGCCGGATCGATTGTTTTCATCATAGTATCCTGTTGGGGATTTGTCAAGGCTTTTCCGGGGAAAAGGCCGAAAAAACGCATGATCGTACCTTTTCCGGAGCGTCAGGAAGAAACGGGGACGCGAAGGCTTTACTCCCCGTCCTCAAACCGGAAGAGGATCTTTCCCGTGTCGAAATACACGTCCCGGTACCCCTCGGCCGCCTCGTGGCCCCCGAGCTTTACCCAGCGGACGTATCCTTCGCCGCCCCGGAGATCGTCCCCCTCGATCCCCACGTGATAATTCCCGTCGGAGGGGACCTCGAAGAGGAGGTTCTTTTCCTCCCAATCCGTGTTTTCAAAGGAGAGGGAGGCGCGAAGCGTCCCGGAATCGAGATCCCGGACGAAAAGCCGGCAGACGCAGCCCGTGGTGCGCGCCTCGGCGCGCAGGAGCTTTTTCTCTCCGCTTCTGAGATAGACGCCCTGATAAAGCGCGGCCCTGCCCCGCTCCGGATGCCGGATGTATCCGAAGGAACGGTTCTGATCCTCCTTGCCGCCCTCCCGGTGCACCCCGGCCGAGCCGTCGGGGGTCGCCGACCAGAAGACGCGGCCGTCTGTGAAATCCCCGTTGTGCAGATGGGAAGAGGAATGGAAATGATTCATGTCCGCGATGTGGGTGTCGAAGAAATTCGCTTCCACGGCGTCGATGCGGTTCCGCTCGAAGCGCACGTGGGTCACCGGAGGATATCCGGCCTTGTCCGTATAGGGGTTGTAGAGCCAGTTGCCCATGGTGGCGAAATGGTTGTCGTGGATATACACGTCGCGCACCTCCACCTTCTCGAGATCCTCGCAGTTCAGCCCCCAGAGGATCATGCCGAAGGCCTTGCAGTGGTGGGATCTGAAGTCGTTGTGATCGATCTCGATATCGATCGAAGGCTGCGGATCGTCGGAATTCCACCATTCGCTCTTTCTCGGGTCGCGGCAGGAGGAGAAGATGTAAAGCGAATCGTCCCCGGTGTAGCCCGAACAGCCGGTGACGCGCATATGCTGACAGTTCATCATGCAGATCCCGTCGCCGTTGCCGTAGCTCCAGTCGTTGATCTTCAGATTCCGGATCACCCCGTGATCCGAGGAGAAGGGCATCACGGCGTAGCTGTGATAGTTGGTGATGCGGATATCGGCGATCTCGAAGTCGTGGCAGCGGTAGAAGCCCACCGGGCAGATCTTGACGATCTTTTCCGGGTCCTCCACGATCATCATCTTCACGGTCCCGTTCCCCCGGACGGCGAAGTCGTGACTGCCCTCCGGCGCGAAAATCAGGGGGAAGTTATGGTACCAGTTGTGGCTCCATTTGATCGAAGGGGAGAAATTGTGCCCGTAAGCGGGCAGATACGGCTCGTACCCGTCCCTCACGGGCTTGACGTAGCGGGTCCGGTCGGGATCCTGGAGCAGGGTCGCCTCATCCTCGAAAAAGAGGGTCACGCCGCTCCGGAGGATCAGCCCGGCGGAAAGGAAGGTCTTCCCGCCGTCCAGGATCACCCGTCCGCCTCCCGCGCGGAAAACGTCGTCGATCGCCTTCTGGATGGCCGCGCGGTCGGAGGCGACGCCGTCGCCCGCGGCGGAATAAGGCGCGTCGGTCACGCGCACGGCGAGGGAAGAATATTCTTTCATGGTGATAACTCCTCTCCGGCCTCTTCGGCGGAAGCCTTCTTCTATTGTATCCGCCCGCCCCGGCGCTGTCAACGGGGAAAGCGCCGGAGCGGGGAAAAGAGAAGCGCTTTTCTCTTGACAAGCGCCCTTCTTTTCGCTATGATGCAGGGGAAAGAAGGCGCGGGACGTCCGCCTCCGCGCCGTGATCCGAAAGGAGCGACAATATGGCGCAGCTCAAAATGTACTGGCTTCCCGGGATGCCGGTGGCCGATCCCCCGCTTCCGGAGGGGTACGCGATCGTCAATCTGAAAAAGGGTTCTCTGGAGGATAAGCTCGCCTGGTGCGAATGCTGCAAAAACGGGCTTTCCGGAGAGAAGGGACTTCCGCATTTCCAGCAGGAGATCGAAGACAGGTGGTCCGACCGCCTCGTTCCCGAACGCGACGTCTTTTTCCTGGATTACAGGGGCGAGCACGTCGGCACCGTCACCGCCTACGTCAACAAGGAGAATCGCGGCGACGTGCACATGGTTGGCATCCGCACCGACTTCCGCGGCAAGGGCCTCGCCAAATACCTCTCGGCCGCGGCTCTGAAAAAGCTCTCCTCCGAAAACCCGGATTTCGTCTTCCTGACCACCGACGAATGGCGCGTCAGCGCGGTGAAAAGCTATCTCTCGGCGGGCTTCCTGCCGGTGGAGTATGCGGAAGGGATGGAGGAACGCTGGGCAAACGTCCTGGAAAGCTACGGCATCGACTCGGTCCAGATGCTCCGGGAGGACGCGACGCCCTATAAGATTCTTTATCGCAAGGGACTCTGGAAATAAAAAAACGGGCGGGGATCTCCCCGCCTTTTTTCTGAAAGGGATAAGACATGAAAGTCACCTTGATCCAGCCGCGGTATTCCACCGACTTTTCGGAGGCGGCGGCGCTTTTCCGGTGGGAGCTGGAGGCGCTGGACGGCCTCGACGGGACCTCCGATCTGATCCTGCTTCCCGAATCGGCAGATATCCCCGCTCTGGCGAAGACGGCGGAGGAACGGGCCGAGGCCTTTGAAGCCTTCAACAGACCTCTTCTCGACGCGGCGAAAAGGACCGCGAAAAGATGCGGGGCGATCGTGATCGTCAACGCCCGGCGCGGGACCCCGTCGGGTCTCCGGAATTCCACCTTCGTCTTCGACCGGGAGGGGAACGAAGCCGGGACCTACGACAAGGAGCATCTGACCCCCGGCGAATCGAAGTATCTGGACGACGGATACACCTGGAGGCGGGAGAAGACGCAGACCGTCACGGTGGACGGGATGAAGCTTGCGTTTCTGACCTGTTACGATTTCTATTTCTACGAGGCGGCGGGGGTCCTGGCGAAGGAAAAGCCCGATCTCATCATCGGCTGCTCCCATCAGCGGAGCGATACGAAGACCGCCCTGGAAATGATGGCGAGCTTCTTTGCCTACAACGTCAACGCCTGGGTGATCCGTTCCTCGGTCAGCATGGGTGAGGATTCCCCGGTGGGCGGGTGCAGCCTGGCGGCGGCGCCCGACGGCAGGATCCTCCTCGATATGGAAAACCGCGTGGGGATCGCCTCCGTGGAGATCGATCCCTTCCGGAAATACGAAAAACCCGCGGGCTACGGCAATCCTCCCTCCTCTCATTTCCTCTATACCGAAAAGGGCCGCCGCCCCTGGAAATACCGGCCGGCCGGACCCTTCGTCGCCCTGCCCGAGGACCGGATGCCCTATCCCCGGGTGTGCGCGCACCGGGGCTTCAACACCGTCGCCCCCGAAAACAGCCTGCCCGCCTTCGGCGCGGCGGTCTCCAGCGGCGCGGAGGAGATCGAATTCGATCTCTGGCGCACGAAGGACGGGGAAGTCGTCTCGATCCACGACTGCGATCTCGACCGGGTGTCCGACGGGCATGGCAGAGTGTGGGAAAAAACCCTGGCGGAACTGAAAACGCTGGATTTCGGAAGCAAGTTCAGCGAGGCCTACCGGGACCTGCGGATCCCCACCTTTGAGGAGATCCTCCGGGAATTCGCCGGCCGGTGCGTGATGAACATCCACGTGAAGACCTACGGCGGGGAATATCCGGTGCCCGACGGATACCTGGAAAAGATCGTCGGCCTGATCCGGGCGTACGACGCCGAACGGTACATGTATTTCATGTGCGGCGACGACGGGGTCCTGGAACGGCTCGGGAAGCTCG
Organism: Clostridia bacterium; assembly: GCA_017441705.1. Taxonomy (GTDB): domain Bacteria; phylum Bacillota; class Clostridia; order Oscillospirales; family QAMX01; genus RUG11797. Next base: position 44,828 of record JAFRWU010000085.1, on the reverse strand, counting down.
CTCCCGATCTGCCGCGGTGCGTCGGCGCGGGAAAGACGCCCTTCGAGCAGACCGAACGCGCGATCCGGCTCGGCTGCGAGAAGATCCAGCTTTTCGAAGACCGGTTTACTCCCGATATGATCGTGCGCGCCCACGAAAACGGGATCCGGGTCACCGCCTTCTACGCCGACACGCCCGAGAGAGCGCGGATGTATCTTTCCCTCGGCGTCGACACGATCCTCACCAACGACTACTGGCGCATTTCCCGGGTCGTAGAGGAATGGAAAAAGGATAGGGGCGTCTGACGCGGCGCGCCGTCCCCGGGGAAAGGCGAAAAAAGGAAAAGCGGCGGCCGCCGTTTTTCCGGAGCATGCGCGATCCCTTTTGGCGGGATCCTTTTCAAATGAATAAAATCCCCGCGCCGGGAGGGATCCGGCGCGGGGATTTTTTCGCTTTTTTTGCGCGGCGCCGCGCTATTCGGCCGTGGCCGGCGGCTTGGACTCGGCCGGGGCCGGCTCGGTTTCGCGCGTCGGCTCGGTCTCCGCGTCGGGCTTCCTGGGCGGAGCGGCGGGCTCGGTCTCTGACTGGGATTCCGGATTCTTTGTCGTCGTCTCGGATTCCGGCTTCTTCGTCGTCGTCTCGGATTCCGGCTTCTTCGTCGTCGTCTCGGACTCGGGCTTCTTCGTCGTCGTCTCGGATTCCGGCTTCCCGGGCGGGGTCACGACCGGGTCGGTCGCGGGCTCCGGTTCGGGCTCCGGTTCTTTCGGATGCAGAGGACAGAATTCGGTGCAGTCCTTGTATCCGTTGACGTAGGTCTTGGCCTTGATTTCCTTCTGGACCTTCTTGTCGGCTTCCACAGCCCAGGGAAGGCGTCCCTTGTAGGCGTCGGGCACCGGGACCTTGACGGCGACCGCCGCCTCGTCGCTGACCTTCAGCTTGCCCGCCAGGCTTTTGCGTTCGATGTTCAGGACGGCGACCCGCTTGGTTTTCGTGCAGTAGGGGGTGGCGAGCTTGCCGGATTCTTCGCAGATCATGCACTCCACGTGGACCGTGCATTTCCGGGTGGGCTTGTCTCCCTCGTAATAATACCCGGTGGCCGCGCGGCTGGAACCGCGGACGTCAAGCTTGCAGAGATCGGTGGGCCGCTCTCCGCTGTCCAGGCAGTACCCCGCAGAGATCAGGTGGTCCGGCACCGGAAATTCGGCGGGAGGAAGATCCTTGTGAAGCTCGTCCATCACCAGCTTCCACGCTTTCAGAGCCGGGTTCCCGTCGGCGCCCTTGATTTCCTTGGGATAATCGTACCCGTACCAGACCCCGCCCACGTAATAGGGCGTGTAGCCGATGAACCAGCGGTCCTTGTCGGAGTTCGTGGTGCCGGTCTTGCCGGCGGTGGCGATGCCCTTGATTTTGGCGGCGGTGGCGGTGCCGCGTTCGATGGCGCTTTCCAGCATATAGGTCATATAGTAGTTGGCCTTTTCGGAAAGCACCTTGGTGGAGCGGTGGACGTTGTCGATCAGGACGTTGCCGTCCGCGTCGGTGATCAGGGTATAGCAGCGGGGCAGGTTGTGCACGCCTTCGTTGGTGAAGGTGGTGTAGCCGCTGGTCAGCTCCAGAAGGGAGATCCCGCGGTAGAAGCCGCCCAGAGCCAGCGAGCCGTAGTTCATATCGCCCTTTTCACTGGTGTTGACCAGGGAGGTGATCCCGAACCGGCTTTCCAGGTAGCCGTAGCTCTTGGGGATGCCCAGGGCTTCCACCATCTTGACGGCCACGGTGTTGATCGAAAGCTCCACCGCGCGTCTGGCGGTCACCAGACCGCGGAAGCCGGTGTAGTAGTTTTTCGGATAGGCCTTGAGCTTGCCCTTGAATTCCTCCGGCTTTTCGATCAGGGTGCCCCCGGCGTCGGTGTAGAGATCGGGGAAGTCGTCGATGACCGAGAAGGGAGTGATGATGTCGTTTTCCAGAGCCGGCGAATAGGCTGAAAGCGGCTTGATGGCGGAGCCCGCCGACCGGAGCGACTTCGCCCGGTTCAGAACGCGCGCGCCCTGCTTGGTGCCGCGGCCGCCCACCACGCCCAGGATGTCGCCGTCGGTGGAATAGACGATCATGGCGCTCTGCGGCTGCGTGATGCCCTGCAGACGCTGGAAATTCGAACTGTCGGTGTAGACCTTTTCCAGCGTGCTCTGCACCTTGGCGTCCATGGTGGTATAGATCTGCAGGCCGCCGGAATACAGGAGGCGCGTCGCGACCTCCTTGCTGTAGCCGAGCTGGTTCTGCAGATCGCGGATCACCGAATCGATCACCAGATCGATGAAGTAGGACTGCACGGCCTCGGGAGCTTCTTCTTCCTCCTCGTTGTCGCGCAGGAAGATCAGTTCTTCGTTTTTGGCCGCCTCATATTCGGCGTCGGTGATGACCCCCAGCTCGTGCATTTTCCAGAGGATGTCCTTCTGCCGGGCGATGTTGTGTTCCGGATAGACGAAGGGATCGTAATAGGACGGCAGATTGGTGATGCCGGCGATGGAGGCGCACTGGGCCAGCGTCAGCTCGCTGACGTCCTTGCCGAAGTAGACCTTCGCCGCGGTCTGCACGCCGTAGCAGCCCTGCGAAAGGTTGATGGTGTTGAGATAAAGCTCCAGGATCTCTTCTTTGGACATGTGCTTTTCCAGCTCCATGGCCCGGAGGATCTCCTGGATCTTGCGCTGGACCGTCACTTCGTCGTTGCCGGTGATGTTTTTGATCAGCTGCTGGGTGATGGTGGAGCCGCCGTAGCTGGAGGAAAAGCCCGAAAGCAGGTGGACGCCGGCGCTGAGGGTCCGCTTCCAGTCCACGCCGCGGTGGGTCCAGAAGCGCTCGTCCTCGATGGCGACGATGGCTTTTTTCAGGTAGTCCGGGATCTCGTCGTAGCTGACCCACTCCCGGTTCTGCGCGCCGTGAAGGGTGTAGATCACCTCCACCTTCCCCTCCGCGCCGGGCGCGAAGATCTGGGTGGAGTAATTCAGATCGGCGGAAGCGATGTTCAGATCCATGTCGGTGTCGATATAGCGGGAAATATACACCGCCGCCGCCATCAGACAGATGGAGCCGGTGATGATCGCGATCAGGAACACCGAAAGCAGGATCTTAAAGAAGCCTCCGATCAGATTGACCCGGAGGCGGTCTCTTTTTTTGGTTTTCAGGCGGGATGCGCACTTGCGCAGAAAGGATGCAAGATCGGCCAACGTCTCACCCCCTTATTTTCGGTTTTGGTTGGCGATGGCGGACAGAAGCAGCAGATCGTCGGGCTGGACGGTGTCCACCGCGGCCTTGTTCTGGGTAGTATATCCGCATTTTTCGCATCGATGCAGGATCATCCAACCCTTGTTTCCCCGGTAATCCACGCCCACCGGGCGCAGGATCCCGCCGCAGTCGTCGGCCCGGTCGCCGGGCGTGACGTCCACGTGCTTGGAGCAGAGACAGAAGGGGCAGTGATTGCGGAAGCTCCCGTTGGTCACGGGCAGGACCGACGCGCCGCACACCTCGCAGACGAAGCCGGTATTTTCGCTTTTTCTCGACACGGGATCACCTTGCGTAATTTCTTTCTCCGAAAAGCGCGGTGCCGATCCGGACGAGGTTCGCCCCGGCGCGGATCGCCTTTTCGTAATCGTGGGTCATGCCCATGGAAAGCGTGTCCAGGGCATAGACCGGTCTCAGCCTGCGGTAAAGCGCGGCCACGCTCTCGAAATAAGGCGTGGGGTCCTCTCCTGCCGGGGGCACGCACATGAAGCCCCGCAGATCGACGTGCGGATACTTCCCGAGGGAAGCGGCGAACGCCTCGGCTTCGGCGAGCGGGACGCCGCTCTTGGTCTCTTCGTTCCCCACGTGGATCTCGATCAGGACCTTCTGACGGATCCCGAGCTTCGCGGCGGCCTTTTCGACGGCCTCGGCGGCGCTTTCGGTGCAGAGGGAATGGATCAGCTCGGCTCTCCCCACAAGGACCTTCGCCTTGTTGGACTGCAGGGTGCCGATGAAATGCAGATGCGCGCCGTCGTAGGCGCCCTCTTCGTCCTTTGCTTTCAGCTCGTCGGCCCTGTTTTCGCCGAGAAAGGAGATTCCCGCCTCTATGACGGCGCGGATCTCCTCTTTGTTCCGCGTTTTGGAGGCGGCGAGAAGGATCACGTCGTGTCCGGCTTCGCCGCCGAGTTCTTTGACCCGCGCGAGGAGCCGGCGGGCGTTTTCCTGCAGTTCTTTCGTTTCCATTTTTTCTCGCGGTGGCCCGGCTTCCGCGTTCATGTCCCGATCGGGCCGGCGGCGCAGGCCGTTCCCTCCGAAAGCGGGATCGGGACCGGTCTGCGGTTTTGATAGATCGTATAGGAGGAAAAGCCCGCTTCCCGGAGCGCGGCTTCCGCCCGGTCGAAGGCAAAGGCGATATCCTCCGGCGCGTGGGCGTCGGAGCCCACGGTCACGAGCGTTCCGCCCATTTCCCGGAAACGGCGGAGCGTTTCGGTCATCAGAAAGGGATATCCCTTCCGCAGGGTCGCGGTGTTGAGCTCCAGCGCCTTTCCCCGCCGGATCACCGCGCGGAGGATCTCCTCCACCTCCCGGGGATAGTCCTCCAGCCGGAGAAGAAGCCCCCGTTTGGCGTAGAAATACCGGAGCGGGTAATCCATATGGGCCAGGGAATCGTAATCGGTTTCCTCGGCGGCGGCCAGAAGCTCGTCCAGATACCGGGCAAACAGCGTCCGGCATTCCCCGTCGGAAGAATACTCCCGGGAAAGAAAGCCCTTTTCGCCCTTCAGATGGTGCAGCGCTCCGAGGACGAATTCATACGGCCGGCGCTGAAGCAGCTCCCGCGCCTCTGAAAAAGCCTCGCCCATTTCCCCCACTTCGATGGAAAGGGGGAGCGCGACCGGCGGGTCGGGATAGGGCGGCGCGGAAAAGATCGCGTCCTCGAAGTAGCGCACCCGCATCGTCCCGCCGTCGCTGTAGGCGTCGAAATGCTCGGTCTGATAGAGTACGGAAAGCCCCTTTTCGTATGCGCCCCTCGCCATCTCTTCCCGCGGCGCCTTTCCGTCGTGGGAGAAAAGGGAATGCGTATGCGCGTCGGCAAGGATCATCCCTTCACGTACGCGGCGATCCCCACGGCGTCCTCCAGGGCGAATTCCTTCGAGTCGTGCGTGAGCATGGCCTTCAGGACGATCTTTCCGGATTCCGCTTCGTTTTCGCCGAGGATGATCACGAAGGGGATCCCCTCCCTGTTGGCGTAATCCAGGGACTTCTTCATTTTGCGCCTGACGGTCTCCACCGACACCCGGAGACCTTCCTTCCGGAGACGGGCGGCCAGGGCGACGCTCTCCGCTTCGGTCCCCATGGGGATCACGAAAAGCTCGGTCTCGGTGCCCTTCCGGGCGGTCCCCCGCTCCAGAAGCACCGCGTAGATCACGTCCAGCCCGAAGGTCATTCCCACGGCGGGGATCTCGCGCCCGCCGGAGAGCTTGCCGATGATGTTGTCGTATCTGCCGCCCGCGCCGATGCTGGAGGTCACGGTCCCCTCGGTCATGAAGACCTCCCAGACCGTGCCGGTGTAGATGTCCAGCCCCCGCGCAAGGTGCGGCGCGTAGAGGATCCTTTCTGCGGCGCCGGCCGCCCGGAGCATGTCGAAAAGCGAGGAGAGCTCGCTGATCCCCTCGGAAAGCAGGGGGTTTCCTTCGGCGCCGGCTTCGCCGGCCTTGAGTTGGTCGAAGGGCAGCTCGAAAAGGTCGAAGAGGGAAAGGAGCTTCTCTTCTTCGATCCCGGTTTCGGAGAGTTCCTTCAGGACGCCGTCCCGGCCGATCTTCTTCAGCTTGTCCACCGAGGTGATCACCTCCGCGGCCTTTTCCGCCGGGATCCCGGCCTTGAGGATCAGGCCCGAAAGGAGCTTGCGGTTGGAAAGCTCGATGCGGATGGGAAGGGAGAGCCTCTCGAAGACTTCGCAGGTCATGGTCAGGAATTCGGTTTCGGCGGTCAGGCTGTCGGCCCCGGCCATATCCACGTCGCACTGGGTGAATTCCCGGTTTCGCCCGGATTTCACCGGTCCGTTGCGGAAGACGCGGCCGATCTCGTAGCGCTTGAAGGGCATCGGAAGCCCGGGATTCATGGCCACCAGCTTGCACAGCGGCACGGTCAGATCGTACCGGAGCGCCAGCTCCCGTCCGCCCTGATCCGAAAGGGAGTAGACCTCCTTCAGGATCTCGGCTCCGCCGGCGTATTTGCTGGCCAGAAGGTCCAGATAGTTCAGCATCGGCGTCTCCACCGGGGAGAAGCCGTATTTTTCGAAGGTCTCGGTGAGGATCTTCACGATGTCGCGTCTGACCCGCTGCCGCTCGGGCAGGTAGTCGAAGGCGCCTTTGATGTTTCTTGCCAGATCAGACATGGATGGTTCCTTTCGTTTTTCCGTTCGTTATTTCCGGATGATTTTCGGACCGTCCGGCGTATCCTCCACCGTGACGTTCATGTTTTTCAGAAGGTCGCGGATCTCGTCGGCGCGGGCGAAGTTTTTCGCCCGGCGGGCTTCGGCCCTTTCGGCCACCAGCCTGAGGATCTCCTCGTCGCCGATCTCCTCTTTTTCTTTCTTCAGGGCTTCTCCGGCCCGCTCGAGGAGCGAGAGAGACAGGACTTCGTCGAATTCCCCGATCAGGGTCCGCTTTTCCTCGCCGGTCAGATCGGCCTTCAGCACGTCGTAAAGCGCCGTGACGGCGAGAGAGGTGTTCAGATCGTTTTCCAGCGCTTCCCGGAAGGACGCGCGGAAGGGAAGGAGCGCCTCTTCGCGCACGCCGCCGTCCGCGGGAAGCTGCGAAATGCGCGCCACCAGCTTTTCATAGGCGGCCTTCGCGTTGTCCAGCCCCTCGTAAGAGAAGACCAGGGCCTTCCGGTAATGGGACTGAAGGCAGAAGAAGCGGTAGACCATGGGATCGTATCCCTTTTCCTCCAGAAGCGAGAGGGTGAGGAATTCGCCCTTGGATTTGCTCATCTTGCCGCCCGCGGTGTTCAGGTGCAGCACGTGGAACCAGGTGTGGCACCACGGATGCCCCAGATAGGCTTCGCTCTGGGCGATCTCGTTGGTGTGGTGGGGGAAGGCGTTGTCGATGCCGCCGCAGTGGATATCCAGATATTCGCCCAGATACTTCATGCTGATGGCGGAGCATTCGATGTGCCATCCCGGATATCCCAGGCCCCAGGGGGATTCCCATTTCAGCTCCTGGTCCTCGAATTTCGATTTGGTGAACCAGAGGACGAAGTCGATCTTGTTCCGCTTGTTTTCGTCCTCCTCCACGCCCTCGCGAACGCCGGTTTCCAGGTCCTCGGCGTCGTGCCGGTTGAAGACGTAATACTGTGAAAGCCTGGAGGTGTCGAAATACACGTTGCCCCCCGCGATATAGGCGTAGCCCTTCTCCAGAAGGGCGGAGACCAGCCTGATGTATTCCGGGATCTGGCTGGTGGCCGGGACGGTCAGGTCCGGGATCCGGATATTCAGCTTCCGGCAGTCGGCGAAGAAGGCGTCGGTATAGTACTTCGCGATCTCCATGACGGTCTTGTGCTCGCGCTTCGCGCCTTTGAGCATTTTGTCCTCGCCGGTATCGGCGTCGCTGGTCAGATGGCCGACGTCGGTGATGTTCATGCACCGGGTCACGTCGTATCCCGCATAGCGAAGCGACTTTTCCAGGACGTCCTCCATGATGTAGGTGCGCAGGTTCCCCACGTGGGCAAAGTGGTAGACCGTAGGGCCGCAGGTGTACATCTTCACCTTTCCCTCTTCGCGGGGGACGAAATCCTCTTTCGTGCGGGTCAAACTGTTATAAAGCTTCATATTCCTCATCCTTCCCGTCTCCGGGCTTATCGTTCGGGCTGTGCGGGGACCTCCCCGCGGCGATCTATACTTCTCCCTCCGGAGCTTTTTCTTCCGCTTTCTCCTCCGCCTTTTTCTCCAGCCGGGCGAGCCGGGCTTCCAGCCGGGAGATCTCGGCGGCCACCGGGTCCGGAATGTGGATCTGATCCAGATCGGGGATCCTTTTTCCCCGGTGCCGGACCACCCGGGCGGGCACGCCCGCCGCCGTGGCGTTGTCGGGCACGTCGCGGAGCACCACGGCGCCCGCCGCGACCTTCGCGCCGGAGCCGATCCTGACCGGTCCCAGGACCTTGGCGCCCGATCCGATCATCACGTCGCTTCCCACGGTGGGATGGCGCTTTCCGGTTTCCTTGCCGGTGCCGCCCAGGGTCACGCCCTGATAGATGGTGCAGTCGTCGCCGATCTCGGTGGTTTCGCCGATGACCACCGACATGCCGTGGTCGATCAGGAGTCCGCGGCCGATCTTCGCGCCGGGATGGATCTCGATCCCGGTGAAGAACCGGGAGGTCTGGGAAAGAAGGCGCGCCGAGAAAAAGCGGCCCTTTTCGTAAAGCGCGTGGGCAAGGCGGTGGAGCGCCACGGCGTGAAGCCCCGGATACAGAAGGAGCACCTGGGCGTAGGAGACCGCCGCCGGGTCGCGCTCCATGATTTTTCTGACGTCGTAATCAAGATCGGCGAAGCCCTTTTCCAGAGCCCGCGTCCCGCGTATCCGCCAGTCCTCGGCGGTTTCCAGAAATTTTTCGGTCATTTGGATCCCCCGTCCCCGGTCAGGCGCCTCCGGACCATATCCAGCGCGGTGTTCGCGGCGTCGGTGCGGATGCGCTCGCGGGTGCGGCGCAGCGTGCCGAAGCTGCATTTCCTGACCTCGGTCATATTCCGGTCGGCAAGGGCGATGTAGACGAGACCCACCGGCTTTTCCGCGGTCCCTCCGCCGGGACCCGCGATGCCGGTGACGCCGATACCGAGATCGGTGCGGAACCTTTCCCGGACTCTTTCGGCCATTTCCCGGGCGACCTCCCCGCTCACCGCTCCCTTTTCCCGGATCAGGGCGGGATCGATGCCGAGGAGCGCGCTTTTCGCCTCGTTGGAATAGGTGCAGACGCCGCCCATGTAGACCTCGGAGACGCCGGGCAGATCGGTCATCAGCTTGGAGATCAGCCCGCCGGTGCAGGATTCGGCCGCCGAAAGGGTCAGCCCTCTTTCCCGCAGAAGCGAAAAGACGTATCCGGGAAGACCCGTTCCGTTTTCTTCATATGCGTTTCCGCCGAAAAGCGTGAGGATCTTTTCGACCGTCGGCTCGCACAGGGCGAAGCCCTCTTCCGCCGTCGGCGCTTTGGCGGCCACCCGGAGCTGGACGCTGCCGGATTTGGCGTAAGGAGCGACGGTAGGGTTCGTGCTTCCGGTCATCAGGTCGTGAAGCTTATCCTCCACCGCGCTTTCGCCCACGTCCCAGATCCGGATGAACCGGGAGGTCAGGACGCCCTCTTCGGGGCGCGTCAGATAAGGGATGACGTAGGCGTCGGTCATGGGCTCGCATTCCGAAGGCGGTCCGGGCAGCATGATCACGGTGTTTTTTCCGCTTTCGAAGGCGCATCCGGGGGCGGTGCCCCAGTGATTTTTGAAGACGGCCGCACCCTCGGGGAGATCGGCCTGCTTTTCGTTGTTGGGGGTCATGACCCTGCCGATCCGGCCGAAAAAGTCCCGGATGTGACGGAGGGAGTCTTCGTCGCGCACCAGCTTTTTCCCGAACACCCGGCAGATGACCTCCTTGGTCAGGTCGTCGTAGGTGGGGCCGAGGCCGCCGGTGGTGACGATCACGTCGGAACGGGCCGCCGCTTCGCGGAGCACGGAGGCCAGCCTTTCGGGATTGTCGCCCACCACGGTCTGGTAGTAGACGTTCACGCCCACGTTTTTCAGACGCGAGGCGATATAGGCTCCGTCGGTGTTCACGATCTCGCCGAGCAGAAGCTCGGTGCCGACGGCGATCAGTTCACAGGTCCGCGTCACGTTTTTCTTCCTCCTCCGGTTCTCCGGCGATCTTCGCGTCCCGATACGCAGCTTCCGCAAGCGCTTCCGCTCCGAGCTTTTCTTCCCATTCCAGGACCTCGGAGAGCCGCGGCTTCAGCCGCGGATGCCGCGGGGTGAACACGGTGCAGCAGTCCTCATAGGGAAGGATGGACAGGTCGTAGGTGTCGATCCTGCGCGAGAGCTGAACGATCTCTTCCTTATCCATGCCGATCAGCGGCCGGAAAACCGGCCGGTCGGCGCTTTTGTCGGTGACGGCGATGGCGTGGAGCGTCTGGCTCGCCACCTGGCCGAGGCTTTCGCCGGTGATCAGGGCGCCGAGGCCCTCCCGTTCCGCGAGGAGGGAGGCGACGCGCATCATCAGCCGGCGCATGATGACGGTGAAATACTCTTCGGGGCAGACGTCCCGGATGGCCAGCTGCGCTTCGGTAAAGGGCACCACCCAGACCGGGAGCCTTCCGGTGAAGCGCTCCAGCCTTTTCGCCAGCGCCAGGACCTTTTCCCGCGCCCGCTCGGAGGTGTAGGGCGGGCTTTCGAAGTGGACGGCGGTGAGCGCGAGACCGCGCTTGGCCATCATGTAGGCGGCCACGGGGCTGTCGATGCCGCCGGAAAGCAGAAGCAGGGCTTCCCCGGCGCTGCCCACCGGCATGCCGCCCGCGCCGGGCAGCTGATCTCCGTGCACGTAGGCCGCGTGATCCCGGACCTCCACCATGCAGGTAAGCTCCGGGTGATGCACGTCGACCCGGAGGTGCGGATACTTTTCCAGAATGTCGCCGCCGAGGGTCTCCATGATCTCGGGGGTGGTCATGGGGAAGCGCTTGTCGCTTCGCCGGGCGTCCACCTTGAAGGTCGCGGCCTCCGTGAACCTTTCGGCCAGGAAGGACAGGGCGGTTTCGCGGATGGCGCCGTAGTTCTTTTCGCACTCGGCGGCCATCGACCGCGCCACCACGCCGAATACGTCGCCCGCGGCCTCGAAGGCCCGGTCGACGGCGTCGTCGGGCCCTGCGAGCTTCCGGACGTACAGGGTGGACTGGGCGCTGCGGATCTCGAATTTTCCGAAGGGGGAGATCCTGCGGCGCAGGTTCCCCATCAGACGGTTTTCAAAGCTTGCCCGGTTCAGCCCCTTCAGGGCGATCTCGCCGAGCTTGAGCAGGATGATTTTTTCCATGGGATCTATCTCGCCTTTCTGAGCGCCGGCAGCAGGGCGCGGAGCGCCTCCGCCAGCGCGGAAAGATCTTCTTTTTCGTTTTCGTGGGAAAGACTGACGCGCAGAAACCCCTCGGCGATCCGCCGGTCGACGCCCATGGCGGTGAGGACGCGGCTGATCCTTCCCCTGGAGCAGGCCGCGCCGGAGGAAACGCAGATCCCCCGGTCCGCCAGCGCGTGAAGCAGGATCTCGCTTTTATATCCCGGCGCCGAGACCGTCAGGATCCAGGGGGACTGGGTGGGAAAGGAGAGGACCTCGATCCCCGGGACTTCGCGAAGGAGCTCCGCGCCGTATGCGTGAAGAGCCGAGACCTTTTCGATGCGGGAAGAAAGAGAATCGAATCCTTCCCGGCACGCCTGCCCCATCGCCAGGATCGCCGGGACCGCTTCGGTGCCGGAGCGAAGCCCTCTTTCCTGGCCGCCGCCGAGGATCTGGGGGCGGAGCCGGACCCCTTTGCGGACCCAGAGCGCGCCGGCGCCCTTGACCCCGTGGATCTTGTGGGCGCTGACCGTGACGACGTCCGCGCCGAGCCGGGCGGGGGCGTCTCCGGTTTTCAGAAAGGACTGCACGGCGTCGGTGTGAAGGAGCGCCGGGCTTTTCGCGCGTTTCAGGACCCGGGCGATCTCCCGGACCGGCTGGACCGCGCCGGTTTCGTTGTTGACCGCCATCACCGAGACCAGCGCGGTCTCGGGCGTGAGAAGAGCCTCCACCGCGCCGGGCGACACGATCCCGTCGGGCCCGGCGGGGGCGAAGTCGACCCTGACGCCGAGAGAGGCGAGCCTTTTCGCGGGCTCGATCACCGCGTCGTGTTCGACGGCGGATACGATCACGTGCTTCGCCGCGCGGGGATTCAGGGAGGCAAGGACGAGATTGTCGCCCTCGGTGCCGCCGGAGGTGAAAAAGATCTCTTCGGGAAGTCCGCCCACGGCCCGGGCGACCTCCTCCCGCGCGTTTTTGACGAGGGCTTCCGCTTCCAGACCGCCCTTATAAAGGGAGGAGGGATTGTAAAAGCATTCCGCCGCGCGCGAAAGCGCCTTCATGGCGCCCGGCGACGGACGCGTGGTGGCGGCGTTGTCCAGATAAATCAAGCGTTTTCCCTCCGTCAATCTCATCCGGCGCTTCCCGGAACGGGCCCGTCCGCGCCGCGCCTCGGTCCCCGCCCGGGGAGGGGGGAGATCGGGCGTACTCTACATTATACACGGATCGCCTCTTTTTGTAAAGGAAAACTTGCCCCGCCGCCCCGTTTCGCGGGCTTCCCCGCGCGCGGAGCGCCGGCGGGACAAGCCTTGACGCGCCCGCCGGATTCGGGTATAATGCGACACAGGAACCCGGCCGCCGGCCGGGGAGGAAAGGAGAAGGATCCCGTGAAAGAATTCCGGAAAGCCCTGACCTTCAGCTACGACGACGGCGTGCGTCAGGATGAAAGACTGCTCGCGCTTTTCAACGCCTACGGCATGAAGGCGACCTTCAATCTCAATTCGGCGCTGCTCGGCAAAGAGGGCGCCCTGGTCAGAAACGGCGTGGAGATCCGGCACGACAAGGTCGATCCCGAAAAGGTCCGCTCGCTTTACCGCGGGCACGAGATCGCGGGGCACACCCTGACCCATCCCTCGCTCCCCCTGCTTCCCGACGAAGAGGTGAGGCGGCAGGTGGAGGAGGACCGGCTCGCCCTTTCGGACCTCGCGGGATACGAGGTCGTGGGCATGGCCTATCCCGGCGGCGGGCAGAATCACGACGACCGGGTGGCGGGGATCGTCCGGGAAAAGACCGGCGCGCAATACGCCCGAACCATCCTCTCGTCGTACTCCTTCGCGCCGGAGACCGATCTTTATAAGCTCCGCCCCACGGTCTATCATCTGGAGTTCGAAAAGGTCGAAAGCCTGATCGACGCCTTCCTCGCGTCGGAGCCCGAAACGCCTCAGATCTTTTATATCTGGGGACACAGCTACGAATTCGACGCCTGGGACTTCTGGGAGAGATTCGAGGGATGGCTCAAAAAGCTTTCGGGAAAGGACGATATCTTCTACGGCACCAACCGGGAGGTCCTCCTTTCGGACGCGTGGCACGGGAAAAACGGTTTATGATCAAAGGGGAAAGCTTCCGGGAAAACGCGGAAGCTTTCTTTTGCAGAGGACCGGTGCCTCCGGCGGCGCGCACAGCGTTTTTCCCGAAGGGATCGGATAAGCCTCTTCAGGACCCGCTTGACGGCGGGACCCGGTTTTCCGCCCGGAGTTTTCCGAATCATTTTCGCAATTTTTATCAATCCTTTTCCCCGCGTTTGTGATACGATTCATGGCGAAAGGAGGGAGGCACGTGGAAAACGGGACGGTGATGCGCCTGATCGATCATATCGAATCCCATCTGACCGACGACCGGGACGGCGTTTTGGATACGGCTGCGCTTGCAGATCTCGCGGGCTATTCTCCCTTTCACTTTATCCGCCTGTTCCGCGCCGCGGTCGGCCTGACCCCCGCCGACTATATCCGCAAGCGCCGCATCTCGGAGATCGTCTCCCGTATCGGCCGGGAAGACCGCCCTCTATCGGATATCGCCTTTGCCTTCGGCTTCAATTCCAAGGAGAACTTCACCCGCGCCTTCCGGCGGGAACACCGTATTTCCCCGTCGGATTACCGGAGGAGCGGCTCAAGCCTTCGCCTGTACCCGCCTTTTTCTCCCGAAGAACGGAAAATCCGGCCGGAGGCTTCTCTGGGCTTCCGGGACGAGCTGACGGTGGTCGCATACCCCTATCGGGAAAAGACTCCTCCCCACGCATGGAATCTCTATAACGCCGAAAGGCGTTCCCTGCGGCTGTCGGGCGGAACGCCTGTCGAAGACGTCGGCGTTATGAAAAGGGACCCCGGGACCGGAGAGTTGTCCTACTGGATCGGGATCCCGGAGAAGTTCGCAAAGGGAGATCTGACCGGAACGGTCAGGGTGACGATCCCGGGCGGACTTTACGCCTTCTTCAGGACGCCGGAGGCGGGACGCGACGATTTCGTGGCTGCGATCCGATATACGTGGGAATATATCCGGGACGTCTGGCTGCCGCAGAACGGGTATCGCCGGAAAGAGGGCTGCGAATGCGAGATCTACGCGGAATGGTCGAGAACGTATCGGGAGACGATCTGTATCCCGATCGAAAAGGAGGAAAAAGATGGCTGAAATCGTAAAAGTGTTCCGTGACAGGGTTCCCGCGCTGCGCTTCATCGGAAAGGAATACGCCGACTTTTCCGGATGGGGCGAATGGTTTCAAAACGCCTGGTTCGACCGGGTGGAATCGTGCATGGGCGGCGTCGGCGCCGTCACAAAGCTCTGGAAGAACGGAGGCGGATACGCGGGGCTTGAACGCCGGGCGGAGGACGGCGCGCTCCTTTCCTATCACATCGGCATGTTCGCTCCGCCGGATACGGTCGCGCCGCAGGGATTTCTGGCAATGGATTTCCCGGAGGGAAGCTTCGGCACGGTCTGGATCCGCGGCCGGGAGGACGAAGTCCACGACGCGATCCCTCTGTGCCTTCCCGCGCTCCTCGACGCGGGCTTCGTCCCGAAGCGGGACCGGGAGGGAGCGATTCTCTCCTTTGAAAACGGTCTCTGCCCCCGCTTCACCACGCCGGACGGAGAGGGAAAGGTCATCCTGGATTACGTATATCTGATCGAATAATCGCACGCTTCCCGGAATCCGCCGCGCCAAAAGCGGCGGATTCTCTCTTGCTGCCCGGAAAAAACGCGGCAAATCCCCTTGACAAGCGGCTTTTTCTGTGGTAGCCTATCAGCGTCGGCCATCGCGGCCGGACGAACGAAACGGGAAAGGAGCGGGAAAAATGAAGAATCAGAATCGCGGCAAAAGAGAAATCGGTGAAAATCGGCGCGCGGCAAAGCGCATTTCCCTGTGTTTTTCCCGCCTTTTCAAGGGTTGACGGCATGACCCGGCGGAGGGCGGAAAGAAAGTGACAGCCTGCCTTCCGGACCAAGCGTTATCTTGTTCCCCGGCAGGAAGTCTGCCGGGGATTTTTTCGCCTCTGTTTTATACCCATCCTGAAAGGAGACTTCGCTATGAATCGTTCAAAAGGCAGCCTCAGGCGCGTATGGTCCTTTATGAAGGGACAGAGGCTGGCTTATATCGGCGCCATCCTTCTTGTGATCGCCAACGTCGGGCTTCAGTACGTGGGCCCGCTGATCACCTCCTGGACCATCGACCGGATCATCACCGGCGGAGATATGGCGGTCCCGGGCTTCGTGGAGGCCTTTGTCGCAGGCATCGGCGGACGGGACACCCTGGCCTCGAACCTCTGGATCTGCGCTCTGGCGCTGGTCCTGGTCACGGGGCTTCGCGGCGTGGGAAGCTTTCTTCAGTCCAAGCTTCTGACCACCGCTTCGGAGCATACGGTCCGCAGGATCAAGGATTCACTCTATTCCCACATCCAGGATCTTCCCTTTGATTATCACGTCAAGGCCGAAACCGGCGATCTGATCCAGCGCTGCACCACCGACGTGGAAACCGTGCGCCGGTTCATTTCGGGTCAGATGGTGGAGCTCTGCCGCGGCGTTTTCATGCTCTTCGTGGCGCTTTTCATCCTGGGCCGGATCAGCCTGACCCTGACGCTTCTCTCCCTGGTCCTGATGCCCTTCGCGATCCTTTTCTCCTGGGCCTTCCACAAGAGGGTGTCCAAGCAGTTCAAGATCGTGGACGAGGCCGACGGCGCCATGTCCACCGTTCTGCAGGAGAACCTGACCGGCGTGCGCGTGGTGCGCGCCTTCGGACGCCAGGAATTCGAAAGGACCAAATTCTTCACCGCCATCGACAAGCTCTACAAGGCGGGGCACAAGCTCAACAACATGTTCGCCTTCTTCTGGAGCTTTTCGGACTTCACCGCCGTCGCCCAGCAGGGCGTCACCCTGTTCGGCGCCATGTACTACGTCATCGAAAAGGGCATGTCCTACGGCAACTTCCTGCTTTTCAACTCCTACGTGGGCATGCTGATCTGGCCGCTGCGCCAGCTCGGGCGCGTGCTTTCCGACGCGGCGAAGATGTCCATCGCCATGGGGAGGATCGACGAAGTGCTCTATGAAAAGAGCGAATTTGCCGACGAGACCCCGGAGAACACGAAGAAGCCTCCGATCCGCCGGGACATCGTCTTTTCCCACGTTTCCTTCGCCTACGACAGCCTTCCGGTCCTCAAGGACGTATCCTTCACCGTAAAAGCCGGGCAGACCGTGGCGATCCTCGGCCCCACCGGCAGCGGGAAATCCACCCTTGTGCATCTCCTGCAGAGGCTTTACGACGTCCGGGACGGCTCGATCACCATCGGCGGCATCGATATCCGGGAAATCGACCGGCATTATCTCAGAAGCCGCGTGGGCATCGTGCTGCAGGAGCCCTTCCTCTATTCCCGCTCCATCGAGGAGAACATCGCCATCACGGAAGACTCCCCCGCCCCCGAAAAGGTGCGGGAAATGGCGAAAGCCGCCGCCGTCAACGACGTGATCGAGTCCTTTGAAGAGGGCTACGAAACCGTGGTGGGCGAACGCGGCGTCACCCTGTCGGGCGGCCAGAAGCAGAGGGTAGCCATCGCCCGCACGCTGATGAAGGACAACGACGTGCTGATTTTCGACGATTCTCTCTCGGCGGTGGACACCGAGACCGACGCGAAGATCCGCGAGGAGCTCCGGACCCGCTCCGCAGGCATCACCACCTTCATCATCTCCCACCGTATCAGCACGCTGATGTCGGCCGACCAGATCCTGGTCCTGGAGGACGGAAGGATCTCGGAAAGCGGCACTCACGAGGAGCTGGTCGGCCGGGAAGGCATGTACAAGCGCATCTACGAGATCCAGAACGCGGTGGAAACCGCCGAAAGAGAGGAGGGGTCGATCGATGCCTAAAATCAAGGAAGAAGTCTTTACCGACAAGAAGGTAGACCTCCGGATGTGGGGCAAGGTCCTCAAATACGCCCGTCCCTTCTACAAGTTCATCGCGATGGTGTTCCTGTTCATGAGCCTGTCGTCGCTCTGCGACGTGATCAATCCTCTGATCATGTCCCGTCTGATCGACAACAACCTCGTCCCGCGCACCTGGGACGGCGCGCCTCTCTACATCGGACTCTATGCCATGGTGGTCACCTTCCAGATCCTGACCACCTACGGCTTCATCCGCTCGGCCAACGCGGTGGAGCTGAATCTCACCACAAGGATCCGCAAGCTCGCCTTTGAAAAGCTGCAGACCCTTTCCTTCTCCTACTACGACAAGACGCCGGTGGGCTATATCATGTCGCGGCTCACCAGCGACGCCCAAAGGCTTTCGGACACCATCGCCTGGTCCTGCGTGGATATCTTCTGGAGCGTGGTGTTCATGCTGATCGCGGCGGGCGTCATGCTCGTCTCCAACTGGAAGCTCGCGCTGCTCCTGATCGCCACCACTCCTTTCATCGCGGTGATCAGCTACTTCTTCCAGAAGGTGATCCTGAAAAACCACCGCCTGGTCAGAAGCGCCAACTCCCAGATCACCGGCGCCTTCAACGAAGGCGTCATGGGGGCGAAAACCACCAAGACCCTGGTCCGGGAGGAAGCGAACGACAAGGAGTTTTTCGGCCTCACGAAGAACATGCAGACCTACAGCGTCCGCGCCGCGGTGTTCTCGGCCGTCTACTGGCCGATCATCATGACCATCGGCAGCGTGGGGACCGGGATGATCCTGTGGATCGGCGGCTCGGAGGTGATCGGGAACCTGATCACGCTCGGCGAATTCAGCTTCTTCATGACCCTGGGCGGCTATTTCTTCGAACCGATCAACAACCTGGCCCGGATTTTCGCCGAGGTGCAGTCGGCCCAGGCGGCGGTGGAACGGGTCATCACCCTGATGAACACCGAGCCGGACATCGTCGATTCCGAGGCGATCACGTCGGTCTACGGCGACGAGTTTCAGGGCAAGACCGAAAACTGGCCGGAGCTTGCGGGCGACGTGGCGTTCCGCGACGTGACCTTCAAATACAAAGACGGACAGACGGTCCTGCGCCACTTCAATCTCGAGGTGAAGCGGGGCGAAAAGATCGCCCTGGTCGGCGAGACCGGAAGCGGGAAATCCACCATCGTCAATCTGATCTGCCGGTTCTACGAGCCCACCGAGGGAAGGATCGAGATCGACGGGGTCGATTACCGGGAAAGGAGCCAGCTCTGGCTGCACTCCAATCTGGGCTACGTGCTGCAGTCGCCGCAGCTCTTCTCGGGCACCATCCGGGAAAACATCCGCTACGGCCGCCTCGACGCCACCGACGAAGAGGTGGAGGAGGTGGCGCGGATGGTGGACGCCGAAGGCTTCATTTCCAAACTGGAGAAACGCTATGAAACCGAGGTGGGAGAGGGCGGCGGACGCCTTTCCACCGGGGAGAAGCAGCTGATCTCCTTCGCGCGGGCGATCCTTGCGGATCCGGCGATCTTCGTGCTGGACGAGGCGACCTCCTCCATCGACACCGAGACCGAAGCCATGATCCAGCGCGCCATCGAAAAGGTCCTGGCGGGACGCACCAGCTTCATCATCGCCCACCGCCTTTCCACGATCCGCTTCTGCGACCGGATCCTTGTGATCGACAAGGGCGAGGTGGTGGAAGAAGGCTCGCACCGGGAGCTGATGGAAAAGCGCGGCAGGTACTATTCGCTGTACACCACCCAGTTCCGCAGCGAGCGCGAGGCCGAAGGACTCACCGCTCTGGGGATCCTGCAGAAAAAGGAAGAGGAGGAGACGGCCGAAGCCGCTTACGAGGAGCCGGAAGAGTAATCCCGGCCTTTGTGTCCGGAGCCGGAAGAAGACGCCCCTTTCCGGGGGAGCTTCTTCCGGCTTTTTGCATCCGAAAAGGGAGGGGGAAGATCAAAAATTCGTCTGGTTTTTTCGTCAAAGCATCTCGACAAAAGGACACGGATTTGCTAATATATAGTATATAATAAAATGTATGCCCCAATACCGTGTGTACCCAGGCACATCCGGGCGCCCCGCTCCGGCCGCCGGGATGAGAAAGGAACCCCTCCATGGCAGAAAGAAGAAGCGATCCGAGAAGAAGGAGTCAGCCTCCCCGTACGTCGGGAGGAAACGTATCCAGCGCCGCGATCGCGCGTGCGCGCCTGAAAAAGAAAAGAGAACGGGAACGGCGCCGGAAGATCCGTCTGGCGGCGGTCCTGATTACCCTTGCGGCAGTGGCCGGCGTGATCGCGATCATCGTGTTCGGCGGCTTCGACCAGGTGAACAAATACGATGAAAACAAGGTCTATCCCAATATCTTCGTGGCGGACACCGATCTTTCCGGCATGACCCGGGAAGAGGCGGCGGAGGCCATCGGACGTGCCAGCGACCGCTATTTCTCTTCGCGCGGGATCACCGTCAGTTATCAGGGCCGGGAATTCGAGATCCCCGCGTCTTCGGTGAACATGTCCATGGACGCGGACGCCGCCGCGGGAGAAGCCGTGGCCTACGGCAAGGACGAGGGCTTCTTTGCCAGAAGCCGTCTGGTCCGCGGCAAGGCCGGGCGGGTGGATATCCCGGTCACGGTTTCGTTTGACGAGACGCTCGTGCCGGAGCAGGTGGACGGATTCATCGCCCTGGTCAAGGATCTGATCTCGGTGGCGAATTACGAGGTCAACGACAGGAACGTGGTGGTGGACCTCTCCGCCAGCGGCAAGGTCCTGGACAAGACGGCCATCGTGAACGACGTCACGGAACGCTTCCGGAAAGAAGAATTCGGCGACTACACGCCGGAGCCGGTGGTGGTCACCCCCAAGTCGGTGGATATCGACGGTATTTTCGCCAGCGTTTCCCGGGAACCGGAGGACGCGAAGATCCTCTACGTGCCGTTGAAATGGACCCCGGAGACCGCGGGAGAATACGATCTGGATTCCTATTCCGGCAAAAAGACCTACTATATCCAGCCGGAGACGGTCGGGCTTTCCTTCGATCTGGAAGCCGCGCGGAAGGTCCTTTCCTCCGCGACCTCCGAAAGAGTCTTTGAATTCCCGCTGATCAAGACCTATCCCCAGATCACCAAAAGCAAGCTTGCCGACCGCATCTATTCCGACACCCTGTCCGCCGCGACGACGACGCTGAATACCAGGGAGGTCAACCGCACCACCAACGTCCGCCTGGCCACCGAAGCGATCAACGGGATCGAGCTGATGCCGGGCGAGACCTTCTCCTACAACGACGCGGTGGGCCCGCGCACCGAAAAGCGCGGCTTCAAGCCCGCCGGCACCTTCGTCAAGGGCGAGGTGGTGGACGAGATCGGCGGCGGCATCTGCCAGGTTTCCAGCACGCTGTATATCGCCACGCTGAAGGCAAATCTGAAGCAGGTCAGCCGCTCCCCGCACCGCTTTGTGGTTTCCTATACGCCCATCGGGCAGGACGCGACGGTTTACTGGGGGAGCCTGGATTATCAGTTCAGAAACGACACAGACTATCCTCTGAAGCTGAAGGTCGTCCTGGACGGCAACGAGGTGCGCGTCAAGGTCATCGGCACCAAAACCGATTCCTACACCTACAAGCTGGAATCCAAAAAGGAAGAATCCATTCCCTATAAAGAAGAGACCAAGTATATCACCCTCTCCAGCGCCGAGGCGCAGGAATTCGGCCTGACCAAGATCGGACAGAAAAAGGTCGTCGGCGGCAAAGAGGGAGCCAGGAGCTCCACCTACGTGATCAAGCTCGACGCCAACGGTAAGGAGGTCGACCGGTTTCTGGCCAACAAATCCACTTACCGCACCAGCGACAAGATCACCTATATCGTCTGCGTGAAGGACTCCAACGGCAATCCCATTCTGGACGCCGACGGAAAACCGGTGGATCCGAACAAGCCGGCGGAGACCGAAACCGAGAAGCCGCCCGAGAGCGAGAAGCCGCCCGAGAGCGAGAAACCGCCCGAGAGCGAAAAACCGCCCGAGAGCGAAAAACCCGCCGAGAGCGAAAAACCCGCCGAGAGCGAAAAACCGCCCGAGAGCGAAAAACCCGCCGAGAGCGAAAAGACTTCGGATACCGGCCTCCTGCCGGAGCCGGACGTGGGGCCCGATGCGGGCGATCCGGGTCCGGACGGGCCGTGACCCTCTGAAAGAAGGAGCCTATGACCGAACGAAAGATCCAACTGCCTCCCTTCGGCGCCATGAAAGCGCGCGCCCGATATCTGTCCTTCCGGTTCCTATGGCGGCTGCTCGCAGCCGCCTTGGTGCTCTACGGCTTTCAGCTGATCCTGAGTCTGGTGCTGTCCTTCCTGGATGCGGCGATTTTCGGGGAGAGGACGGCGGTGACGCTTTTCGGGACCGCCTTCTCTCTCTCCTTCGCCCTGATGGAGCTTCCGGCGCTTTTCCTCACCGCGCCGCTCTCCCTCGGCGTCGCGGCCTGCTTCCAGAACGTCGCCCGGGGCGAGCCGGGCTCCTTCGGGGATATTTTTCTGTGGTTCGGCGAAAAGAAACGCCGCCGCGCCGCCTTTTCCTACGCTCTGTTCCAGATCGTCTTCCAAGCGGCGACCTTCCCGATCCGCTCGATCCCGCTCTATATCATCAGCGACCGGCTGGACGAATTCCTGCTGGACATGCAGACCACCCTGGTGCCGAACACGTCGCTTCTCGTGTCCCGGGAAGTGCTGATGTCCCTGGTGGTCCTTCTGATCTACGAGCTCGTGTCCCTGCCCTTCTTTGCGCTGCCCTATCTTCTGGCCGATCTCTATCCCTACGGCTTCCGGAAGAGTCTCCGGTACTCGGTCAGGCTGATGCTTTCGATCCTGCCGACCTTCCTTCTGTTTTCCGTGAGCTTCCTTCTCTGGTTTGTCGCCGGAGCCTTTTTGATTTTTCTGGTGCTCTTCGCCGCGCTCTATTTCCGGGTCGCTGCGATCACGCTTCTCGATCAGGTGAGGGCGGCGGGAGCGCGGCCGCCCTATTACGGCGAAAACGCCGCGTGGGAGGAAAATGAGAGATGAAGATCCTTCTGATCGACGGCAACAGCATGATCAACCGCGCCTTCTACGGCGTCCGCCCCCTGACGGCGCCGGACGGCACGCCCACCAACGCCCTGGTCGGTTTTTTCAACACGGTGCTGAAGGTGTCCGGCGAAGAAAAGCCCGACGGGATCGCGGTATGCTTCGACGTGCACGCGCCGACCTTCCGCCACAAGCTCTACGATGCCTACAAGGCCGGCAGACATCCCACTCCCGACGAGCTGATCGTCCAGATCGGCATTCTGAAGGAGCTCCTGGATCTCCTGGGGATCCGCCGGGTGGAGCTTGAGGGCTACGAGGCCGACGATCTTCTGGGCACGCTTTCCCTCGCCGCCGCCGAAAACGGGGACGAGGCCACCGTTCTCACCGGCGACAGGGACGCCCTGCAGCTCGCCGGCGACCGTGTGAAGATCAAGATCGCCACCACAAAAGCAGGGCAGCCCCTGACGCTGGATTACGATCCCTTGAAGATCGAACTGGATTACGGCGTGCCGCCGAAGGCCATGATCGACGTCAAGGCCCTGATGGGCGACAAATCCGACAACATCCCCGGCGTGGCCGGGATCGGGGAGAAGACGGCCCTGGCCCTGATCGCCGAAAAAGGGACGCTGGACGCGCTTTACGCCGGTCTTCCCGCCATGAAGCTGACCCCCTCGGTCCGTCAGAAGCTGGAAGCCGGGAAGGACAGCGCCTACCGGAGCCGGATCCTCGCGGAGATCGACCGGCACGTGCCGCTGACGTACGCCCCCGCCTCGCTGGTCCCCTCCGTGCCCGACCGCCGGGCGGCTTACGAAAGGTTTTCCTCTCTCGGGCTTCAGAGCCTGATCGCCCGGCTCGGCCTTGCCGAAGGGGGACGGGACGGGGAGAACAAAGCGCCGGACCGCGAAACGCGGGATTTCCCCGCGGACTGGACTCCGTCCGGCCCCACGGCCTTTCTCCTCGCCGAAGGCGCTCTTTCGGTTTTTGACGGGGAGAGCCTGTTCCGCGCCGGGAGCGGGGATGCGGGGTACGAAGACCTGCTCCGGCGCTATTTCGCGTCGGAAGGGAAGAAAGCGACCCACGATCTGAAAAGCGCCCTCGCGCTTCTCCTTGCGCGGGGGATCGAGGGAAAGGGAGACTTTTTCGACACCCTCACCGCCGCGGCGCTTCTGAACGCCGATCAGGATCTTCCGGCGCTTTCCCGCCGGTTCCTCGGCGCCGAGCCCGGAAAAAACGGAGAAGCTCCCGCGGTCTTTCTGCTGGAAGAAAAGCTCCGCCCGCTGCTCATGCCCTATGAAAAGCTCTATTACGGGATCGAGCTTCCGCTCTCCCGGGTCATCGCCAAAATGGAGACGGCGGGCTTCACGGTCGACAGCGCGGCGCTGAAGGAATACGGAGAGGGCCTTTCCCTGATCGCGAAGGACGACGAGGAAAAGATCTACGCCATGGCGGGAGAAAAGTTCAACATCCTCTCGCCGAAGCAGCTCGGCGAGGTGCTCTTCGAAAAAATGGGTCTTCCAGCCCTGAAAAAGACCAAATCGGGGTATGCGACCGACGCGGACACCCTGAAAAAGCTGCGTCCGGGCAACGAGATCATCGACTGGATCCTGGATTACCGGACTGTGACCAAGCTGAAATCCACCTATGCCGACGGTCTATTGAAGGGGATCTCCGAAAAGGACGGCAGGGTGCACTCGACCTTCTACCAGACCGGCGCGGTCACCGGCCGGCTTTCCTCCGCGGAACCCAATCTGCAGAACATCCCGGTGCGCACCCCGCTCGGCCGGGAACTGCGCAAGATGTTCGCGGCGGCGCCCGGCTGCCTTCTGGTGGACGCCGACTATTCGCAGATCGAGCTGCGGCTCCTGGCCCATATTTCCGGGGACGAGACCCTGATCGCGGCCTTCAACGAAGGGAAGGACATCCACGCGCTGACCGCGTCGCAGGTCTTCGGCGTCCCGCCGGATAAAGTGAAGCCGGAGATGCGCTCCCGGGCGAAGGCGGTGAATTTCGGCATCATCTACGGCATTTCCGATTTCGCCCTGGCGGAGGATATCGGCGTGTCCCGCGCCGCCGCCAGAGAGTATATCGCGAAGTATTTCGAAACCTATCCCGGGGTCAGGCGCTGGCGGGAGGAGATCGTGGCGTTCGCCCGGGAATACGGCTACGTGGAGACCCTCTTCGGACGCCGGCGGACTCTGCCGGACATCAAGGCGAAAAACTTCAATCTGCGCTCCGCCCAGGAACGCATGGCGCAGAACGCGCCGATCCAGGGCACCGCGGCCGACGTCATCAAGCTTGCGATGGTGAAGCTGGACGAAAGGCTCGCGGCGCGCTTCCCGGAGGCGAAGCTGATCCTCCAGATCCACGACGAGCTGATCGTGGAAACCCCCGAAAAGGACGCCGAAGAGGTCCGGGAGCTGGTGGTCGAGACCATGGAAAACGCGGTCTCCTGCCGGGTGAAGCTCCTGGCCGACGCCCACGTGGGAAAGACCTGGTACGAAGCCAAGGGATAACGGACCGGATCCCGAAAGGACAAGTATGAAGCCCTATATTCTGTTCGTCTGTTCCGCCAACACCTGCCGCAGCGCCATGGCGGAGGCGCTTTTCAACCGGTATGCAGAAAAGGCGGGGATCACGCTCCGCGCCCGTTCCTGCGGCCTGGACGCCGAGGAAGGGCTGCCCGCCTCGCTCGGAGCGCAGGAGGCCATGGAGGCCTACGGGATCGATCTGTCCTCCCACAGGACGCAGAGGATCTCGGCGGAGCTCATGAAAAACGCCCTGATGATCATCACCATGACGCGGGAGGAGGCGCAGTACCTCACCGCTCTTCTGGAACACAGCCCCGAGCTTCAGAAGCGCGTGTCGGCGCTGGAGCCCGACGTCCCGGAGCCCTACGGCGGCGACGAGAGCGATTACCGCCGGGCGGCGGCGATGCTGGACGAGGTGCTTTCGGCCCTGGCCGAAGCGGGAGAAGGAGGACGTGACCGTGACCGATAAACCCGAATGGGAGATTGTTCCCATGACGCTGGAAATGGCGGCGGAGGGCAACGTGCTGGAAAGCAAATGCTTCACCGTCCCCACCTCGGAAAACCTTCTGCGCACCGAGCTCCTGAAGCCGGAAGCCATTTATTTCGCCGCGGTTTCCGAAGGGAAGTTGGTGGGATATGCGGGGATGCAGTCGGTGCTCGACGAGGGATACATGATGGATATCTGCGTCGATCCGGAAAGGCGCCGGGAAGGCATCGCCCGCGCTCTGATGGAAAAGCTTCTGGAGGGCGCGGAAAAAGCGGAGCTCTCCTTCGTCACCCTGGAGGTGCGGACCTCCAACGAGCCGGCAAAGGCCCTTTACGCCTCGCTGGGCTTCGAGCAGGTGGGGGTCCGGAGAGACTATTACACCGCTCCGGTCGAAAACGCCCTGCTCCTGACAAAATACTTGCGAAAAGAGAAAAGCGATGATCCTCCTCGGAATTGAAAGCTCCTGCGACGACACCTCCGCCGCGCTGGTGGAGGACGGAAGAAAGATCCTTGCGATCAGGACGCTTTCCCAGATCGACATCCACAAGGTGTACGGCGGGGTGGTGCCGGAGATCGCCTCCCGGAAGCATCTGGAAACGGTCGCGGGCCTGGCGGACGAAGCGGTGAAAGCCGCGGGGATCTCCAAAAGGGAGATCGGCGCCGTGGCGGCCACCAACCGGCCCGGCCTGATCGGCGCGCTCCTGACCGGCTTTTCCTTCGCCAAAGGCGCGGCCTTTTCTCTCGGCGTGCCGCTGGTGGCGGTCAATCATATCGCCGGACACGTGGCCGCGGCCTATCTGGCCTTTCCGGAGCTCGCGCCGCCCTTCACGGCGCTTTCGGTCTCGGGAGGCAACACGCTTTTCATCCGGGTGCAGGACTACACCGACCTCAAGGTCCTGGGCTCCACGCGGGACGACGCGGCGGGCGAAGCCTTCGACAAGATCGCCCGTGTGATGGGGATCCCCTACCCCGGCGGGGCCGAGATCGACCGGCTGGCGCAGGCCGGCAGGGAAAAATACGGCGCCGCTGAGGCGGTCCGCCTCTTCCCCCTGCCGCGTCCGTGGTTTGAGGACGCGCCGCTGGACACTTCTTTTTCGGGACTCAAGACCGCGTTCATCAATCAATTCCATCACGCAAGACAGACCGGCGGGGAATTCGATCCCGCGCTGGCCGCCGCGTCCTTTACCGAAGCGGTCTCCGATATCCTGGTCTCGCGGGCCGAATGGGCGCTGAAAAGCGAAAAAAGCCGCGTTCTGGTGGTCGGCGGCGGCGTCGCGGCGAACTCCCGCCTCCGGGAACGCCTGCGGGAAACAACGGACGCGCTGGGCGCGAAGCTTTATATGCCGCCCCTTTCCTTCTGCGGGGACAACGCGGCCATGATCGCCGCGGAAGGGTATTACGAATTCCTGGCGGGGAAGACCGCGCCTCTTTCCGAAAACGCCTACGCCAGTCTGGAGGAAGCGCCCGGCGGATTCTGATTTTCCGGGCCTCAACGCGTCACATAAAGGAGAACGACATATGAAACTCGGCATCATCGGCCTGCCCAACGTGGGCAAAAGCACGCTGTTCAACGCCCTGACCAAGGCGGGGGCGGAAGCGGCCAATTATCCCTTCTGCACCATCGATCCCAATGTGGGAGTCGTGCCGGTGCCCGACGAGCGCCTTACCGAGCTCTCCCGCCTCTACCGTCCCGCCAAGACCACCCCGGCGGTGATCGAATTCGTGGACATCGCGGGACTGGTGCGCGGCGCCAGCAAGGGAGAAGGTCTCGGCAACAAATTTCTCGCCAACATCCGCGAGGTGGACGCGGTGGTGCACGTGGTGCGGTGCTTCGAGGATGAAAACGTGATCCACGTGGACGGTACGGTGGATCCGGCGCGGGATATCGAGACCGTCAATCTGGAATTGATTCTTTCGGACCTGGAAATCCTGGAAAGGCGGATCGACAAGACCCGCAAGGCCGCCAAGGGCGACAAATCCCTGGAGGCCGAGGTCGCGCTTCTGGAACGGCTGAAGACCCATCTGGAATCCGGACTGCCCGCAAGGACCTTTGAAACCGACGAAAAAGAGGCGGCGGTGATCTCCACCGTGGCGCTGCTTTCGGCGAAGCCCATCATCTACGCCGCCAACATGAGCGAAAAGGATTTCACCGAGGGAGCCGCGAAGAATCCCTTCTACGCCGAGGTCGCGGCGGTGGCCGAAAAAGAAGGCGCGAAGATCCTGCCCATCTCGGCGAAGACCGAGGAGGAGATCGCCTCGCTGGACGAGGAGGATCAGCTGATGTTCCTCGAGGAGCTGGGCGTGGAGGAATCGGGTCTCGACCGGCTGATCAAGGCGTCCTACGAGCTTCTGGGACTGATCTCCTTCCTGACCTCCGGCAAGGACGAATGCCGGGCTTGGACCATCAAAAAGGGAACCAGGGCGCCGCAGGCCGCGGGGGTCATCCACTCGGATTTCGAACGGGGCTTTATCCGCGCCGAGGTCGTTTCCTACAAAGACTTCCTCGCCTCGGGCGAAAGCATGGTCACGGCCAGGGAAAAGGGTCTGGTCCGCAGCGAGGGCAAGGAATACGTCATGCAGGACGGCGACATCGTCCTGTTCCGCTTCAACGTGTAAGCAAACCGAAAGGATCTGGAAATCATGTATCAGATCGTAAGCTTCAATCTGCGCTACGACACGCCCCGCGACGGGGCGCAGCAGTTTCCCAACCGGTTCCCCTTCATCCTGGAGACCATCCGGCGGGAAGCGCCCGACGTGATCGGCTTTCAGGAGGCGCTGCAGCACATGCGCGAATCTCTCCGGGACGCTCTGCCGGAATACTGCTTCGTGGGCGGAGGAAGGGATGCGGACCGGTTCGGCGAATGCTCGCTCGTCGCCTTCCGGAAGGAAGAGTTCAATCTCAACGAATGCATGACCTTCTGGCTTTCTCCCACGCCCGATCTGCCCGGCTCCCGCTTCCCGGAGGATCAGAGTCCCTGCCCCCGGGCCTGCACCATGATATGCCTGACCGATACCGGGAACGGAAAGACCTTCGCGCTTTATAACCTGCACACCGATCACGAGGGAAAGATTTCGCGCCTGCGTGCGTCGCGGGAGCTTCTGGAGCGCATTGCCGCCGATTCGGCGCGGCGGAACGTGCCGTATCTTCTTACCGGCGATTTCAACGCCGGCCCGGAAAGCCCGGAGATCCGTCTCCTGCTCGACGCGGGGCTCCGCGATCTGGCTTCCGGTTCGGGGCCGACCTTCCACGCCTACGGCCGGAAGGATCCGCCCGAAGACTGGAAGATCGACTACATCTTCGCGCCCGCCCCGGTGAAGAGCGCGGGGTACCGGCTCTGGACCCAAAAGAAGGGGGAGCTCTTCCTTTCGGATCACTATCCGGTCTCGGCAGAGGTGGACTTCTGATGGAAACGCCCCGGTACGGAAAGAACAACCGCATCCCCCTGATCGACACCGTGCGGGGGATCATGATCTTCTACGTGGTGATCTATCATTTCCTTTACGATCTTCTGGACTTCCGCCTGATCTCGCCGGTCTGGCTGACCTCGACGCCGATGGTGATCGTGCATTTCATCAACTTCTCGATCTTCATCTCCTTTTCGGGGATCTCCTGCCGCCTTTCCAGAAGCAACTGGAAGCGGGGGCTCCGGCTCCTGGCGGCGGCGTATCTGGTGACGCTGGTGACCTGGGTGATGGATCACGGATACTACGTCCGGTTCGGGATCCTGCATCTTCTGGGCCTTTCCGCCCTGCTTTTCTGGGCGGCGGAAAGCCTCTGGCGGATGCTCGCAAAACGCCTTCAGCCCCTTCCCGCCGGGGCGAAGCGCGCGGCGGAATTCCTCCTGCCCGTTCTTTCGCTCGCCCTCTTTTTCCTTGCGTATTTCACGGTCTTCTCCCGCACCTTCGACGTAAAATATCTCGGATGGCTCGGCTTCCGGAACGCGTCTTACGCCTCCTCCGACTATTTCCCGGTGATTCCCTTCTTTTTCCTTTATCTGTTCGGAGCGTTTACGGGAAGGTTCATCGTCAGAGGCGAATTCCCGCGCTGGTTTTACCGGGTGCACATCCCCTTCTTCGACGTGGTGGGACGGCACACCATCTGGATCTATCTTCTGCACCAGCCGGTGCTTTACGGCGCCGCCTGGCTCCTCGCATCCTGGAAAGGCTGAAAAAACGGGAACGCCCGGAATAAGAGGGTTGCTTTGATCTGCTTGATAGTAAAGGCCATTTTCACGTTCTCCTTTGTCTCGGGCCGCTGTGTCTCGCGGCTTCGAATGTGATTATTTTACCCGCTGTGTCTCGCGGGAGAATAACGAATGGAGCCAACAACAGGACTTGCACCTGTAACCTACCGCTTACAAGGCGGTTGCTCTGCTGATTGAGCTATGCTGGCAAGTTATCGGCAAATAAAAAAGAGGCCAACAGTCTTTCGACTGTCAGCCTCGATCAGCTCTTCCCTGAGGTCTATCCCAAAGGGGTCGTTATTTCGGT
Source organism: Clostridia bacterium (assembly GCA_017441705.1). Classification (GTDB taxonomy): domain Bacteria; phylum Bacillota; class Clostridia; order Oscillospirales; family QAMX01; genus RUG11797. The sequence goes on along the minus strand of JAFRWU010000085.1, from coordinate 15,304 downwards.
TTTCCGGACGGTTTTCACCTTCAGGCTCCCGTCCCGCATCGGCATGATCTCCACGAGCTGTCCGGTGCAGAGCGCCCGCTCAATCGTGGAAATTTCCTCCGGCTTTAATTTACGTGTACAGTTTATCACGAATCACCGCCTTTTGTCAACCTTTTATACAGAATTGAAGAAAATCAAATCAGTAAATCGTCGTCTTTATTGGATTCTCTTGGATATAACCCGAGTTCCGTAGCGGTTTTCCCTTTTTCGACGCATTCTTTCGCAATTTCTTCCAACTTTTTCCAATGGCTTTCAAAGATGCATGGGCAAAATAATGGTTCTTCGTACCCGAACATTTCAATGTATTTTGCGTACCAAACATGACCGTTTCTTTTTTCATCTTCAACAATTTCTTTTTGAAGCTCTTCTTTGGTCATAATCCAAACACCTCCGCGTAAGTCTCTTCCAATGCCGAGTACAGATTTGGAGCAACACTCTCGAGTAATCTTAGCGATGCTTCGCTGTTTGTTGCCCGGAGCGCGCAGTAATTTGCCCAAGCCTCAGCCGACATTCTGCTCCCAAAGCCTTCTAAGGACCCGCGCCGGAAGCATCGCTTCCGCCGCGGGTCCTGCGTTTCCATATCGGGCGTTTCTCAGTATCTGCCGTAACGGGTGGAGGGAGGCAAAGTCCTGCCCTCGCCGTTTTCGTCCGGGAAGGGAGTGAGATCGTCGCTTTCCACAGCCCGGCGCTCTTCCTCGTTCCGGAAATCGGGGATGCGGAAATTCTCGCCGTGGTTCAGGCAGCTCCTCCATCCGAGGATCGCCGCGGCCGACATGGCCACGCTCCTGTACACGTCGAAGAAGGGCTCCCTGCCGCCGCCTCCGAGGACCTCGATCATCTCCTGCACGATCCAGAAATCGCCTCCGCCGTGGCCGGCGTTCAAAGCCTGTTCGGCCTTCGGTCCGAAGGAGGCGAGGTCGGGGGTGAGATATTCCTCCTCGTTCGGGACGTCGGCGGGTTTGGTGTGGCTCGTGTAGAAAAGGCGCACCTTTCCGCCGGTGTAGCCGCCCTGCTCCACCGAGGCGATATCGCCCGCCACGCGGTAGCGGCTGTAATCCGAGGCCATGGCGGTGCAGCCGGTCACGCTGGCGATCATGCCGTTGGACATCTCGCAGAAGAGCCGCGCCATCCCGTCGTCGTTGGGACGGAAATCCCGGATCTTTTCCAGAAGGCCGGAATGGGCCGCCCTGGCCGAGACGTAGCGGGGCTCGGACCCGGTCATGTACATCAGAGGTCCCATGGCGTGGGTCACGTAGTAGGTGCGGGGCATCCACGCCCTCCAGTGGTTCGGGAAGGGCGTCAGCTCCCGGAGCTCCGCCAGCGTTCCCGAATGGTTGTATTCGCCTTCGGCGTAGAGCGGGGTGCCGAGCGTTCCCTGGTCGATCAGCTTCTTCATCAGAAGATTCGGGGTCATGAAGGGATAATTCTCGGCCAGGATATACTTCCTTTCGGTCCGCTCGACCGCCCTGCAGAGCTCGACGCATTCCTTCAGGGTGGAGGCGGCGGTGCATTCGCTCACCACGTCCATGCCGTTTTCCATGGCACGGATGGCGTACGGCGTGTGCTGATGAAAGAAATTCGCCAGAAAAACGGCGTTCATACCGGCCTTTTTTCCGTATTCCAGAAAGCTCTCAAAATCGGAAAACCGCGGAAGGCCTTCGTATTTTTTCATGTTTTCCAGGCGGTCCGCCCGCTTGTCGCATACCGCGACGACGCGGATGACGTCCGGATCCTCCCGGGAAATCAGGTCGATATACGGCTCGCCCCGTCCGGCGCCGAAGACGCCGACTTTGATGGTTTGTGACAAAACTGCCTCTCTTTCCCGAGCCGCCCGGCGCAGCCCGGCGGTTCGCTTTTTTTGTATTCTGCAGGGGGAAAAGGATAAAGGCTTTGTCCGGCTGCCGGCTGAGAACGCGGCGCGCCTGATCTGGCGGGCCTTGCTTTTGCTTCGGCGCGGCGGGGATCTTGTCCCGCCCTCCGGACCTTCCCGGCGGGAAGCCCTTTCAGCCTTCCTCTCCGGAGCCGTCTTCGCTCCGTGCGGCGCGGGCAAGAGCCAGAAGATCGCCGGAGGTGAAGACGTATTTTTTCGTGCAGAATTCGCATTTGATCTCGGCAGGCTCCTCGCGGCATTCCTCCGCGAAACGGAAAAGCTCCTTCTGCCCCATCGAGATCAGGGCGCGTGCGACCCGCTCCCGGGAGCAGCGGCAGCGATAGGCGACCTCCCGCTTCGAGTCGGGCAGGATCTCCATATCGAATCCCGGCAGGAGGAGCTTTACGATCTCCTCGGGACCCGCGCCGCCCGAAAGCAGCTCGGTCACCGGGACGAAAAGCGGCGCGCAGCGCTCCAGCTCGTCGATCACGCGGTCCGGCGCGCCGGGCAGGAGCCGGATCAGATAGCCTCCGGCGGCCAGGACGCGTTCGCTTTCGGTCAGGACGCCGAGGCCGAGCACCGTAGGCGTCTGCTCGCTCCGGAAGAAATAGGAGGTCAGATCCTCGGCGATCTCTCCCGAAACCAGGGGGACGCGGCCGGCGTAGGGCTCTCCGAAGCCCAGGTCGCGGATGACCTCCAGGGTGCCGTCGTTTCCCACGGCGGCGCCGACGTCAAGCTTGCCCGACGGCTTTCTGGGCGGATCGCAGAGAGGGTTTGCAACGGTGCCCCGCGCAGAAGCGGTGCGGTCGGCGGTGCAGAGGATCGTTCCGATCTCTCCCGAGCCCTTGACGCGCAGAGTGACGGAGGCGTCGTCGCTTTTCAGGTCGCTTCCCATCATGGACGCCGCGGTGAGAAGCCTTCCCAGGGCGGCGGTGGCGGTGGGACGGGTCGAATGGATCCGGCGCGCCTCCTCCACCATGGCGGTGCTGTCCGCGGCGATGACGTCCACGTAACCGTCGCGGGAAAGCGCGCGGATCAGAGTGTTCTTTGACACGTGTCGTTCGTTCCTTTCAGAGATCGTTCCGCAGGACCGTTCCGGATACGCGGTAGGAATCCACGTCGTCCGCGTAGATCGTCAGCGGTTCCCGGTCCAGGGTGCACTTCAGCATGCCCTTGTTGACGTGGGGATAGCGGTTGCGGGTCAGAGGGCCGCTGTAATAGCGGGTCTTTACCACCGCGTTGTCCCGGATCTCGACGTCCCGGCACTTTTCGATCTCCACGGCGCCGCGCTCGGGACGCGGGTTTTTGCGGGGAGAGGAGGTGCGGAAGGTGTTCCCGACGAGCTTCACGTTCCCGGCCGAACGCAGGGAGATCGCGAAGGAGGGGCAGTTTTCGAAGAGATTGTTCTCAAAGACGATATCCCGGAATACCGCCGAGGGGGAATCGCCCGCGGGGATCAGGGTGCGCACGTAGACCGTGGAGGCCCATTCGTTCACGTTGCAGTCGATGAACTTGTTGTTCCGGACGGTCAGATCGTGCACGCCGGTACCCTCCGACCAGCGGGGCTCGATGTCCACCACCGTCCAGATGGCGGGCCCCTGGGTCCGGTAAATCACGTTGTTTTCCACAAGGCCGCAGCTGGCGCCGAGAAGCAGACCGCGGGCGCGGTTCTCGTGGAAGTAATTGTTGCGGAAAATATAGTTTCGGGTGGAAAACTTCGTGTTGAAGGTCACCCAGTTTTTGCCGCACCCTTCGGGGAGCGGCCGGTCGAAGACGATTTTTTGCAGCCGGTTCTCCATCGGCTCCAGCTTTTCCACCTTCGCGGTGAAGCCGACGTCCAGGATGTCGTCCCGGAGAAGACCGATCTCGTCGCCTTCTTCGCAGGCAAGACGGGTCTGCACGACGAAGGTGCGGTCGTCGATCTTCGCGGTGATGAGCCCCACGTTGTCGTGGATGTTGATCCCGTCGTCGCCCGCGAAGGAGAAGTCGCAGTCCTCCACGATGGCGTAGCCGCCGGAGTTGCCGATGTGCATGGAATCGGCGGTGGCCGAGATATTGCGGTTGGTCCCCGGCTTTTTCGCCACGACGCAGCGCTGGAAACGGAAATATTTCGTCGCGCCGGTGACGATGAAGGCCATGCCCGGCACCGACCAGACCGTCACGTCCCGGAAGGTGATGTGCTCCGAGGCGCGGACGACGAAGGCGTTGGTGCCGTACATCTCGTAGCGGAGGCAGTAAACCTCGCCGATCTCCACGTCGTCCAGAAGGCCGTCGTGCCGGAGGATCGAGTGATTGCCGCCGGGGTATTCGATCCCCTTCGTGGCCGGGGTCAGATAGTTGATCTCGTATTCCTTCCCGCCCTCGCATCCGGGGGTCAGCAGGACCGGATCGTACTGATTGATGGTCTGCCAGGGCCTTTTCTGCACCTCGTCGACCTCAAAATGCTCGAACTCGGTATACCCTTCGCCCTTGCCCACCACGCGGATCATGTCGGCAAGACGGTATGCGCCGTCCCAGTCCCAGTCCACGAAAAGGTTCCTGATCTCGAATCTTTTGCAGGAAACGACGTCGAAACTGCCCTTGGCGGAGAAAAGAAGCTCTGCGCCGCCTCCGTCGAACATGCCGTCCGTGACGTCTTTGATCACGATCCGTTCGGGGGTGGCGAAGCGGTAGGTCGCCTTTTCCAGACGCAGTCTGGTGCCCGGGTGCTCCGAAAGCCAGGCGAAGGCCTTCCGGAGAGGTTCGGTATTGTCGGCGTTTTCGGGCAGGACGCCGAAGGCCGAGCCTTCGACCGTGGAGACGATCTGGGGCTCGGCGATCGTGAAATTCAGTTCCATGAAGCCTTCTTACTCGTCCTTCTTCGCGGCAAGCAGGTCGCGGATCTCGGTGAGCAGGACTTCTTCCTTGGTCGGTTCGGGAGCGGGCTCTTCGGCCGGAGCTTCCTCCTTGGCCTTTCTGGCCTCGGCGGCCTTGCGGAGCTTGTTGACGCCCTTGACCAGCAGGAACACGACCAGCATCAGGATCAGGAAGCTGATGATCGCGGAGATGAAGGTACCGAAGGTCAGGTAGTTCTTGATGACTTCGCCGGTCTCGGGATCGACCTTCTCAAAGATGGAGGGAAGCTCGATCTTCCATTCGTCGAAACTGATGCCCCCGGTGAAGATGCTGATGATGGGCATGATTACGTTGGTGGTGAAGGAAGCGACCAGGTCCTTGAACACGCCGCCGATGATGATACCGATGGCCATGTCGAACATGTTGCCGGAGATGGCAAACTCCTTGAATTCCTGGATGAAGCCTTTCTTCTTTTCTTTCACTTCGGGTTCGCTCATGATTCTTTCCTCCTGTATATTTAATTTTTATACGCGCCGTAGAAATGCAGGATGTTCAGGTCGGCGGTGAGATCGGTGCCGTGGGCGCCGCGCCCGTCGGCGAGATCGTGAACGCCGTGGTCGGTCCCCACCATGATCAGATGCCGCTTTCCCGCCCACAAGGCCCGGGCTTTTCCGGCCAGGACGTCGAAATGGCGGAAATGCTCCTCGAGCTTTGCGAGCGCCTCTTCACTTTCGGTGCCGCGGGCGTGCATGGTCGCGTCGTATTCGCCGAAATAGACGCTGATATGATCGTAGCGGTCCTCCTCCAGGAGGGAAAGCGCGGTCCGGAAGGAATCTCCGTCGTCTTCGGTGACGTAAGCGTCCATTTTCCTGTCAGCGAAGATCATCGCCATGCTGCATCCGCGGCTTGCCACGTTGGCCACGCGCATGCCGCGTTCCAGCATCCGGTCGAAAAGCGTGTCGATCTTGAGGATCGGCTTCGCGTATTCGCGGATGCCGTGCTTTTCCGGGAGGGCGCCGGAATACATCGTGGCGAAGCACACCGGCGTTACCGAGGGCATTACCGTGCCGTAAGGGCGGGTCATCGGCGTGTGGCGCAGGACCGGCAGGAAATAGTCCGGATACTTCCGGAAGAGCCATTCGGCCGCCGCGTCGGGATGGAAAAAGAGACTGCGTTCGGCCTTCCCGCCCATCTTTTCGATCAGAAGATCGGCAAGAGGGGAAATCGGCTCCTCCGCTTCGCGCGGAGCGTCGATCCCCAGCGCGCGGGCAAGAGTCGCGGCCTCGTGCGTAAGGCAGACCGGGTTCGGGAACCGGTCGATGAGATCGCCCACTGGGCTCACGTCCTTTCCGGGTTGTGTTTTATTTTTCCTCTTTGCGGATGACTTCGATCCCGCCGAGGTATTTGCGCAGGACTTCGGGGACGACGATGCTGCCGTCCTTCTGCTGGTTTTGCTCCACCATGGCGGGGAAGATGCGGGAGGTGGCGAGGCCGGAGCCGTTGAGGGTGTGCACGAATTCGGTCTTGCCGGTGGCCTCCCGGCGGAAGCGGATGTTGCCGCGCCGCGCCTGGTAATCCCGGGCGTTGGAGACCGAGGAGACCTCCTTGTATCCGTTCATGGAGGGGATCTGGATCTCGATGTCGTAGGTGCGCGCCATGGAGGCCGAGCAGTCGCCCGCCGCGAGCTTCACGGTGCGGAAGTGGAAGCCGAGCCCCTTCACCAGGTTTTCGGCCTTGGTCACCAACTCCTCGAAGGCCTCGTCGGACCCTTCGGGAAGGGTGTACTGGAACATTTCGATCTTGTTGAACTGATGGCCGCGGACCATGCCCCGCTCGTCGGCGCGGTGGGAACCGGCCTCCCGGCGGAAGCAGGGGGTGTAGGCGAAGAATTTCCGCGGCAGATCCTTTTCGGCCAGGATCTCGCCCCGGTAGAGCGAGGCCAGGGCGGTCTCGGCGGTGGGCAGCATGAAGTGCATCCGTTCGTCGGTGGGATTTTCGATCTTGTAGACCTCGTCCGCGAATTTCGGGAACTGACCGGCGGTCTCGCCGCAGGCGTATTCCAGCATGTGCGGCAGGATCACCATCTCGTACCCGTCGGCAAGATGACATTCCATGAAGTAATTGAGAAGCGCCCATTCCAGCCGCGCGCCCATGCCCTTGTAGATCCAGAAGCCGGTGCCGGAAAGCTTCGCGCCCCGCTCGTAGTCGATCAGGCCCAGATCGGTGCAGAGATCCACGTGATGCTTGGGCTCGAAATCAAAGACGTGGGGCTTGCCGTAATAGCGCAGAGGCTCGTTGTTTTCCTTGCCGCCCGGCTTCAGGTCGGGATCGGGCAGGTTGGGAAGGGAGAGCATGGCGGTGCGGTATTCGGCCTCCACCGCCCGGAGCTTTTCGTCGTTCGCGGCGATCTCGTTTTTCAGCTCGGTCATTCTGGCGAAAATGGGAGCCACGTCCTCGCCGGCCTTCTTCAGCTTCGGGATCTCCTTGGAGACCCGGTTCTGCTCGGCCTTTTTGGCGTCGGTGGAGACGATCAGCTCTCTGCGAAGCGCGTCCAGCTCCAGGATCCTGTCGACCTGCGCGTCGCAGTCGACCTCTTTGGCCTTCAGGAGCGTCTTGACGCGTTCGGGGTTGTCCTTGATGATTTTGATATCCAGCATGTTCTTCTCTTCCTCACGTTTTATTTCATATAGTATGAATACGAATTGAAATACGAATCGTACGGTTCCGCCTCAGCGGGTCTTTTCTAGGGCCTTCAGCGCGTCGAGCAGCGCGTCCAGATCCTCGTTGCCGTAATACTCCAGCTCGAGCTTCCCCTTTTTCTTTCCCGGGATCACCCGGACGCCGCGTCCGAAGCGGCGGGTCAGGGTTTCCGAAAGCTCGGCGGCGTAGTCGTAGCCCTCTTTTTCCGGCGCCTTTTTCTCTTTGGAGCGCCGCCGCGCCTCTTCCTCCAGCCGGCGCACGCTCCATTCGCCCGCCGCGGCGTCCCGGGCGAGAGCGATCCGCTCTTTCCCCGCGGGAAGGGCCAGAAGCGCTCTTCCGTGTCCGCCGGAGAGGGTCCCGTTCCGGAGAAGGTCGAGGATCTCGTCCTCCAGGGAGAGAAGCCGGAGGGCGTTGGTCACCGCCGGGCGGGATCTTCCCACCCGCGCGGCGCACTCCTCCTGGGTCAGGGAAAAGTTCAGCACCAGGGCGCGGATCCCCTCGGCCTCTTCCACCGGGTTGAGATCCTCGCGCTGCAGGTTTTCGGCCAGGGCCATCACCGCGGCCTTTTCCTCGTCGGCGTCGAGGACCACCGCCGGGATCTCTGTGAGCCCGGCGAGCTTGGCCGCCCGCCACCGCCGTTCCCCGGCGATGATGGTGTAGCGGTCCTCCCCGGTCTTCCGAAGGGCGACGGGGGTGATCACGCCGTTCTGGCGGATGCTTTCGGCCAGGGCGTTCAAAGCTTCCTCGCCGAAGCTTTTGCGGGGCTGGGCGCGGTTGGGCTCGATCCGGGAGAGCCGGACCGAAAAGACCGTGCGGTCGGAACTGTCTTCGCTTCCGTAGGAGATGCCGAGGATATCTTCCAGTCCGCTTCCCAGTCCGCGGTTTCTTTTTTCTGCCATAGATAACTCCTATCGCCCGTTTGTCGAGGGCCGCCAGGCGTTTTTTTCAAGAAATTCATCGCCGAGCCGCTGGTAGTTTTCGGCGCCTTTGGAAAACCGGTCGTAGTAGATCACGGGCTTTCCGTGGCTCGGCGCTTCGCTCAGACGCACGTTGCGCGCGATGGCGGTCTTATAGACCTTGTCCGGGAAATGCTTTTTCACCTCGCCCACCACCTGCAGGCCGAGGCGGGTCCGGCTGTCGAACATGGTGAAAAGGATCCCCTCGATCTCCAGATGGTCGTTCAGGCCTCGCCGGACCATGCGGATGGTGGAGACCAGCTCGCCGAGGCCCTCCAGGGCGTAGTATTCGCACTGCAGGGGCACCAGGACCGAATCGGCGGCGCAAAGGGCGTTTACGGTCAGGAGCTCCAGGGACGGGGGACAGTCGATGAGGATAAAGTCATACTCCTCCCGCAGCGGCTCGGCGACTTTCCGCAGGCGGTACGCCCGGTCGGCCTCTCCGGCCAGCTCCAGATTCACCCCGGCGAGCCCCATGTTGGCGGGGATGATATCGCCGTAGGGGGTGTGCCGGATCAGCTTTGCCGCGGGGACGGAGCCCGTCATGGCGTCGTAAAGGGAGGCCGTGCGCGCATGGCGCGGGACGCCGTAGCCGGTGGAGGCGTTGGACTGGGGATCCAGATCCAGAAGGAGCGTCCGGGCGCCGCGGGCGTGAAGAACGGCCGAGAGATTGACGGCGGTGGTGCTTTTGCCGACGCCGCCCTTCTGGTTGGCCACGGCCACGATCTTCGCCATCCCCGCATCCCTCCGGTCCCTCGCGTTTTCCGCCGTTCTTTTTCCCCGCGCGGGGCAAAAAGAACCGTTGCGTATGATACTCTATTATAACAATGCCGCGTGGATTTTGCAAGACGCGGAAGATGCGCTTTCGGCGCTTTTTCACGGGAAAGGCAAATAAAGACGCCCCTGCGGACCGGTTTCCGCAGGGGCATGATTCGATTTCCGCGTTTCTTACAGGATCGCGCCTTTTTTGGGATTGACGATGTCGCGCCAGCCGAGATCCCCTCTGGCAAGTCCCTGGATCAGGACCTCCGCCGTGGCGACGTTGGTGGCGATGGGGATGTTGTAGACGTCGCACAGCTTCAGAAGCGGCGCCAGATCGGGCTCGCGCTCGGTCGCGGTCACCGGGTCCCGGAAGAACAGGACCAGGTCGATCTCGTTGTAGCCGATGCGGGCGCTGATCTGCTGGTCGCCGCCCTGGGTGCCGGAAAGGAACCGGATCACCGGAAGCCCGGTGGCTTCGGACACCAGCTTGCCGGTGGTGCCGGTGGCGCACAGCGTGTGGGCCGAAAGGATGCCGCAGTAGGCGATGCAGAACTGCACCATCAGTTCTTTTTTCTTATCGTGGGCGATCAAAGCTATATTCATCTCAAAACCGGCCCCGTTCGGGGCGCTTCCTTTCCTTGGCCCTTCCGGCCGCTTTGAACGGCGCGCCGTCTGCCGTGCCCGCGGGCAGGATGCCGGAGGAACCGGATATCCGCCCACGATACTTCAACCATCACTTTTCTGGTATTCTACCACACTTCCCGGAAAAAAGAAAGGGGGGAGCGGAGAAAAAAAGAGGAAAAGCGGCGCGCGCCCTTCGCGCTTCGAAAGCGCGGCCGGGAAAGCGGGAGATTTCCTTGCCGGGACGAAAAACGCGGGTGCGGCGTCCCGCGCGGCGCGGGTCTCCCCGGCGGCCGGCACGCCGGCCGGATCCGGACGAACGGGATTTATCCGGCGGGTTTATAGACTCTGACGTAATCCACCAGGAATTCGTCGGGATACTGCTCCCTGATCAGCGGCGCCGCCCAGCTGCCGAATTCGGTGGTCAGCTTCAGATACAGCTCGTTTTCGCACATGCCGGGGGAGGAGGTGCGCCAGGTCTCCCGGCCGTCGATGAAGAAGATGTATTCCGAATCGGTCCACTCCAGAGCGAAGAGGTGGAAGCCTTCGTACAGGGAAAGATCGTAGACCGCCTGGGTCGCGCTCTTGTGATACTCGTTGTAGCCGTCCCAGTGGATGGCGTGATTGACGCCGCCCGTATAGATATCGAAGCTTTCCATGATGTCGATCTCGGCCCCGTCCTCGGCGCCGCGTCCCGGCTCGTTCTTCATATGGGGATCCATCAGCCAGAAGGCCGCCCAGAAGCCGGACGCCTTCTGGAGCTTGCATCTCGCCTCGAAGTAGCCGCCGCGCTGGGTGAATTTCCCGTTGCTGCGGATCGCGCCGCTGACGGGGGTGCCGTCCTCCCGGATATCGGCGGTCAGGACGAGGCATCCGTCCCGGAGGGAAACCATGTCGTCCTCCCAGTATCCGCCCACGTCCTGTCTCTGCCACTCGGGGCAGAGCTCCCACTTCCGGGTGTCGAGCTTTTTGCCGTCGAATTCGTCCTCGAAGGTCAATTCATAGGATTTCCCGTTGATTTCGCGGATCACGGGCTCCTCTTTTCCGCAGGCGGGCAGAAGGAGAAGAAGCGCCGCCAGCAGAAGGATCGCCGTTCTTTTCATCGTATCCGTCCCCTTTCGGTCCTTATTTTTGGCTCATTATAACAGACGGGCGGGGAAAGCGCAAGAAAAAAGAGGAGGGATCGGGAAAAAGTCCTTCATTTCTGCCGCGGGTTTTGCTATAATAGGGGAAAAGCCGGCGGCTCGCATCCCGACGCCGGACGGCTTCGGGCAAAAGGAGGAGAAGGCATGCGGGACAATCTTGCGGACCTCGCAGCGCGGCTGAGAGGAGAAGGACTTTCGGTCCGGGAAAACGCGGACGGAGCGGCCCTGACCACCTTCCGCACCGGCGGACCGGTCGGGCTTCTCGTCGATGCGGCGGACCGGGAGGAGATGCTTCTCGCCCTCCGCATGACCGCGGGGACCGGAGCGCCGCGCCGCATCCTCGGCAACGGCAGCAACGTCCTTTTCGGGGGCGGCGGATTCCCGGGGATCGTGATCCGAGCCCTTCCGGGAGAGGCGGAGCTTGTCCGGGACGAAGACGGCTTCGGGATCCTGGGGGCGTTCGCCGGGACGCTGCTTTCCAGGACGGCAAATCTCGCCATGGAAAAGGGCTTTGCCGGCATGGAGGCGCTTTCGGGCATTCCCGGCAGCGTCGGCGGCGCGGTCTATATGAACGCCGGGGCCTACGGGCGCACGGTGGCCGACGTCCTTCTCGAAAGCCTTTCCTTCGACGGAGAAAACACAGTCTGGATCCCGGCCGGAGAACATCGCTTCGGTTACCGGGAGAGCATATATAAAGAAGAGCCGGAGAGGACGGTGCTTTACGCCCGCTTCCGTCTCGAACCGGGGGATCCGGCGGAGATCAGGCGAAGGATGCAGGAATACGCCCTGCGCCGCAGGACCTCCCAGCCTCTGGAATTCCCCAGCGCCGGCTCGGTCTTCAAGCGCCCGGCCGGATACTTCGCGGGCAAGCTGATCGAGGATGCGGGGCTGAAGGGCTTCCGCATCGGCGGCGCGGAGGTCTCGCCGAAGCACGCGGGCTTCATCGTGAACGCGGGCGGCGCGACCCCCGAGGACGTTTTCAGGCTGATCCGCGCGGTTCAGAAAAGGGTTTATGAAAAGGACGGCGTCCGCCTCGAGCCCGAGGTGGAGCTTCTGGGCGATTTTCTTTGCGAGGAGGAGCTTCCGTGGAATTCCTGATCGTCACCGGCCTTTCCGGCGCCGGGAAAAGCCGGGCGTCGGTGGTCCTGGAGGATCTCGGCTACTACTGCGTGGACAACATTCCCCCCGATATGATCCCGGTCCTGGCCGAGATCTGCTCGGCGGGCGGCCCCCGCTACGAAAAGACGGCGGTGGTCACCGACGTGCGCGTCCTGGCCAAGGACGGGACGCCCTCGGCCGACGCGATCCTTTCGGCTCTGGACAAGCTGAAGGAGCGGGGGATCCCCTGCTCGGTCATGTTCCTGGAGGCCAGCGACGAGGTGCTTCTGCGCCGGTACAAGGAGACCCGCCGCCGCCATCCGCTGGCGGAGAGCGGCCGGTCTCTGCCGGAAGCGCTCCGGCTGGAAAGGCGGATCCTCGCTCCGGTCCGGGAGCGGGCCGATTATCTGGTGGACACCACCGCCACCAGCGCCTCGGGGCTCCGGGAATACATCGTGTCCCTTTTCGACCGGGAAGGAAAAGGGGACATGCTGATCCACGTGATCTCCTTCGGGTATAAATACGGCATCCCGCCCGAAAGCGATTTCGTTTTCGACGTCAGATTCCTGCCGAATCCCTTTTACGTGCCGGAGCTCCGGCAGCTTTCGGGCAGCGACGAGCGGGTGGCCGAATACGTGGAATCCTTCGACGCCACGAGAAGCTTTGAAAAGATGATGTTTTCTCTCGCGGATTTCCTGATCCCGCAGTTCGACGCGGAGGGCCGCGCGACTCTGGTCTTCGCGGTGGGCTGCACCGGCGGACAGCACCGGTCGGTCACCCTGGCGGACCGGCTCGGGGAACACGTAAGGCAAAGGGGCCGCACGGCGGTGGTCTTTCACCGGGACGCGGAGAAAAACATTTCTGAGATCAAGGAAAGGGACAAACCATGAACGACGCGCGTTTCTCCCGCCCCCGCACGTCCTCCCGCGCCTATCTTTTCGCCTCGGGCAAGGGAGGCAGCGGCAAATCCACTCTTTCCGCGGGGATCGCCGCGGCCCTGGCCATGTCCGGGAAGCGGGTCGTCGCATGGGACGCCGACCTCCTGATGCGCAATCTGGATATTTACACCGGGCTTTATGAGCACGCCCTTTTCGATCTTTCGGACGTCCTGGAGGGAAGAAAGAGCGCGGGCGAAGCCCTGACGCCGCACCCGGAGATCCCCGGGCTTTCGCTTCTCGCCGCTCCCGCGAAGAGGATCGCGCCGGCTCCGGAGGACATGCGCCGGGTGGCGCGCGAGCTTCTGCCGCTCTGTGATTATCTTCTGGTGGACGCGCCGGCGGGGATCGACGACGCCTTCCGCCTGGCCGCTGCGGCGGCCGACCGGGCGATCGTGGTCTCCACCGCCGATCTTTCCAGCGTGGGCGACGCCGCCCGGTGCGCCGGGGAGCTGGACGCCCTGGGCTACCGGAGGCTTTTTCTCGCGGCGAACCGGGTCGCGCCGCGGGAGATCGGGCGCGGCTTCGGCCTGAATCTCGACCGGATGATCGACCGGGTGGGGATCCCCCTGATCGGGTTCGTCAGGGAAGACCGGACCGTCGTGCGCCTCGACCAGAACGTCTCCGCCCTGATGATGCGGAAAAAGCCGACTCCCGCCGCCCGCGACATGCGGGATATCGCCCGCCGCCTCACGGGAGAACGGGTCCCGCTTCCCCTCCGGTGAGTGGAGGAAAGCATTTCCGGGAATTTTTATCGGGAAACGGCTTTACATAAGACCGGGAAAGTGGTAAAATAAAATTTGGCAAAGTACTTTCGGGTAATTTGTTAAGCGTCCAAAGAAACTTGATATACAAAGTTCAAGGAGGAATCAAGCAAATGGCGAGAAAATTCAAGTCCATGGACGGTAACAACGCGGCGGCGTACGTGTCCTACGCGTTTACCGAAGTGGCGGGGATCTATCCGATCACTCCGTCCAGCCCCATGGCGGACTACGTTGACCAGTGGGCGGCCGCCGGTCAGAAAAACATCTTCGGCACCACCTGCAAGGTCGTGGAGATGCAGTCCGAAGCCGGCGCGGCCGGCACGGTGCACGGCTCTTTGGCCGCCGGCGCCCTCACCACCACCTACACCGCGTCTCAGGGTCTTCTCCTGATGATCCCGAACATGTACAAGATCGCCGGCGAGCTTCTGCCCTGCGTGTTCCACGTTTCGGCCAGAACCGTCGCCTCCCACGCTCTGAACATTTTCGGCGACCATTCCGACGTGATGGCCTGCCGTCAGACAGGCTTTGCGATGCTGGCTGAAGGCAACGTGCAGGAGGTCATGGACCTCGGCCCCGTGGCGCATCTGGCCGCCATCAAGGGCAAAGTCCCCTTCATCAACTTCTTCGACGGATTCCGCACCTCCCACGAGATCCAGAAGATCGCCGTCTGGGATTACAAGGATCTGGCCGAAATGTGCGACATGGACGCCGTCGAAGCGTTCAGGAAGCACGCTCTGAACCCCGAGCGTCCGACCATGCGCGGGTCCCACGAGAACGGCGACATCTTCTTCCAGCACCGCGAAGCCTGCAACAAGTATTATGAGGCGCTTCCGGCCGTCGTGGAAGAGTACATGGACAAGATCAACGCCAAGCTCGGCACCGATTACAAGCTCTTCAACTACTACGGCGCTCCCGACGCGGACCGCGTCATCGTGGCTATGGGCTCGATCTGCGACGTGACCGAAGAAGTCATCGACTACCTGAACGCCCACGGCGAAAAGGTCGGCCTGATCAAGGTCCGCCTCTATCGCCCCTTCGCCACCGAAAAGTTCCTGGAAGCCATCCCGGCCTCCTGCAAAAAGATCGCGGTCCTCGACCGCACCAAGGAACCCGGCGCCATGGGCGAACCGCTTTATATGGACGTGGTGGGCGCTCTCGCCGCCGCCGGCAGGGACGACGTCGCCGTCATCGGCGGCCGTTACGGCCTCGGCTCCAAGGACACCCCGCCGGCTTCGGTCTTCGCCGTGTACGACGAGCTGAAGAAGGACGCTCCGAAGCGCCAGTTCACCATCGGCATCGTGGACGACGTGACCAACCTCTCGCTGCCCGAAAGATCCCGCGAGGATACGCCGAACACCGCGGCGGAAGGCACCATCGAATGCAAATTCTGGGGCCTCGGCGGCGACGGCACCGTCGGCGCGAACAAGAACTCCATCAAGATCATCGGCGACTATACCGACAAATACGTCCAGGCGTATTTCCAGTACGACTCCAAGAAGACCGGCGGCGTCACCATCAGCCACCTGCGCTTCGGCGACAAGCCCATCAAGAGCCCGTACTACATCAACAAGGCCGACTT